>NZ_JAEMRD010000161.1 GCF_016463485.1 Brevundimonas sp.
TGGTCAAGGCCATGCAGGCCGGGGCCCAGGACTTCTTCATCAAGCCCGCCAGCCCCGAACGCATCCTGGTCGGCATCCGGAACGCCCTCCAACTGACCCAGCTGACCAAGGAGGTCGGGCGGCTGAAGAAGCACGTCGGGGGCCGGACATCCTTCGACGACCTGGTCGGCGACAGCCCGCCCATGCGTCTGGTAAAGGCGTTCGGCGCCCGCGCAGCCAAGTCCAACATCCCCGTCCTGATCACCGGCGAAAGCGGCGTCGGCAAGGAAGTCATCGCCCGCGCCCTGCACGGTGCCAGCGACCGGGCCGGCAAGCCGTTCGTGGCGGTCAACTGCGGTGCCCTGCCCGCCAACCTGATCGAATCCATCCTGTTCGGGCATGAGAAGGGAGCCTTCACCGGGGCCCATGACAAGCATCTGGGCAAGTTCCAGGAGGCGACCGGCGGTACCCTGTTTCTGGACGAGATCGGCGAACTGCCGCTGGACATGCAGGTCAAGCTGCTGCGGGCGCTTCAGGAGGGCGAGGTCGATCCGGTGGGATCCAAGCGCTCGGTCAAGGTCGATGTCCGCATCGTCTCCGCGACCAATCGCGACCCCGCGCAACAGGTCAAGGACGGCCATTTCCGCGAAGATTTGTATTACCGGCTGAACGTCTTCCCGATCGAGGCCCCTTCCCTGCGCGAACGTCGCGAGGACATCCCGGCCCTGGTCGAGCATTTCATCGCCCGCTTCAATGTCGAGGAAGGCAAGCGCGTCGTCGGGGCCTCGGCCGAGACCATCGCCCTGCTGACCGCCTTCGACTGGCCCGGCAATGTGCGTCAGCTGGAGAACAGCGTCTATCGCGCCCTGGTCCTGGCCGACGCGCCGTACCTGCAGCCGCACGACTTTCCGTCGATCTCGGGCGTCGCCGCGCCGACGCCGGGTCAGGCGGACGAGGCACGGGCCGCTGCCCCCGCCGGTGTGGACCTCCCGCCCCTGCCCGACCAGCCGATCCGCATCCTCGACGACCGGGGGCATCTGCGCACGCTGGAGGACATCGAGCGCGACCTGATCCAGCACGCGATCGAGGTCTATGCCGGCCACATGTCCGAGATCGCGCGCCGCCTCGGCATCGGCCGCTCGACCCTGTATCGCAAGGTGCGCGAACAGGGGCTGGAAGGGTTGATGAAGGAAGCCGGCTGAGGCCCCGAGCGAGTGTCGCATCGCGGCAACAACCTGAGCGAATGCTGTAATATTTCCGATTTGTAACCTTCCGGACCGACGGGTGACGCGAACGCCTGCGTTGTAGGGGCCTCAATGCGCGGGTCTCGAAGACCCGGCGTATCCCATCGCCTCCCCGTCCACGTTTCCGGATTCTGATTTCATGACGATAGCCGCCGCTATCCTGTACGCCCTCGCATCCGGTTCGCTCCAGACTGCGCCCGCTCCGACGACCCAGACGGCCCCCGCACAGCCTGCCCCCAGCCAGGCCGCACCGACCCAGGAGCCGGTCATCGAGGCCCCGGCCGAGCCTGAGGCGGCGCCTGTCGAAGACGTGCCGGAAGACGCCGTCGACCTGGGCGAACTCGACAGCGTCGCGGCGGCCAAGCCGCGCGGCAGCGTCCAGGGTGACATCGCGCCCGACGTCGTCCTGGATGCCAACCAGATCAAGGCCTACGGCGCGTCCAACATCGCCGAACTGCTGACCAACCTCGAACCCCTGACCCGGTCGTCCAGCGGACGCAGCGACCAGGGCCCGATCATCCTGCTGAACGGGCGCCGCACCTCGGGCTTCCAGGAGATCCAGGGCATTCCGATCGAGGCGATCGAGCGCACCGAGATCCTGCCCGAACAGGTCGCCCTGACCTATGGCTTTGCGGCCGATCGACGCGTGGTCAACATCGTCATCAAGGCCGCCTTCCGTCAGGCGTCCGTCAACCTGCGCACCGGCGGCCCCAGCCAGGGCGGCCGCCTCGCCAGCGAGGTGGCTGGCAATTTCTTCAACGTCCAGGCCGCCGACCGCTGGAACGTCGATGTGGTGCGCCAGCACGACACGGCCCTGTTCGAGTCGGAGCGCGACATCACCCGCGCACCGGGCTCACAGCCCTTCGACCTGATCGGCAATCTGAGCGGCAGCCCCTACGGCACGGCCATCTCGCCCTCCATCGCCGCCCTCGTCGCCGCCGTGCCCACGGGCGGCGCAACCCCGACCGCCGCCCAGATCGCGGCGGGTGCCAATGCGCCGCGCACCGGCAACCTGTCGGACTATCGCACCCTGCTGCCCCGCCGGGACCAGTCCACAGTCCGCGCCTCGCTGGCGCGCGACCTGAACACCACGACCAAGGCGACCCTCAGCGGCAGCCTGGACGACACCTCGACCGAGGGTTTCGGCGGTCTGGCTGGCATCGCCCTGACCCTGCCGGGCGGCAGCCCCTTCACCCCCTTCGCCAACGACACCCGCCTGTACCGGTTCGTCGACGACCCCAGCGCCCTGCTGCGCAACACCGACACCCTGACCGGTAACGCGGCCCTCCTGATCGACGGCTACCTGGGCGACTGGCGCTACTCCCTGTCGGGCAGCATGGACTATGTCGAGACCGAATCGACGGTCGGGCGCGGCTATGACGCCTCGGCCCTGCAGCTGGCGATCAACCAGCGGAATCCGGCCTTCAATCCCTTCGCCGACCTGCCCCTGGCCTTGCTGACGCCCCTGTCGGACACCTCGCGCTCGGTGGCCTCGGGCGCCAATACCGAAGGCGTCCTGACCGGCCGGCTGTGGGACGGCCCGGCGGGCAACCTGCAATCAACCTTCAAGTTCGGCCTAGACACCCGTCGCCTCGAGTCCGAAAGCCTGCGCTCGGGCGTGGCTTCGGAGACCGACCTGGACCGCCAGCGCGCCTATGGCTCGTTCAACCTGTCGATGCCCCTGACCAGCACGCGGCGCGAGTTCCTGCCGGCCTTCGGCGACCTGTCGGTCAGCCTGAACGGCGGCTACGACGAATATTCCGACTTCGGCGGCCTGCGGACCCTGGGGGCCGGCGTCAACTGGGCGCCCAAGACCTTCGTCTCGTTCAATGTGAACTATTCCAACGAACAGGGCCCGCCGACGATCAACCAGCTGAACGATCCGGTCTTGGCGACGGTCAACACCCCGGTCTATGATTTCCGCACCAATCAGACGGTCAACGTCACCTATATCACCGGCGGCAATCCGAACCTGACCTCCGATAATCGCCAGGTGCTGCGCGCGGGCTTCAACCTGACGCCGTTCCAGTCGATGAACCTGTCGTTCCAGAGCACCTACACCTATGCCCTGACCGACGACGCCATCACCGGCTTCCCGACCATCACCCCGGACCTGGAGGCGGCTCTGCCGTCGCGGTTCACGCGTGACGCCGCCGGCACCCTGCTGTCGGTCGATGCGCGCCCGCTGAACTATACCAAGACCGAGCGTCAGGACGTCCGCACCGGCTTCAACTTCTCGCGCCCCTTCGGTACGCCCAGCGCGCCTGCGGCCGGCAGCCCGATGGCGGTCATGGGCGCGGTCATGGGCGGCGGCGGCGGACGTCCCGGCGGCGGTGGCGGTGGCGGCGGTCCTCAGGTCCGCATCCAGGGCGGCGGACCCGGCGGCGGTGGCGGCGGCGGCGGCTTCGGCGGTGGTCGCGGCGGCCCGGCCTTCCAGCCCGGCCAGGGCATCTTCAACCTGTCGGTCTACTATACCTACCGGATCCAGGACGAGATCCTGATCCGCGACGGCCTGGCCGTGATCGACCAGCTGGACGGCGGTGCCACCGGCGGGCGCGGCGGCACGCCCCGCTCCGAGGTCCAGGTCCAGGGCGGTGCGTTCCGCAACGGCATGGGGATGTTCGTCAACGCCAACTGGCGCGACGGCACTCGCGTCGACGGCGGCCTGACCGGCTCGGACCTGACCTTCTCCAGCCAGGCCACGGTGGGGCTCAACGTGTTCGTGGACGCCAACCAGCGTCCGGGCCTGCTCGCCAAATATCCCTGGCTCAAGGGAACGCGCATCAGCCTGGGCGTCGACAACCTGTTCGACACCCGCCTGAACGTCCGCAGCGCCACCGGCGACGTTCCGCTCAACTACCAGCCCGACTTCCTGGACCCCCAGGGACGGGTGATCCGGATCAACCTGCGCAAGGTGCTGTTCTAATCCACTCCGTCACCCTCGGGCTCGACCCGAGGGCCGGACCTTCGGCAGGCAGTTCGGAGGGGCGGCGCACTAGCCGCAGTGCGTCGCTCGGCTGTCCGTCTTCGCCCCACGTCCGATCCTCGGGTCAAGCCCGAGGATGACGACGTATGGGGGGTTGCCCGCCCCTTCCCGCGCAAGATCTTCCCCATCGGCCGTCCCTTGGCCAGTTCGTCGATCAGCTTGTCCAGATAGCGTATCTCGCGCATCAGCGGGTCCTCGACCTGCTCGACCCGAACGCCGCAGACCGAACCCGTGATCAGCTCCCGCGCCGGATTCAGCGCCGGTGCCTGGGCAAAGAAGGTCTCGAAATCCGTCTTGCCCGCCAGATGCGCCTCCAGCCCCGCCGGATCGAGCCCGGTCATCCACAGGATGATCTCATCCACCTCCGCCTTCGTCCGCCCCTTCTTCTCCGCCTTGGCGACGTAGTGCGGATAGACGCTGGCGAAGCTGGTGGTGAAGATGCGGTGTCTGGTGGTCATGGCTTCCTCTCGCGTTTGCGCGTCTCCCCCTTCGCCTTTGCGACGATTTCCTTGAGTTTTCGGCCCTGCATCGACGAGAGGGCCTGGCCGGGGACGCCGAGTTCGGGGTCGCCGAAGGCGCGGCCGTGGGTCTTGACGCGTTCGGACACGGAATCCAGGAACTCGCCTTCCCACTCCGACAGGGGCACGCCCGCCTTGTCCGCCGCGCGCCGGGCGCGTTTCAGGGCGTTCAGCGCCGCGCGTTGATTGGCCTTGCGCTCGGCCTCGAACGGGCTGGGGCGAGCGCCGGCCTTCGCCTTGGGCCCAGATGCGGAAAGACCGCCGGACCGGGTCATTCCCGAAGAAACGGGCCCCGATGCGGCGGTCTTGAAACCGGTCTTGCGTTGCAGGCCTTTCCGGGGCGACGGCGTGTCGCCCTCAGGCCGTGGACCCCGATCGAACGGCGTCCGCTTCAGGGTCAGATCTCGCCGAGCGCCGACAGGTACAGGTCCAGGATCGCATCCTCTTCCTGGCGCTTGGCCTTGTCCTGTTTCCTGATGCGGATGACCTTCCTCAGGATCTTGACGTCATAGCCTTCGCCCTTGGCCTCAAGGAAGACCTCCTTCATGTCGGCCATGATGGCTGCCTTGTCCTCTTCGAGACGCTCGATCCGCTCGATGATGGTGCGCAGACGGCCCTGGGCGGCGGAGTTCAGGACGTCTGGCGAGGCGTCGAAAGAGGCGTCATCGGCCATGGGGAAATCTCCTGAAAAATCGAGCCGGACGCTAACCATGCCACAGCTGGCCGCTCAACCGCACATACGAAAAAGGCCACGGACAATGTCCGCAGCCTGTGGATCGTTCTTCGCTCAAGCAGCGCGGCTCCGCGAGCCGCGCGTTAGCGAAAAATCAGATCAGCCCTGCTTCGCCTTGAAGCGCGGGTCGGTCTTGTTGATCACGAAGACGACGCCCTTGCGACGCACGACCTTGCAGTCGCGGTGACGGGTCTTGAGCGACTTGAGCGAGCTGCGGACCTTCATGGTCGGACATCCTTGGTGGCGCTAACGCTTGCCGCGCGTTCCCGCCTGAGCGGGAATTACGGGGCTCGCTGCTTGAGCGCAGGCTAGAGGCGAAACAAAATAAAAGAGCCGCAAGTCGAGCCTGCGGCGGAGCGGTGCGTATAGAGAACGAGTCCCGAAAGGTCAACCGGGACGCCGGGCCTGATTGCGATCGGCCCGATACCGGCAATTGACGTCGCGGCAGTTCACGTCACCGCCATCGGGAGCGTCACCGCATTGACCCCTTTCGCCGCCCTCGCCATGGTCCGCCACGTCCCAGAGTATAAGGTCCGCCCCCATGAATCGTCGTGAACTGATCGCCTCGGCCGCCGCCGGCGTCGTGGTCGCCCAGGCCGGACCCTCGCTCGCCCAACCCGGAGCCTCGATGCCCAACACGCCGCCCGTTCCTCCGGTCGCCCGGAAGGTCCCCGTCACCATCACCCAGCTGGGCCGGACCCGCACCGACGACTATCAGTGGATGAAGGACGACAACTGGCAGGCCGTGCTGCGCGATCCGTCGCTGATCAAGGCCGACGTCAGGGAACACCTGACCGCCGAGAACGCCTACCGCGCCGCCATGCTGGCCCCGACGCAGCCGCTTCAGGACGCCATGTTCGAGGAGATGAAGGGCCGTATCAAGGAGGCGGATTCGTCGGTCCCCTCCGCCGACGGCCCGTGGGAATACTATACCGAGTTCAGGACCGGCGAGCAGCACCCCCGCTACATGCGCGTCGAACGCCAGGGCAGCTGGATCGAGGACGGCAAACCGGTCACCAAGAACTTCATCGTCGCCCCGACGCCGCAACTGCTGCTGGACTGCAACGCCCTGGCCGAGGGCAAGGCCTATTCGGAGGTGTCGGCGACCGCGCACAGCCCCGATCACGCCCTGTTCGCCTATGCCGAGGACGCGCAAGGCTCCGAGGTTTTCAAGATCTACGTTGTGGACCTGGCCACCGGCGCCGTCCTGCCCGACCCGATCGAGAGCGCGACCGAGAACTTCATCTTCTCGCCCGACAGCGAGTGGATCTTCTGGACCAACCGCGACGAAAACGGCCGCCCGGACAAGATCTTCCGCCGCCCCGCGCGCGGCGGCGACAAGACCCTGGTCTATGAGGAGACCGACGACGGGATGTTCATCAGCGTCGGCGTGACCTCCGACGAGGCCTTCATCCTGATCTCCATCGCCAACCAGGAGACGTCCGAGGCGCGCATCAT
>NZ_JAEMRD010000031.1 GCF_016463485.1 Brevundimonas sp.
TTGGTCGCACAGCCTTCCGCAGAGCCAAACCCGTACGCATCCGCGGGAACAGCTTCGCCGTAGCTCCGTTCAAGCGTCCGTCAGGACCGCTCTCCTCATTCATCGATCCACGGGATACGCCACCGCCATGAACCGCTCGACCAAGACGCTCCTGTCCGCCGCCGCCGCCGCGGCCTTCTTCGCCACCGCTGGCGCCGCATCGGCCCAGAGCGGGATGTGGGGCTATACGCCCGACACCTGGACCGGCCCCTATGTCGGCGCTTTCGGCGGCTTCACCCAGCAGAACGGCGAAGGCAACGAGCGTATCCGCTTCGACCGTAACCTGGACGGCAACTTTGGCGATCCCGTCCTGCTGGCCGGCGCCGCACGCGCCGACGCCTTCAGCCCCGGCTTCTGTGACGGCAACGCCGCGAACGCCGTCGCCGCCAGCGGCTGCGACGAGGATGCGGGCGGGACCCAGGGCGGCATCCGCGCCGGTTACGACTACCAGCTCGGCAGCTTCGTCGTCGGCGGCGTGGTCGACTACAGCTTCGTGAACCAGGAAGATTCGGTCACGGGCTTCAGCACCACCCCGGCCTACTACACCTTCACCCGGACGCTTCAGCAACTGGCGGCCGTCCGCGCCCGTCTCGGCTACGCCTACGGCCCCGCACTCGCCTATGTGACGGGCGGCTACGCGACCGGCGAGCTGGACAACAGCTACATCACCTCGAACGGTGCCAACTCCTTCCGCGCCAGCACCGACGACGACAAGGCTGACGGCTATCAACTGGGTGGCGGCGTCGAATACGCCCTGGCTCCGAACCTGAGCCTGACCGGCGAATACCTCTACACCTCGCTCGACGCGGGCGACTATGTGATCCGGACCGGTGCCGGCACGGCCCCGGCGACCAATCCCTTCATCCTGGCCCCCTTCACCACGGGCACCGACCAGATCCGGTCGAACTCGCGCTTCGGGATGCACGGCTTCAACCTCGGCATGAGCTACCGCTTCTAGGACCAAACGTGTCGAGCCTGCCGCACAGGCGGGGTCGAAAAACATCGCCGGACTCGCGAAAGCGGGTCCGGTTTTGTTTGTCTGGCCATATTCTCGGCTCTGACGCGGCATAATCCGCCCGGCCTTGCACAGCCCTTGCGAGGCTCTACGGTGTCGTCATCCAAAGGCGGCCACAAGAGCCGCGCTTTCCAAGAGACACTGCCCATGTCCGGCGACCTCCGCACCGTCCCTCAGGCGTTTTCGCTGGAGGCGCTGGCGACAGCCTTCCAAGGCAGCGGTGGACCGGACGGGGAGGCGGCGCGGTCCTTCCTGGCCCAGGCCCACGAGGACTATGCGGCCGACGAGACGCCGGAGCTGGGCGTGACGGCCTTCGCCGCCCTGCTCGGCGCGGTCTGGACCGCCGTCGAGACGCGCAAGGCCGGTCAGGACCCCTCGATCGAAGTCCGCCCCCTGGCCTCGTCGGACGGCGCAACAGCCTATGACGTCGTGGTGATTCTCCAGGACGACCGACCCTTCCTGGTCGACAGCGTGATGGGCGAGATGGCCGACGCGGGCGTGTCGGTGCGGGCGCTGTATCACCCGGTGGTCGCCTCGGCCTGCGGGCGTATCTCGACGATCGTGGTGGTGATTGACCCGCTGCCTGCCGAACGGCGCGAGGTGCTGTCCTCCGAGCTTTCGACGGCCATGACCGACGTGCGGTGGGCGGTGGAAGACCACACCGCCATGTCCGACCTGATGGAGCGATCGATCGCCCATCTTCAGGCCTGTCCGGGATCGGTGTCGCCCGAGGTCGCGGCCGAGAACATCGCCTTCCTGAACTGGATGCGGGACGACCATTTCGTCTTCCTCGGCGCCCGTGACTACGCCTATCCCCGCACGTCGGACGGCGGTTATGCGGCCGAAGAACCCCTGGGTCAGGTGGCGGAGGGGGTCGGCGTGCTGCGTGATCGCCAGCGAACCGTGCTGCGCCGTACCTCCGAGCCCGCAGTCCTGACCGCCCAGATCAAGCGCCAGATGGATCTTTCCGAACCGGTGACAGTGGCCAAGGCCAATCTGCGCAGCCGGGTCCATCGCCGCGCCTATATGGATTACGTTGGGGTCAAGCGGTACGGCGACGACGGCCGCCCTGCCGGAGAGACCCGCTTCGTCGGCCTGTTCACGGCCGAGGCCTATGACCGTGCCGCCTCCGAGGTGCCGCTGGTCCGGCGCAAGGTGGCCAACGCCCTTGAACGGGCAGGCAAGGCCCCGGGCAGCCACAACGAAAAGCGGCTGAAGAACATCCTGGAGAATTACCCCCGGGATGAGCTGTTCCAGATCACCGAGGACGAGCTGCTGTCGATCTCGCTCGGCATCCTGCACCTCTATGACCGGCCCCGGATCAAGACCTTTACGCGCAAGGACCCGTTCGACCGGTTCGTCTCCGTCCTGGCCTTCATCCCGCGCGAGCGGTACGACGCCTCGGTGCGCGAGCGGATCGGCGTGATCCTGGCCCGCGCCTGGGGTGGGCGCATCTCGGCCTGGTATCCGCAGCTTTCGGACACGCCGCTGGTGCGGGTCCACTACATCCTGGGCGTCACGCCCGGGGACCATCCGACGCCTGATCCGGTCGCACTCGAGGCCGCGATCACCGAGGCCGGACGCAGCTGGATCGACCGGTTCGAGACCGCCGCCCGCGAGGCCGACATCGCCGACGCCGAGATTGGTGCCCTGTCGACCAAATGGGCCGAGGCCTTCGGGGCCGGATATCGCGACCGCTATGACGCCGCTGAAGCCGTCGCGGACCTGCAAGAGATCGACCGGCTGAACGCCGGGGCCGGGCACGGCGAACCTGTCGCCGTGCGCGCATTCCGCGTCGCAGGCGACAGCGAACTCCAGTTCCGGTTCAAGCTCTATCATCGCGGTGCGGCCGTGCCGCTGTCCGACGTCCTGCCGATCCTGGCCGACATGGGGCTGAAAACGCTCGAGGAGTTCGGTCACGCGATCAGGCCGGTCGGCGACCCCGAGATTCACGTCCACGAGTTCCTGCTGGAAGATCCACGCGGCGGGGCCCTGGTCTTCGCCGATGTGAAGGCGCCGTTCGAAACCGCCTTCACCGCCGTCTGGAACAGGACCACCGAAAGCGACGGCTTCAACCGTCTGGTGCTGGAACTCGGCGTCGACTGGCGCGAGGCGGCCCTGATGCGGACCCTGGCCCGCTATCGCCAGCAGACCGGCCTCGACCCGTCCCAGGCGGTGCAGGAAGAAGCCCTGCGCGACTATCCCGACGTGGCGCGCGCCCTGATCAGCCTGTTCGCCTGCAAATTCGATCCCGCCCACGGTGGGGCGGCCGCGACCCGCGAGGCAGACACGGCCGAACTCGTGACCAAGATCACGGCCCTCCTCCAGGACGTGAAGTCTCTGGACCACGACCGGGTGCTGCGCCGCCTGATGCTGCTGATCGGGGCGATCAAGCGGACCAATTTCTACCAGGTCGGAGCGGACGGAGCGCCGAAGCCGCATATCTCGATCAAGATCGCCTCGCGCGAGCTCGACGACCTGCCCCTGCCCAAACCCTATCGCGAGATCTTCGTCTGGGCCCCGCACATCGAGGGTGTTCACCTGAGATTCGGGCCCGTGGCGCGCGGTGGCCTGCGCTGGTCCGACCGCCGCGACGACTTCCGGACCGAGGTGCTGGGTCTGGTCAAGGCGCAGCAGGTCAAGAACGCGGTTATCGTGCCCGTCGGCTCCAAGGGCGGCTTCTTCCCGAAATATCTGGCCGGACTGGTCCGGGCCGGGGCCGACCGCGACGCGCAACAGGCCGAGGCCATCCGCGCCTACAAGACCTTCCTGTCGGGTCTGCTGGACATCACCGACAATATCGCCGCCGACGGGTCGGTGATCCATCCGGCCAACGTCATCGCCTGGGAAGGCGATGATCCCTATCTGGTCGTGGCGGCCGACAAGGGGACGGCGACCTTCTCCGACATCGCCAACGGGGTATCGGCCGACTACGGCTTCTGGCTGGGCGACGCCTTCGCCTCGGGCGGGTCGATCGGTTACGACCACAAGGCCATGGGGATCACAGCCCGCGGGGCGTGGGAGGCGGTCAAGCGGCACTTCCGCGAACTGGGCCACGACATCCAGACCCAGCCCTTCACGGCGGTCGGCGTCGGCGACATGTCCGGCGACGTGTTCGGCAACGGCCTGTTGCTATCCAGGGCCACGAAACTGGTCGCCGCCTTCGACCACCGCGACATCTTCATCGACCCGACGCCGGATCCGGCGATCTCCTGGGCCGAGCGCAAGCGGATGTTCGACCTGCCGCGCTCGTCCTGGCAGGACTATGACAAGGCCCTGATCTCCGAAGGCGGCGGCGTCTTCTCGCGCCAGGCCAAGTCGATCGCCCTGACGCCCCAGATCAAGACCCTGCTGGACATCACCGAAGACAGCGTCGATCCGGTCACCCTGATGCGCGCCATCCTCAAGGCGAACGCGGACCTGCTCTATCTCGGCGGCATCGGCACCTATGTGAAGGCTCCGACCGAGACCGACGCCCAGGTCGGCGACAAGGGCACCGATGCCCTGCGCATCGACGCCACGGAACTGAGGGTCAAGGTCGTGGGCGAGGGTGCCAACCTCGGCTTTACGCAAGCGGGCCGCATCGCCTTTGCCGCGAATGGCGGCCGGATGAACACCGACGCCATCGACAACTCGGCCGGTGTCGACACCTCCGACCACGAGGTCAATATCAAGATCCTGGTCGGGTCGGCGGTGACGAACGGCGTGCTGCCGGTCGGTGAACGCAACGGCCTGCTGGCCTCCATGACCGACGAGGTCGGGCTCAAGGTTCTGGCCCACAACTACGACCAGACCCTGGCCCTGACCCTGCAACAGGCGGAAGGGTCGGGCGGCCTCGACGCCCAGCAGCGGTTCATGCAGTCGCTGGTCGCGCGCGGAAAGCTGGACCGCAAGGTCGAGGGCCTGCCCGGCGACATCCAGATCGGCGAGATGCGAGCGACCGGCAAGGCCCTGACCCGGCCCGAACTGGCCGTGCTGATGGCCTATGCCAAGCTGGAACTGGCCGACGAGATCGTGGCGTCCGACGCGCCGGAGGATCCGTTCTTCGAGGAAACCCTGGTCCGCTACTTCCCCGAGCCGCTCGCCCGGTTCGAGGACCAGATGAAGGGCCACCGGCTGCGGCGCGAGATCGTGGCGACGGTGCTGTGCAACGAGATCGTCAACATGACGGGGCCGACCTTCCCCGACCGGCTGCGGTCTGCGGCGGAATGCGACACCACCGCCTTCGTGGTCGCCTTCGAGGCGGCGCGGCGGGTGTTCCGGCTGGACGAGGCCTGGGACGCGGTGAATGCTCTGGACCTCAAGGTCCCGGCCGAGACCCAGACGGCGCTGTACCGCGAGATCGCGGTCGTGCTGCGTCGCCAGACCTTCTGGCTGGCGCGGCGGGCCACCCGCGAAGGGGCGACCGTCCAGGGGCTGATCGACACCTATCGCCCCGCGGCCGATGCGTTGCGGGCTGACGGCGGCGCAGTGCTGTCGCGCTTCGAGCAGGACCGCCTGGCCAAACGCACGGACGGCTTTGTCGCCGGCGGCGCGCCTGAAGATCTGTCGCGCACCGTGGCCCTGATGCGGTCGCTGGTCTCGACCCTCGACATCGGCGATCTGGCCGGCGAATCCGCCTGGTCCGAGGCCGGGATGGCGCGGCTGTATCACCAGGTCGGGGCGGCGTTCGAGTTCGACCGGCTGCGGGCGGCGGCGGGGTCGATCCCGTCCAACGACCATTTCGACCGACTCGCCGTGCGTCGCCTGATCGAGGATCTGATGAGCGAACAGGTCACCCTGACCCGCGCCGTGGCCAAGGCGTCAGAGCCCTCGGTCGGTGCCGAGGAAGCCTCGGCCGAGGCCGCCGTCGACGCCTGGATCGGCTCGCGCCAGAAGATGGTGGATGCCCTGCGCGCCTCGGTCGACGAGATCGACGCCTCGGGTGCCGGCTGGACCTTCGCCAAGCTGACCATCGCCAATGGCGCGATCCGGAGTATTGTCGGCGCGGTGTGACCGTCGAGGGCGGATGCGTGGTCGTGATTAGTGATTAGTGGTTGGTGGCTGGAGCGGCTCGCGCTGGTTCAGCAACAATCACTCGCCACTAACCACCAATCACTCTTCGCGTGCGATTGTCGGAGCGGTCGGAGAGCCCATGCCACGCAAGTTCCTGGTCGTCGTCGACGACAGTCCCGAGTTCGAGGCGGCGCTGCGCTACGCATCGCGGCGCGCCCGTTCCACCGGGGGGCGCGTGGTTCTGCTGCGCGTTATCCCTGACACCTCGGACGAACACTGGTCGGGAGTCCGCGAGGAAATCCAGCGCGAGCAGCGGGCCGAGGCTGAAAGCCTGCTCAATACCCTGGGGGCCGAGGCCCAGGAACGGTCGGGGGCCCAGCCGGTCTTCGTCATCGAGGAAGGCGACCCCCAGGCCGCGATCCGCAAGGTCGTCGGGGCCGATCCCGAGATCAAGATCCTGGTGCTGGCCTCGGCCGGCGGCGGCAAGGCCTCGGGGCCGCTCGTTTCGGCCATGCTGAAACAGGGCGCGGCATTTACCGGGCGCAAGCTGCCGGTGACCATCGTGCCCGGCGAGCTGACCGACAGTGAGATCGAGGATCTGGCCTGACCCCGGGCTCCCGACGCTTGGCCCCCGCTCCGGTCGCTGCTAACCCTCGCGCAAATCAAGAAGGAACCTCCACCATGGCCACCGAATCCGCCTGGACCATGCCCAAGGGCGAACTGATGAAGGGCAAGAAGGGCCTGATCATGGGGGTGGCCAACGCCAACTCGATCGCCTGGGGCATCGCCAGCCAACTGGCCGCCCAGGGGGCCGAGCTGGCCTTCACCTATCTGGGCGAGGGTCTGGAGCGCCGGGTCCGCCCGCTGGCCGAGAGCGTGGGCGCCAGGCTGCTGATCCCCGCCGACGTCACCGACGACGCCTCCATGGACGCCGCGTTCGAGGCGCTTGAGAAGGAACTCGGCACGATCGACTTCGTGGTCCATTCGGTCGCCTTCGCCAACAAGGATGAGCTCAAGGGATCGTTCATCGACAATACGACCCGCGACAGCTTCCTGCTGGCCATGAACATCAGCTGTTTCAGCTTCGTCGACGTTGCCCGGCGCGCGGCGAAGATCATGCCGAACGGCGGGTCGATGATCACCATGACCTATCTGGGGTCGGAGCGGGCCATCCCGAACTACAACACCATGGGCGTGGCCAAGGCCGCGCTGGAGGCCGCGACCCGCTACATCGCCCGCGACCTGGGCCCGCGCGGCATCCGCGTCAACGCCATCTCGGCCGGTGCCATGCGCACGCTCAGCCTGGCCGGCATTTCGGGCGGT
This sequence comes from Brevundimonas sp., assembly GCF_016463485.1. Lineage (GTDB taxonomy): Bacteria > Pseudomonadota > Alphaproteobacteria > Caulobacterales > Caulobacteraceae > Brevundimonas. Next base: position 7,373 of record NZ_JAEMRD010000031.1, read on the forward strand.
CGCGGCATGATCGCCCAAGGCCGCGCCCTGTCAGCCATGAAGGAGGACACCTCGATGGAGGGGGTCGCCGGTGCCGCCCTGTGGCTGTGCTCGGATCTCGGCTTCTCCACCACCGGCGAAGTCATCCATGTCGACGCCGGCTTCCACATGATGGGCCTGGCGGGCGAGGAAGAGGGCTGATCGCTCACTCGAGGGGGAAAGTCGAAGGCCTGACGACGGGGCGATTACGTCGCCGTTACGTCGATGGGCCGCTTTCGAATGGCGGCATTATGCCCTTTCGTCGTCTTCTGACGACGAAAGGAACCGCCGTCATGCCTGAACTCTCACAAACATCTTCGCCCGCCGAGCCACTCCGATGGAGCATCTGGCAGATGGCGCTCGCCGTCCTGGGTTCGGCCTTTGGGGTCGTGCCGAGCTCTGGCTCGCGCTCGCCCGAGGCTGGACGGAGGGTCGCGAAATGATGTCCGGTCTCGCGTCTCCGCGCCCCGTTCCGATCCTGGCACCCCCGCGTCGCTATGACGTCGTCGCCCGTGGAGGCGGCTGGAGCATCGTCCTGGGCGGTGCCTGCACTCGCCCATTTCGCAGTCGCCGCGCCGCAGAGCGCATCGCCCGCACTCTCCAGCGGCAAGCCGACGCCCTGCACGGGGTGAAGCGGCCTCGCAAGGTCCACTGAGGTGGCAAACGCCCATTCTGAAACGCCGGCGGCGGTCATCGAAATCCTGCCCGACGGCCGCTGCTGGCGGCTCAGGTCCAGCGACGCCCTGTTCAGCGGTCTGTTCCTGGACCGACGGTCTGCCGTCCGCCATGCCGAGGCGGAAGCCGAATGTCATCCGGGCCATGTTGTCGTGGTTCGGTCCATGCGCCCGGCGTGAAGCGCCGTCCGAAGATCCGCTCGCGGGAGGGCTGACGTGGGCGGTTTTCCAGACAATGGAGAGAGGTCTGATGGATAACCCCCGCACAGGGGAAGTTCCATGCATGTCACAGGGAAGGCTCTCCTTCCCGGTTTGATCGGGTGATCGCCGATTACCCGCCGCCCATGCATCCGACGACGCCCTTGGCGGTTGTCCGTTCGCAAGCTGGGCTCTAGGAACGGGGCGGCCCCACGCCGTCTCGTTCGCGAAAGCCTGCCATGCCCGATCAGACCGACAAACAGACCTTCTCCGATCAGGATGCGCTGGATTTCCACCGCATCCCGACGCCGGGCAAGATCTCCATGGCGCCGACCAAGCCGATGGCGACCCAGCGGGACCTGTCCCTAGCCTATTCGCCCGGCGTGGCGATCCCCGTCCTGGCCATCGCCAGGGATCCGGACCTCGCCTACGAATACACGGCCAAGGGCAATCTGGTCGCGGTGATCTCGAACGGCACGGCGATCCTGGGCCTGGGCAACCTCGGGCATATGGCGTCCAAGCCCGTGATGGAGGGCAAGTCCGTCCTGTTCAAACGGTTCGCAGACGTCGACAGCTTCGACGTCGAGGTCAAGACCACCGACCCGGACGAGTTCATCACGGTCGTCAAGAACATCGGCGACACCTGGGGCGGGATCAATCTGGAGGACATCAAGTCCCCCGAATGTTTCGTGATCGAGAGCGAGCTTCAGGACCTGCTGGACATCCCGGTCTTTCACGACGACCAGCACGGCACGGCCATCATCTCGACCGCCGGCCTGATCAACGCGGCCCACATCGTCGGCAAGAAGCTGGAGGGCCTGAAGGTCGTGCTGGCGGGCGCCGGGGCCGCAGGCCTGTCCTCGATCGGCCTGATGAAGGCCGCCGGCGTCCGGGCAGAGAACACCGTCATCGTCGACCGTGACGGCGTGGTCTACAAGGGCCGGCCCTCGGGCATGGATCAGTGGAAGGCCGCCCACGCCACCGACACCCCTCACCGGACCCTGGCCGAGGCCATGGTCGGTGCCGACGTGGTGCTGGGCCTGTCGGCCAAGGGCGCGATCACCAAGGAGATGGTGGCGTCGATGGCCCCCAATCCGATCATCTTCGCCATGGCCAATCCTGACCCGGAGATCACGCCCGAAGACGTGCTCTCGGTGCGCTCCGACGCCATCATCGCCACGGGCCGCAGCGACTATGTGAACCAGGTCAACAACGTCCTGGCCTTCCCCTATCTGTTCCGGGGCGCGCTCGACGTGCGGGCCCGTCGCGTCAATCACGAGATGAAGGTCGCCTGCGCCCAGGCCATCGCCGCCCTGGCCCGAGAGGATGTGCCCGACGAGGTCGCCGCCGCCTATTCGGGTCGCAAGCTCAAGTTCGGCCCCGACTACATTATCCCGACGCCCTTCGACCCGCGCCTGATCTGGTACATCCCGCCCTTCATCGCCCAGGCCGCGATGGACACCGGCGTGGCCCGCGTCGCCATCCCCGACATGGACGCCTATCGCGCCCAACTGCGCGAACGTGTCGATCCCTCTGCGGCCCTGATGCAGAAGATCTCGTCCTCGGTCCGCGCCGCGCCGAACAAGCGGATCGTCTTCGCCGAGGGTGAGGAACCGACGGTCATCCGCGCCGCCTGGGCCTTCAAACAGTCCGAACTGGGCACGCCGATCCTGGTCGGCCGCGAGGATCTGATCCGTCAGAACGCGCACGAGGCCGGTCTGGATTTCGACGCCCTGGGCATCGAGATCTTTAACGCCCGGCTGAGCCACAAGAACGTCGAGTACACCGACTTCCTGTACGAGCGGCTGCAACGCCGCGGCTATCTGCGCCGCGACGTGCAGCGGATGATCAATCAGGACCGCAACTACTTCGCCGCCGCCATGGTGGCCCTGGGCGATGCCGACGCCGTGGTCTCGGGCACGACGCGGAACTTCAACATGGTGCTGCGGGAAATTCGCCGTGTCATCGACGTCAAGGACCGGCTGATCGGGGTCTCGATCCTGCTGGCCCGGGGGCGGACCCTGTTCGTCGCCGACACCTCGATCAACGAATTGCCCGACGCGCAGGAACTGGCCGAAATCGCCGTCCAGGCTGCCGCCACCGTGCGCAAACTGGGCCGCACCCCCCGCGTCGCCTTCCTCAGCCACTCGACTTTCGGCGACCCTCCGGGCGAGCGCGGCGAGAAGGTGCGCGAGGCGATCCGCATCCTGGACGCCATGAAGGTCGATTTCGAATACGAGGGCGACATGCCGCCCGAACTGGCCCTGAACCCCGAGGCGCGCGCCAACTATCCGTTCATGCGCCTGTCGGCCGACGCCAACGTCCTGGTCATGCCGGCCATCCAGTCGGCTTCGATCTCGACCCGTCTGGTCCAGGAACTGGGCGGCGCAACCGTGATCGGCCCTCTGCTGGTCGGGCTCGAGAAGTCGGTCCAGATCGTCAGCCTGGGTGCCTCGGTGTCCGAAATCATCACCGCCGCCACCTTCGCCGCCTACGAACGGGCCGCCGACGCGGGCTAATTCTCCTCCCCGTCGGCCGCTTGGCCGATGGGGAGGTGGCTCGGCCCTTCTTCAGGGCCGTGACGGAGGGGGCGACAAGGCCTCAACGCCCGGCTTGTGCCTGCGCAAAAGCAGCCAGCACAGGACGACGGCAGGAATGCCGACGCAGGCCGTGCCGGCGAAGAACAGCCCATAGGCCTGCATCAGCGGTCGCCCCTGCTCCAGGGTCTCGACTGCCACGCCCGAGAAGCCCTTCAGGAACTTTCCGAGCAGGGCGTAGAAGGAACTGAGCAGGGCATACTGGGTCGCCGTGTAGCCAAGGCTGGTCAGGCTGGCCATATAGGCGACCAGGGCCGCGCCCGCGAAGCCTTCGGAAAAGTTCTCGACGAACAGGACCCCGCCGAACACCGGGGTCGACAGGCCGACGACGGCCATCACGGTATAGCCGAGGTTCGACAGCGGCCCGATCAGGGCACCCAGCAGCAAGGTCTTGCCGAACCCGAATCGCACCGCGAACAGGCCGCCGGCCGCAATACCCAGCAGGGCCGCGATCAGGCCGACGCTCAGCCGCATGGCGCCGATCGTCGGCTTGTCCAGGCCGAGGTCGGTGTAGAACGGCCCTACCATCGGCCCCATGACGAAGTCCGGAAGCCGGTACAGGCTGATCGCCGCCAGCATCAGAAGCGCGGCCGACCGGTGGGTCTTCAGGAAGGCCAGGAAGGGCCCGACGATGGCGTCGAACAGGCCACGCGGGCTCAGCAGCGAGACCTGGCCCGTCACCTCGGCCAGGGTGCGGCGATCGACAGGTTCCTTGGCAAACAGGGTGGCGACGATGGCGATGCTCATGGCCGCGCCCCAGACCGCATAGGCCCCGTTCCAGCCCAGCCAGGCCGCGAAGAACAGGATCAGGGCGTTGCCCGCCAGGATCGCGAACCGATAGCCGAGTTGAAAGGCCGAGGTCAGCAGGGCCTGATCCTCGTCGCCGTCCGCGCTCTCGATCCGCCAGGCGTCGACGACGATGTCCTGGGTCGCCGAGGCGAAGGCGGTGACGAGGGCGGCGATGCCCAGGGCGGTCAGGCCGCCCTCTGGCCCCACCACGGCCATGGCGATCAGCGACAGGCCGACGACGATCTGGGACAGCAGCATCCAGCCGCGCCGACGCCCGAACCGCCCCAGGAAAGGGACGTCGAACCGGTCGATCACCGGCGCCCAGAGGAATTTCATCGAATAGGCCAGCCCGACCCAGGAGATGAAGCCGATGGCCGCCAGTTCCGCCCCGCCCTCGCGCAGCCACAGGCTCAGCGTTGCGCCCGTCAGCAGAAAGGGCAGGCCCGAGCCGAACCCGATCAACAGGGCGATCAGCACCCGACCCCGACCCAGCGCCCGCAGCACGTCGCCCGCGCCGGCGGTCTTCCTGGGCGCATCCGCCACAGGTGTGTTCGAGCCGTTCGGCGGGGCTTGGTCGGTCATGGGCGTGTGTCTCCGGCGGACGCGCCCTTTCCCCCGAAAGAGCCCGCGTCGTCAGGCGACCTTGGCGCGCTCCGACCGGTTCGTCCAGCGGGCCAGGGCGGTCCGCAGCGGCTCTATCTCGAGCGGCTTGGTCAGGTGATCGTCCATCCCGGCCTCGAGGCAGGCCTTTCGGTCCTCGGCGAAGGCGTTGGCGGTGAGGGCGACGATCGGGGTGCGATCCCCGCGCGCGCGGATCGCCCGCGTCGCCGACGGCCCGTCCATGCCGGGCATCCGCATGTCCATGAAGACCAGGTCGAAACGGGCCCGCGTCATGGCATCGACCGCCTCGTCGCCGCTGGCCGCCGTCTCGACGACGCAGCCTTCGCGCCGCAGCAGGGTTCGCGCCAACAGGGCCCCGACCGGGTTGTCCTCGACCAGCAAGACCCGGGTCCCGGCGAAGCGGACCGGGGTTATCCGGTCGTCGTCTGGCGCCGGCCCCGCCGATGTCCTGGCCGTCGGCATATGCGCTCCCGATGCGGCCAGCACCCGCTCGGCCAGGGACGCCCGGCGCAGGGGCTTGATCAGATAGCCGTGGAAGCCTGCCGACCGGTACCGCGCGATCAGGTCCCGTTCCGAAGGCCTGAGCATGACCACGGCCTGACCCGCCGCAGGCCGGGAGGCCAGACCACCGGCCGGGGCGTCCGCATGATCGATCAGGGCAACCGGCGCCGTCTCGGCGACCCATCCCCCGCTGGCCACGATCTGGTCCTGCGCCGCTGCGCGCACGAACGGATCGGACGACCAGACAGCCGTGGTCAGACCCGCCAGGCCCTGCGTCCGCGCCTCGGTCTCGCAGGCGTGGAAGCTGGCTTCAAACCGGAAACGGGAACCGCCGGCCCCGTCCCTGCCGGGACGATCCTCGACCGTGACCGACCCTCCCATGGCCTGGGCCAGACGGGCCACGACGGCGAGGCCCAGACCCGCGCCGCCGAACCGGGTCGCGTCGGAAGCGTCGACATGGCCGAACTCCTCGAAGATCCGCTGCCTGGCCTCGACCGGCACCCCGGGGCCCGTGTCGTCGACGATGAAGGCCAGCGTCGGCCGGGAGTCATCTCCGCCGGCTCGCTCGACGGCGATGCGGACGCCGCCGGTCGCGGTGAATTTGACCGCATTTCCCGCCAGATTGAACAGCACCTGTCGCAGCCGACCCTCGTCGGCCATGATGTCGGGCGCATCGGCCGCGACCGACCAGACGATCTCCAGCCCCTTGTCGTGGGCGCGTGGGCTCAAAAGCTCGCAGACGCCGCGCACCAAAGCCTCGAGGTCCACCGGTCCTGAGTCGAACTCCAGCTTGCCGGCCTCGAGCCGGGCATAGTCGAGCAGGTCGTTGACCAGCCCCAGCAGATGCTCCGCCGAGGCCTGCGCCGCCTCGGCATAGGATCGTTGCGCCCCGTCCAGCCGGGTCCGGCTGAGCAGGCCCAGCATCCCGATGACACCGTTCAGCGGCGTGCGCATCTCATGGCTCATCAGGCGCAGGAACTGATCGGCACTGCCTGCGCCTGCCGGTTCCATCCCGGGGGTCGTCGTCTTTCGCCGCGCCATGCCGCCTCCGTGAAGCGGCAGGATGCACGGCGAGGGTTAAGGTCTCTTTCCCGTCACCAGGCCGGGACGTCATTGCGTCCATGCGACGCCGTCTGGCGATCGAACTGGGCCTCGGCACCGACGGTCGTGCGGCGATAGATCAGGGCCTCGGCGATGTGGCGGCGCAGGACGCCGTCCGCGCCCTCCAGATCGGCGATGGTGCGGGCCAGCCGCAGGGTCCGGGTCCAGCCGCGCGCAGTCAGGCCGCCAGCTTCACCCGCCCGCATCAGCAGGGCAAGGCCCGCCTCGTCCGGGGTGGCGAACCGCTCCAGCAAATCCCCGGAACAGCGGGCATTGATGCCTTGATCCCGCGCCTGCGCCGGGTCGAGGCCGGCCCGGATCACGCGTTCGGTCTGCATGGCGCGGGCCGTCGCCACGCGTGCGGCTGCCTCGGCCGTGCCTTCTGCGGGGGCGGGCAGGGCCATGTCGGCGGCGGTGACCGGGGGCGTCTCCACCGTAAGGTCGATGCGGTCGAACATCGGGCCGGAGATGCGGTTCTGATAATCGCGCTGGCATTTCGGTGCCTTGCCGCAGGCACCCTTGCCGAACCCGCCGACGCCGCAGCGGCAGGGATTCATCGCCGCGATCAGCTGGAACCGGGCCGGATATTTGACGTGGTGGTTGGCGCGAGCGACGACGATCTCGCCGGTCTCCAGCGGCTGGCGCAGGCTGTCGAGCGCCTGGGCCGAATATTCGGGCAGTTCGTCCAGGAACAGCACGCCGTTGTGGGCCAGGGATGCCTCGCCCGGCTTGGCCCGATGCCCTCCGCCGGTCAGGGCCGCCATCGAGGCCGAATGGTGCGGCGACCGGAACGGCCGCTCGCGGGTCAGGGCACCGCGCTCGATCAATCCCGCGACAGACCAGACCATCGAGGTTTCCAGCAATTCGGTCGGCGTCAGCGGGGGCAACAACCCCGGGAGCCGCGCCGCCATCATCGACTTGCCCGATCCCGGCGGGCCGATGAACAGCAGGTTGTGCCCCCCCGCCGCGGCGACCTCCAGTGCCCGCTTGGCGCCCTCCTGGCCCTTGACGTCGCGCAGGTCGGGCACCCGCGCGCCCATCTTGACCGGCCCTGGCTCGGGCGGCCGCAGCACCTGAACGCCCTTGAAATGGTTGATCATGCCGATCAGGGATCGGGGTGCCAGGATCGAGACGTCACCGGCCCATGCGGCCTCCGGCCCATTGGCCTCGGGACAGATCAGGCCCAGTCCCATGGCATGAGCGGCCACTGCCGCCGGAAGGGTGCCGCCGACCGGGGCGATCCGCCCGTCCAGCCCCAGTTCGCCCAGGGCCGCCCAACCCTCGAGCTGATCGGGCGCGATGACCCCCATCGAGGCCAGCAGGGCGAGCGCGATGGGCAGGTCGAAATGGCTGCCCTCCTTGGGCAGGTCGGCGGGAGCCAGGTTAGCGATGATCCGTTTGGCGGGCAGGGCCAGACCGATGCCCGCGAAGGCCCCGCGCACCCGTTCGCGGCTTTCAGCCACCGCCTTGTCCGGCAGGCCGACGATGGAGAAGATGCCGTGGTCGCCGCCGCCCAGTTGCTGGACCTGCACGTCCACGCGCCGCGCGTCCACGCCTTCGAACGCCACCGTCGCGATACTGGCCAGCATGACCCGCCCTCATGTTTCATATGGAACGAAACATGAACTAAAGCGGATTGCAACCCGCCTTATGCAACCGCGCGTTTTGCCTCGATCACGTCCCACATCAGCGCCGTCGCATCGATGCCGGTGAAGCGCTTCAGCTGCTGGGCACCGGTGGGGGAGGTGACGTTGATCTCGGTCAGATAGTCGCCGATGACATCGATGCCGACGAAGATCAGGCCCCGTTCCTTCAGCGTCGGCCCGATGGCGGCACAGATTTCCAGATCACGCGCCGTCAATTCGACCGGTGCCGCCGTGCCGCCGACGTGAAGGTTCGAGCGCACCGCCCCCTTGGCCGGGATGCGGTTGATGGCGCCGACAGGCTCGCCGTCGATCAGGATGATCCGCTTGTCGCCCTTCGAGACCGCCGGGATGAATTTCTGGATCACCAGCGGATCGCGCGAGGCCCCCTGATGAATCTCGATCAGGGCGTCCAGATTGGGGTCATCGGCCCTCAGCTTGATCACGCCCGAGCCGCCGTTGCCGTGCAGGGGTTTCAGGACCACGTCGCCGTGCTGTTTGTGGAAGGCGGTGAGGGCGATGGGATCGGAGGTGATGAGGGTCGGGGGCTGGAGGCCGGGGAAGGCTGTGACCATCAGCTTTTCGGGCGCCGAACGCACCTCGGCCGGGTCGTTGACCACGAGGGTCCCAGGATGGACCGTCTCGAGCATGTAGGTGGCGGTCACATAGGCCATGTCGAACGGCGGGTCCTGGCGCATCAGGATGACGTCGATGTCGGTCGCCAGATCAAGCTTGACCCAGTCGCCGAAGGTCACGTGATCGCCCGCGACGTGTTTCAGCGTCACCGGCCGGGCGCGGCAGAACAGGCGACCCTCCTCCAGCGCCAGGGTGCGGAAGTCATAGACCCACTGTGCGTGACCGCGATCCTGCGCCGTCATCATCATCAGCCAGGTCGTATCGACCTCGATATCGACCCCTTCGACCGGGTCCATCTGGATCGCGACTCTGAGCATGCTGGATTGCGCCTCGCCTCTGGGAGCTTGGGTAATGGGCGGGCGCTCGGTCCGGCGCAAGGACCGGGGAGCAGGATTGGCGGTGGCGGTCTGAAAAACACACCGCCAAACCGCCAAACCGCCAAGGGCGCTCAAACAACATCAATGACTTGAGCGGCAAGCAGGGGATAGGCCGCCAGAATACGCGAAATCTTGGGCCCCGAGCGACGAGGTCTCACAGCCTGAACTTTTCAAAGACCCAGCCAGGCAGATGGCGCAGCCGAAGTCCGAATACAAGACGCCGAAAGGAAAATATTCCTCGACCTTGAGTGTGTCCTGGCGATGTAGCAGGAAATGGAGCCTTCAGGTGCGTTGCTAGCGACTCAATGGGACCGCAGACTGGACGGCGATTGAACCTAGTTCAGCCGCATCCGAAGCCGGTCCATCGCCGCAGGCTGAACCACCATGTCCTGCCCCCCGACGATGCGCGCCCTCATCAACGCCTCCAGCGCGCCGTTCAGGGCCCCCTGCTTCTCGCGCGCGGCGGCGACGTCGAGCCAGGGGCGGTGGTCCTCGGGGTCGAGCAGGGCTCGCCTGAGGGCCGAGCGTTCGGCAGCGTCGAAGTCCTCGGTGCGGATGGCGCGGGCGAACAGAAGGTTCTGCAGCCGGATCAGGGCCTGGCGATCCGAGACCGGCGCCATCAGCAGGTCCAGCCGATCCGCGACGTGAGGCGTCAGTCCCGCCCGCAGCGCCCTGCGGCTGAGCTCGGACGGCAGGACGATCCTTCCCTGACTGAAGGGATCAAGCGCCACCGGTCCCGCCGGGGTCTCGACCCGCAGCATGAAATGGTTGGGAAAGTCGACGCCCTGGGCCTTGATCCCCGCCCGTTTGGCCGCATCCAGGTAAAAGACCGCCAGTGTCGCCGACAGACCGCGCCGCCGCTCCGCCACGGCGATGATGTCGGTATTGGCCGGGTCGTCGTGATGCAGGAGGTCGCCGTTCAGCCTCAGGTCGCTGGCCATGGTCTCGCTGAGGGCGTCGTCGGGGCTTTCTGTCGCGGCCCGCTCGCCGACCCGGTCGGCGGCGATATCAGCGAGGTCGCGAACCGGCTGGGGATCGCGGAACGGATAGTCGTGGATGGCGCAGGCGATCGCCGCCTCCAGCAGGGGAAAGGCGTCGTCCTCGGCCAGTCCGGCCTCGGTCAGGATGGTTTCGGCCTCGTCTCGCGTCACGAGAAATCGCCCCGGCTCGTCGTTATGGCTGAAACATGGCGCGGAAATCGGCCGGGAGCCAGCGCCACCATGTCGATTCTGAGCTCATGCCCGGTCAGGCTGGGTCGCCCGCGCAACACCGCCCGCCCTGCGGCGAGCAATCTCTGGCCCTGATCCGCCGTGACGGCGGCCAGGGCTTCGTCGAGCGTCGCGCGCCGTTTGACCTCCACGACGGCCAGGACGCGACCGCGACGGGCCAGGATGTCGATCTCTCCGGCGCGGCTCTTCAGTCGGAAGCCCAGGATCTGATAGCCCTTGAGCACCAGCCAGGCGGCGGCGATCCATTCCGAGGCGTGGCCCGCCCGGTGCGCCTGTCCACCCAGTGCCTGTCGCCAGGCCGCCTTGGCGCGAGGTGCCGCTTTCGGCGCACGGACCCGGACGGGTTTCATCCCTTGCCCTGAAGCTCCAGCGCGCGCCGATAGAGAGGCTTTCTCGGCAGGTCGAGCGCGGCCGCCACCTCCGACGCCGCCTCGCCCGTGGGTAGCCGGGCCAGGGCCTCGATCAGGGCTGCATCGGCGTCGGCGGCGGATGCGACCTCGACCTCACCGGGCCCCACCACGACGACGATCTCGCCCTTGGGTCCGTCGCATCGCGGATCGACGGCCAGCTCTGCCAGGGTCCCCCGGATCGCCTCCTCGTACAGCTTTGTCAGTTCGCGGGTCACGGCGGCGGGGCGAGGGCCCAGCACCTCGGCCATGTCGGCGAGACTTGCGGCCAGACGCGGCCCGCTCTCGAAGAAGACGAGCGTCTGTCGCGCCGCCCTGACCTCGGCCAGCATGGTCTTCCTGGCCCCCGACTTGACCGGCAGGAAGCCGGCGAACAGGAACCGGTCACTGGGCTGGCCCGCGATGCACAGGGCCGCCAGGAGGCTGGAGGCGCCCGGTATGGGATGTACCGGAAGGTCGGCGGCGATGAAGGCCCGGGCCACGACGAAGCCTGGATCGCTGATCACCGGCGTGCCCGCATCGGACACCAGCGCCACCACCTGACCCTCGCGCACCCTTTCGATGGCGATCTCGGCGGCGCGGGCCGAGGCGTGGTCATCGCACCGCTCCAGCCTCGCCTTGAGCCCATAGGCGGCCAGCAGCTTGGCCGTCACCCTTGTGTCCTCGGCCAGCACCAGATCGGCGGCGGCCAGCACGTCCAGCGCCCGCAGCGTCATGTCCCGCAGGTTCCCGATGGGCGTCGCCACCAGATACAGGCCCGGCGAGACTCGTCTTGGTGGTGGCGCTGTCGGCGGAAAGGGAGAGGGTTCGGTCATCGGCGAAGACCGTGACAGCGCCCCCTCACGTCAGCAAGGCTTTCAGCACGCTATCGAGGATCGGCCGGCCCTTGTCGGTCGCGGCGACCCTGCCGTTCGCGACCGTGAGGAAGCCGTCCTCCGCGAGGTCTGCCACCCGCTCCACTGCCCCCACCGTCTCGAACGCCGCCAGCGGGGCCCCCTCCACGGTACGCAGGCCCAGCAGGATGCGCTCCTCGGCGGCGGCGAGCCCGTCCATCGCTTCCCGCTCGGCCCAGGGTGCCCCCTCGGCGACGCCCGCGACATAGGCCCCGATCCTCCTGTGCGAGACCGTCCCCGTCCGAACGCCGTCCAGCGTCAGCCGGCCGTGCGCGCCCGGCCCCACCCCGACATAGTCGCCGCCGCGCCAGACGTGGATGTTGTGCGCCGACCGGGCCGCCGTCCCCCGCGCATGGTTGGACACCTCATAGGCCTCGAACCCGGCGGCGGTCAGGACAGCTTGCGTGGTCTCGTACAGTTCGGCGGCGGTGTCCTCGTCCGGCGGGGTCCAGTCGCCGCGGGCGGCGGCGCGGCCGAAGGCGGTCGTGGGCTCGATGGTCAGTTGATAGGGCGAGACATGCTCGAACCCCAGGCTTACCGCCTCGCGCAGTTCGGCGGCCCAGGCCTGCGGTGTCTGGCCGGGCAGGGCGTGGATGAGGTCGACCGACAGCCGGTCGAACGCCCGTCCTGCGACGTCGATCGCCCGCCGGGCCTCCGCCGCCGAGTGGTTGCGCCCCAGGAACCTCAGCGCCGCGTCGTCCAGCGACTGCACCCCCAGCGACAGCCGGTTGATGCCGGCGTCGGCCAGAGCGGTAAAATGAGCGGCCTCCGCGTCCGTCGGATTGGCCTCCAGCGTCACCTCGACCGACCCCTCGACGGGGAACAGGCTCCGCGCCTGCGCGATCACCGCCGCGACGTCGTCGGGCCGCATCAGCGACGGCGTCCCCCCACCCAGAAAGATCGAGGCCAGCCGGCGAGGTCCGACCTGGGCCGCCTGCGCCGTCAGATCGTCGAGGATCGCCGCGACCAGCCCGGCCTGTTCCTCGGCTCGGCCTCGATCGCGCACGACATTGAAGTCGCAGTAGGGGCAGATGCGGGCGCAATAGGGCCAGTGGACATAGACGGCGACGTCAGATCCCGGATCGAACGGGTCAGTCAATCAAGGCGGCCCGAAGTCTGGCGAAAGCCCGCGCCCGGTGGCTGATCGCGTCCTTGGCGCGGGGCTCCATCTCGCCGAACGTCAGGTCGCCACCTTCTGGGATGAAGATGGGGTCATAGCCGAACCCCCGGTCGCCACGCGGTGGGAAGGTCAGTGTGCCGTCGACCCTGCCTTCGACCACCACACAGGGACCATCCGGCCACGCCACGGCCAGGGCCGACGTGAACCAGGCGGTCCTATCCGTCGCACCGACCTCCTCAAGCCGCGCCTCGACCTTTTTCATGGCGATGGAGAAATCCTTGGTCGGCCCGGCCCAGCGCGCCGAGAACACGCCCGGTGCGCCGTCCAGCGCCGCGACCGACATCCCGGAATCGTCAGCGATCGCCACCTCGCCCGACAGGGCCGCGGCATGACGCGCCTTCAGCATCGCATTGCCGGTAAAGGTCGCCTCGGTTTCATCGGGCTCGGGCAGATTCAGCTCACCCGCCGTGACGAACCTGTAATTTTCACCCAGCAAGGCGGCGATCTCCGGCACCTTGCCGGGATTGTGGGTCGCTATGACGAGGGTCATCCCATTGATCAGCCTCAACATTTTTCCAGCATCCTCGACCGTAACAATCCATTGCCAAAGTTTAATATCGTTAAACGATATGTAACGTGACGCGGCGGGTGGCAAGTCCTATCTATGTTCTCACGAACGGGGGCCGCACCGTTCCCGAAGAAGCCCACCGAGGACTTTTTCAACCCTGCGGTAACATCAAGTGGGCAATAAATGACCCACATTCAGGAGAACTACGATGAGCACGATGAACGCCTCGCTTTTCATGGACCGCATTGGTGCAGTCCTCGTCAACGCCGCCCTGCTGGCCGCCCTGCCGACCGCCATGGTCGCCATCCTCGTCCAGGCTTTCTAAACAGCCTCTGCCTACCGCTTCCATGAAGCGGCGCCTACCGCGTCCGGCCCCTTGGCTGACACGCGAAACGCTGAAGCGGGCCACGACGGTCGACCCGGGATTCGTCCCCTCGACCGTCGGCCCCTCAAGGCAGAGAAAGATCACCCTTTGACGAGACCCTTCAAGACCGCGAAGACTTGCGCCGCGTCGGGGTTCGCCGGACCCCGCGTGGCGATCGCGCCCTCTGGTCCGGCCGGGTGACATGCGCACCATGCGCCTGCCGATCCTTCTGACATCCTCGACCCGGTTCGCCCGCATCCCCGGCTTCGCCCTGCGCGGTCCGCGCACGCTGGGCCCCGGCTCGGTCTCGAGCCTGCTCAAGATCGCTCTGGACGTCGCCTTCGTCCTGCTGATGCTGATCACCGCCATCCTGCTGCTTGCCTTCGTCGCCGCGATCTTCATTCCGCTCAGTGACGTCAACATTACCGTCACCGACGACACCGGCGGGCTGCAACAGCCCCTGACCCGAGCGCTGCTGCTGTTCGGCCTGGGTGCCCTGTCGGCCTGGTTCGGCGGCTTCCTGCTGATCCTGCGCCACTTGCGCCTCATCTTCCGCAGCCTGACCCAGGGCGATCCGTTCCAACCCGAGAACGTGCGCCGCCTGCGGGCCATCGGCTTGACCCTGGCCACGGTCACCGCCGGCGTCTGGGTCACGCAGGGGCTGGTCGCCGCCCGACTGGCCCCCGGCGTGATGGACCCGCAGGGTGTCGGCGAACTGCTGACCCCGATCTTTTCCGTCCTCGTCGTCTTCGTGCTGGCCGAGGTGTTCCGCGAGGGCGCTCGGCTGCGTCGCGAATCCGAACTCACGATCTGATAGACCGCACCCATGGCCATTCGCATCCAACTCGACCGCATCCTGCTCGAACGGCGCATGTCGCTGACGGAGCTGGCTGACCGCGTCGGCGTGACCCTGGCCAATCTGTCGATCCTGAAGACGGGCAAGGCACGAGCCATTCGCTTCTCTACCCTGGACGCACTCTGCCGCGAACTGGACTGCCAGCCCGGCGACCTGCTGGCCCATGAGCCGGGACCCCAGGCCACGGGCGAAGGCGACGACGCCTGAGGTGGCGAAACCTCCCAAGGATCTGACGACCGAGGACCGCCGCATCTGGGCCCGCGTCACGGGCTCGGTGACGCCACCGAAATTCCGCAAGGCGGCCCGCGTCATCCCCGGCGGAGCGCCCATCCCCGAAATCCTCGCCGTCGCGCCGAGCAAGGCTCCGCCGAAGCCGTCGTCTCTTCCGAAGCGGGCACCTGGCGCTCTGCGGATCTCGACGCCGCAACCGTCAGCCGTCGCCCGTCCCGCACCACACGAACTGGAGCCTCGCCGCCAGCGCCGCCTGTCGCGGGAACGCGATCCGATCCAGGCCACGATCGACCTGCACGGCTTTGGCCGGTTCGAGGCCGAGGACCAACTGCGGGCCTTCCTGTCGGGCTGCCAGGCGCGCGGCCTTTCGGCCGTTCTCGTCATTACCGGCCAGGGACGAAGGGGCGGTGGCGTGATCCGCGCCTCGGTGCACGACTGGCTTCACGCCCCCGGCCTGCGCGGCGTCGTCTCCGGCTTCGCCTGGGCCCACCGCCGCCACGGCGGCGACGGCGCCATCTACGTCACCCTGCGTAAGCGTTAGGCCACGCGACGCTCGGTATCGGCAGTCCGGCCGACCTCGTTCAGGACGCGATTCAGGGCACGCGCAAAAGCCGGGATATCGAGCGGCTTGGTCAGATAGTCGCGGAAGCCCGCCGTCTTGCCGCGTTTGATGTCGTCGGGCATGGCGCTGGCCGACAGGGCGAGCACCGGAATCCCCCGGGTCAGGGGGTCCGCATCCAGGCCGGCCTTGAGCTGAAATCCGTTCAGGCCGGGCAGGTTGATGTCCAGAAGGATGATGTCGGGCCGCAGGTCGCGCGCCAGGGCCAGACCGTCGTGGCCGGTCTCCGCGACATGCAGGCGGATCGACCCCAGGGCCGCGATCACGTGCCGCATCAGGGCGATGTTGGACGGATTGTCCTCGACGTAGAGCATCGTCGCTGCGCCGCCGGGAAGGGCGGGTGCAGCGAGTTCGGGGATTTCCGAGGCTACGATTTGCGGTGCCGTATGGCGGGCCAGTGGCAGATGCAAGGTGAAGCATGACCCCTCGCCCTCGCGGCTGGTCGCCTCCAACCGACCGTTCATGGCCTCGGCCAGCCGGCGCGACACGGTCAGGCCGATGCCTGTGCCCGCCAACGTCGAGGCCTCGCGACCCAGCCGGTTGAAGGGCTGGAACAGTTCCGCCATCCGGTCGGCGGGGATCCCGGCCCCGGTATCGCGTACCGACAGGATGACGCCGTCCCGTCCCTGGCGCAGTTCGACGATCACGTGGCCGCCGGGGCGGTTGTAGCGAATGGCGTTGGACACGAGATTGAGCAGGATCTGGCGCAGGCGGGTCCGGTCGGCGATGACACCGAAGCCGGCGACGACGGGTGGCGCTCTCAGGGTCACGCCGGCGGCCTCGGCCTCGGGTTTCAGGGACTGACAGACCTGGCGCGCGACCAGATGTGGATCGACGGCCTCGATCGACATCGACAGCTTGCCGGCCTCGATCCGGGCGAGGTCCAGCACCTCCTCGATCAGGGCCAGAAGATGCTGGCCGGCGCCGAGGATCTGTTCGACCGCCTGACGCTGGCGCAGGGTCAGGGGCTCGGTCGCGGCATTCATCCGCATCAGGTCGGCAAAGCCGATGACGGCGTTCAGGGGGGTGCGCAGCTCATGGCTCATCCCCGCCAGGAAGTCGGTCTTGGCCTGGCTGGCGGCAGCCAGGCCCCGCGCCTGCTGGTCCGACGTGGCCAGCGCCGCGCGCATCTCGCGGGTGGCCTCGGTGACGCGGGCCTGAAGCGCGTTGGTGAGCGCGCGCAGCCGGATCGCCTCGCCTCGTGCGCGCGTCGCCAGACTGATCCCGCCGAGAGCGGCGGTCAGCGCCACCGCGATAACGACCAGAATGAAACCCATGAGCAGACCCTCCCACGACAGGGTAGACGGCCACAGGTTGCTTTATCGTAAAACTCTGGGTTGCATTGTCAGCCTTGGGCGTTGCGGATGGCGGCGGCTCCGGCGAACGGGCTGATCAAGGCCGCGAACAGGCAGTATGCGCCGAGCAGGGCCAGGGCCGGCCCGACCGGCAAGCCGTCTGCGGCCCGGGCGAGAGCGCCCGAACCGAACACCACCGGCGGAATGAACAGCGGCAGGACGACGACGGCAATCAACAGGCCACCACGCCGCGCGCCGAGGGCCAACGCAGCTCCGAGCGCTCCGGTGAAGGCGAACCCCAGCCCGCCGATCCCTGCCGCCAGTGCGGTCAGGGGCGCAAGATGAAGGGGCTGGCCCAGCGCCAGGGCGGCGACCGGCGCGGCCAGGGCCAGCGGCAGGCCGGTAGCGACCCACTGGCTCAGCGCCTTGATGACAAAGACGGCCTCCAGCGACAGATGGCCCGTGGCCAGCAGGTCGAGCCCGCCGTCCTCCAGATCGCGCTCGAACAACCGCTCCAGCGACAGCAGGGACGACAGGGCCAGGGCCAGCCAGGCCGCGCCGGCCGCGACCGGTCGCAGGGTCTCGATCGCGCCCCCGGCCGCCAGCGGCAGGATGGCGGTGAGACAGGCGAAGAAGCCACAGGCCAGCAGGGGGCCGCCGCCCCCGCTCCAGGCGAGAGACAGCTCCCGCTCGAACAGGACGCGCGTGCCGCCGCGTGGACCCGGCAGCTGCGGCTCGGGCGGGCCGGGCTCGGCCCCGTCGGGCTCGCCGTCTCCCCATTTCGGCAAGGGTGGCCCATTCATGCCGGGCCCTCCAGCACAAGAGGGCGACTGGGGATGGGAAGGGGGTCGTGGACGGCGCAGACGATCAATCCGTCAGCCGCGAGATGACGGCGCATGACCTCGGCAAAGGCCTCTCGCCAATGGGCGTCGAGCGGACCGAAGGGTTCGTCCAGCAGCCACAGCGCGCGGGGCGAGCCCAGCAAACGCCCCAGGGCCAGGCGCCGTCGCTGGCCCGCCGACAGCTTGCGCACCTCGAGATCGAGCAGGGGCTTCAGACCGAAGGCCGCGACGGCGTCGTCATAGCCGTCCTGGGTGTGACCCAGCCAGTCGGACTGGAACATCAGTTCATGCCGCGCCGTGCGAGCCCCTTTGAGGCCGTCGAGGTGACCCACCAGATGCACCTCCCTGCCCCGAGCGTCGGTGGGATCGATCAGGTTGGCATCGCCGTCGCGAAACGCGACCTCGCCGCCTTCGGGGCGGATCAGGCCGGCGATCGCGCGCAACAGCGAGGTCTTGCCCGCCCCGTTCGGCCCGGTCAGGGCGACGCAGTCTCCGGCGGCGACGGTGAAATCGAGGTCGCGAAACAGGGTCCGCTCGCCACGAGCCAGGGTCAGGGCGGAGAGGGAGAGGGTGTGGATCACGGCATCGCCCTCCTGCGACCCATTCTCAATGTCCACACACCGGACGTGGATACATGGACGGCGACCTTGACCGGGGCTATAGCCGCCCCAGCCGCAGCAGGCGTTCGCCGCGCGCGTCGGGGACCTGTGCGCCCCGTCGTCGACCGCGCGAACGTGCAACCGGATTGTCGGGCGGCGTAGAGCAGAGGAAGCCTCTCGAATGCCGTCCAATGACAGCCTGAATACGCGCAAGGACCTCACGGTCGGTCGCAAGAAATACGCCTATTACAGCCTTCCCGCCGCCGAGGAAGCAGGCCTGACCGGGATTTCCCGCCTGCCGCGCTCCATGAAGGTGCTGCTGGAGAACCTGCTGCGCAACGAGGACGGGGTTTCGGTCACTGAAGCCGACCTCAAGGCCGTCGCGGCCTGGATCGACAACAAGGGCTCGGTCGAGCACGAGATCGCCTTCCGCCCCGCCCGCGTCCTGATGCAGGACTTCACCGGCGTGCCCGCCGTGGTCGATCTGGCCGCGATGCGCGACGCCATGACGGCGCTGGGTGCCGACCCCTCCAAGATCAATCCGCTGAACCCCGTTGACCTGGTCATCGACCACTCGGTCATGGTGGACAATTTCGGGACGGCCAAAGCCTTCGGCCAGAACGTCGAGCGCGAGTACGAGCGCAACATCGAACGCTACAACTTCCTGCGCTGGGGCTCGTCGGCCTTCGCCAACTTCCGCGTCGTGCCCCCCGGCACCGGCATCTGCCACCAGGTCAACCTCGAGAACCTGGCCCAGACCGTCTGGACCCTGGAAGAGGGCAAGAAGACCGTCGCCTATCCCGACACCGTCGTCGGCACCGACAGCCACACGACCATGATCAACGGCCTGGCCGTTCTGGGCTGGGGCGTCGGCGGGATCGAGGCCGAGGCCGCCATGCTGGGTCAGCCCATCCCGATGCTGATCCCCGAGGTCATCGGTTTCCGCCTGACCGGCCGCCTGCCTGAGGGCGCGACGGCGACCGACCTCGTGCTGACCGTCACCCAGATGCTGCGCAAGAAGGGCGTGGTCGGCAAGTTCGTCGAATTCTTCGGCGACGCCCTGCCCGGCCTGACCCTGGAAGACCAGGCGACCATCGCCAACATGGCCCCGGAATACGGCGCCACCTGCGGCTTCTTCCCCGTGTCGCGCGCCACCATCGACTACCTGACCGCGACCGGCCGCGACAAGGCCCGCGTCGCCCTGGTCGAGGCCTATGCCAAGGCTCAAGGCCTGTGGATCGACGAGACGAGCGAAGACCCCGTCTTCACCGACACCCTGGAACTGGACCTCGCCTCGATCGTGCCGTCGCTGGCCGGTCCCAAGCGTCCCCAGGACCGCGTCGAACTGACCACCGCAGCCCCTGAGTTCGAAGCGCACCTGACCGGCACCTTCGCCCGTCCGGCCGATGCCGAGCGCGTGTCGGTGGACGGCGAGAAGTTCACGGTCGGCGACGGTGACGTCGTCATCGCAGCCATCACCTCCTGCACCAACACCTCCAACCCGTCGGTGCTGATCGCCGCCGGTCTGGTGGCAAGGAAGGCCAATGCCTTGGGCCTCAAGGCCAAGCCCTGGGTCAAGACCTCGCTGGCACCCGGTTCTCAGGTGGTCACCGACTATCTGAACGACGCGGGCCTGACCAAGGATCTGGACGCGCTCGGCTTCAACCTGGTCGGCTACGGCTGCACCACCTGCATCGGCAACTCGGGCCCGCTGAGCCCTGCCATCTCCAAGGCGATCAACGACAACGCCCTGGTCGCGACCTCGGTCCTGTCGGGCAACCGCAACTTCGAGGGCCGGGTGAACCCCGACGTCCAGGCCAACT
>NZ_JAEMRD010000032.1 GCF_016463485.1 Brevundimonas sp.
CGCGGCACGACCGAATAGGTGCCGTCCTTCTGGATATTGGCGTGCATCCGTTCGTTGACGAACCGGCTCTGCTGGTCGTCGACATATTCCCCCGGCAAGACGCACAGCAGATAGTAGTTCAGCGCCGGCCGGCATGACGAACAGCCGTCGGGCGTGGACCAGTGCAACTTCTGCATCACCTCGGGGATCGAGCGCATGCCTTGCGCGACGATCTCGCGGCGCACGTCGTCGTGGCCGAAGCTTGTGCATTTGCACATCGTCTTCACGGCGCGCTCGCCGCCGTAGTCGTCGCCCAGCGTCAGGGCCAGCAGGCTCTCGACGATGTTGGTGCAGGACCCACACGACGCCGACGCCTTGCAGCCAGAGCGCACGGCGTCCAGGGTCACCGCTCCGGCACCGATACAGGCGACCACCTTGCCCTTGGACACGCCGTTGCAGCCACAGATCTCGGCGTCGTCCGAGAGGGCCGCAACGGCCGCCTTAGGGTCCGTCTGCCCCCCTCCAAGGGCAAAGGCCTGGCCGAAGATCAGCATGTCGCGAACGGGACTGATGTCCTCAGCCTTCTTCATCAGGTCGAAATACCAGCCCCCGTCGCCCGTATCGCCGTACAGGACCGCACCCACGATCCGGTCGTCCCTGACAATGACGCGCTTGTAGACCCCGCGCGACGCGTCCCGCAGCACGATGTCCTGGGCCCCCTGCCCGCCCGAGAAGTCGCCGGCGGAAAAGACGTCGATGCCCGACACCTTGAGCTTGGTCGAGGTGACCGAGCCGCGATAGCCGGTATGCCGCTCGGTCAGGCCGTCGGCCAGGGCCCGGCACATGTCCCACAGGGGCGCGACCAGGCCATAGACCTGTCCGTCATGCTCGACACACTCCCCGACCGCCAGCACCGCCGGGTCCGAGGTCACCATATGGTCGTCCACATGGATGCCGCGCCCGACCGCCAGCCCGGCCTCCTTCGCCAGCCGCACGCTGGGCCGGATGCCGACGGCCATGACCACCAGGGACGCCGGGATCAGCCGCCCATCCTTCAGGCGCACACCCTCGACGCAGGTCTCGCCGACGATCTCGGCAGTGTCGGCACCGGTCAGTATGGTCTGGCCCCGCGCCTCCAGCGCCGACTTCAGCAGCCAGCCCGCCGCTTCATCGAGCTGGCGCTCCATCAGGGTCGGCATCAGGTGGATGACGGTGACCTTCATGCCCCGCAGTGACAGCCCATGCGCCGCCTCTAGCCCCAGCAGGCCGCCGCCGATGACCACGGCCTCGCCGCCGGAGTCGGCCGCCGCGATCATCCGGTCTACGTCGGCCATGTCGCGAAAGCTGATGACCCCGTCGAGCGTGTGGCCGGGCACCGGAATGATGAAGGGATCGGACCCCGTGGCGATCAGCAGCCGGTCGTAACCGACCACTCGACCCGACCGCGCCGTCACAGTCTTCGACACGCGATCGATGGCCTCGACAGGATCAGAAACGATCAGATCGACGGCGTTGTCATCGTACCACGCGCGGTCGTTGATGACGATCTGGTCGAAGGTCTTCTCGCCCGCCAGCACCGGCGATAGCATGATCCGGTTGTAGTTCACATGGGGCTCGGCCCCGAAGATGGTGACGCGGTATCGCGCCGCGTCACGCGCAATCAGTTCCTCGACCGCCCGGCACCCGGCCATGCCGTTGCCGACGACGACCAGATGCTCTCGGGCCTCCAGCGGTGTGACCGCCGGGCGCTCCATGATCTTTGCGAAACCGTCCATGACGAGGCCCCAAAACGAAAAAAGCCGCCATGCGGACGCTGGTTTCCCAGCGGCTGCATGGCGGCTTTGCCAAAATCGACCGGATCGACCCATCGGCGGGCGAACCGGAATATCGTGAGGCATCCTTGCCTCAAGTCTCGAAGGTGACTCGTTTCACCCCTCCCGGCAAGGGGTTATTTTGCGATGCAGCAAACGGCGTTCAGCCGTGGCCGGATCGCTGGCCCTGCACATAGTCGGCGACCCGGGCGGGATCGAAATCCCGATCGTCGAAGAAGCCCTGAACCGGCCCCGCGGCCGCACGATCCGGCAGGGATCGGCGATACAGGTCCGGCCGGAACACGGCCGCGGCATCCGCCTGGGCCGTGCCGGATGCTTCGACCATCCCCCAGCGCACGAACTGGGAATAGATCCACAGGCCGTGATCCGGCGACGGGGCGTTGGCGGCTTCGCGGTGCAGCATCAGGAAGTCGGGGTCGATCGTCGGAACCTCGCCCTGGCCAACCACGAGCCGTCCCGACACAGCGGGAAGGATCAGTTCGGCAGGCCGGTTTACATAGGCCGGGGCCGCCAGCATCGCGGCCAGGGCCTCATGGTTTTCAGCCGTATCGCACCAGACGGCCGACCGGTCCAGCACGACGAGCAGGGCATCCAGGGTGTCGGGATTGGCCTCGGCCCAGTCACCCCGCGTCGCCAGCACCTTCTCCACCCCGCGCCGCCACATCCTAGAACCGAAGGCCGCGATCTGGCCCAACCCTTCAGACACCGCGACACTGCTCCACGGCTCTCCGGCCATGAAACCGTCAATCTCTCCGGTCCGCAGGGCCTCGACCATCAGCGACGGCGGCAAAACCCTCAGCACCAGATCGCGGTCGGGATCGACACCGGCGAACCCCAGCCAGTATCTCAGCATCAGGGCATGGGTCGAGAACCGGTGAACCACGCCGATCACGGGCTTGCGCCGATGCATGCCGATGGCCGACGCGAAATCGTGGGCGGTCGCAATCGGGTCCTGAACCCTGTTCGCCAGCACGGGGTCCAGCGCAGCTGCGAACTCGGCCGACAGGGTCAGGGCGTTGCCGTTCAGGTTCAGCCGGAACGGTGCGACCAGGGGCGCGGGTTGCTGGCTCAGGCCCAGGGTCACGGCGACCGCCAGCGGGGCCAGCATGTGCGCCCCTTGCACCTGACCATAGACCACCCGGTCGCGCACCGTCGCCCACGAGGTGCTGCGGACCAGAGTCAGGTCCAGTCCGGCCTCGGCGGCGAAGCCCAATTCCTTCGCAGCGACCAGAATCGCGCTGTCGGTCAGGGGCAGGAAGGCGATGGAGATCGGGGTCATCGGCCGGTTCCCTTGGGCGGATTGAGAAGCGCGTGGGCGGTGATCAGGGCCTCGGCCACCTCCACGATCCGACGGCTCTGGTTCATGGCGGTAGAGCGCAACAGGGCGTGGGCCTCGGGCTCGGTCAGGCCCCGGCTCTGAATCAATATGGCCTTGGCCTTTTCCAGCGTCTTGCGGTCTGCCAGGGCGGTGATCGCGTCGTCGCGCTCGACCCGCAGGGCATTGAAGGCATTGAAGCGCCGGATCGCCAGTTCCAGGATCGGCTTGACCCGCTCCTTCCTCAGGCCATCGACCACGTAAGCCGACACCCCCGCATCGATCGCGGCCCCGATCATGGCGTCGTCGGATCGATCGACGAACATGGCGATAGGTCGGGCCAGGGCACGGCTGACGGTCAGCATTTCCTCCAGGGCATCGCGGCTCGGGTCACCCAGGTCCATCAGCACGATGTCCGGGGCCATCCGCTCCAGCCGCGCGACGAAGCCGCCGTGCGGAGCCACGACCTCGATATCGGTATAGCCCGCCTCGGCCAGTCCCTCTTTCAGGATGGTGGCCCGCAGCCCGCTGTCATCGACGATGGCGATACGCAATTCTGTTAGTCCCCGGCGAGACTAAGCCTTGCCGGTCGGGCGAAGTCTAGGCACGGCGGGCCCAGGGACGACCGGGACGGCGAACGCGGCAATCCCTGTTGCATCCAGAGCATCACGCTCGCGCTGGGCTCGCTCCGAAACCTCGGGATCGCCGGCATACAGACGTACCACCCGCTCGCCGTGGCCCAGATGCCCGGCGATCAGCTCGAGAACCTGCTCCACCGTCATCGTCTCGACTGCGCGGCGCGGCGCATCCCGCCTGGCCCTCGCCAGCACCTCGGCCGGAACCTCGCCGTCGTGCAGGATCACGTCCGCGTCCTGCATGATCCGCAGCGCCTTCAGGGTCAGCATCTCGGGATCGCCCGAGCCCGATCCCAACAGGTGGACCACGCCGACATCGAGGGCCGACGCGTCGAGCAGGCGGATCATCTCGTCGTGGGCCGCCTCGATCCGCCCCTCGGCGACGAGGTCGGCCGCTGAGCCGCGGAAGGCCCGCTCCCAGAACCGCCGCCGCGCCATGAAGTCGGGCACGCTCGTCTTGACCCGATCCCGGATTCGCCCCGCCAGGGTCGCCAGTGGCCCCAGCGCAGCGGGCAGTACCCCCTCAATACGGGAGCGGACGTCGCGCGCCAGGATCGGCGCGGCCCCGCCGGTGGCGATGCCGATCACGACCGAGTCGCGGTCGATCAGCGCCGGCGTCTGGAAGTCGCTGAGCGCCGGACGATCGACGACATTGACTTGGGCCCCCATCTCGCGGGCCAGCCCGGCGATGGCCACGGCCTGGGCCTCGTCGTCCAGCGCGAGGAAGACCAGACGCGTGCCGGCCATATCCTCGCGCATCGGCATGCGGCGCGCCGGGTCTGGCGCGCCGGTGGGCCTGCGGTCAAGCTCCGGCGCGCCGCCGGGGGTGAACCAGACCAACTCGGCGGGCGAGCCGACGAACAGCCTCAGCTTGGCCAGCGCCGCCTCGCCGCCGCCGACCACGACCACCCGCTCGCCCCCCAGCGGGATGCCGGCCAGAAAGACCCGCATCAGCCGCCCCACATCATCAAAGTGCCCATTCGAGTTGCAGCCAAACCTTCTGGACATCGCCCGAGAAGCCGTCGGCCTGATATTCCGCGTATTTCGCCACGACCCCGAACTTGCCGGGCTTGTAGCCGATCTGGGCATTCCATTCGGTGCCGTAGTCACGCCCGCCGACGTCGCTGGTGAAGTCGTGATACGCGACCAGGGCATTCAGCCCCGGCAAGGCCGTCACCGACGGGAACCGCCGTCCGACGCTGACATAGACGTCCTGCAATCCCTGGGCAGGAGTGGTCAGGAAGACATCTGCCCAGCCGTTGAACTTGTGCAGGGAGGCCAGCGGCGTCTGGAAGCTGCGACCGCTGTCGGCGCCCAGCAACTCGTACCCGACATTGACCGCGAACCCCGCCACGGTCGTCCCCAGATCGAGCGACAAGTAGTCAGCGGCGTAGTTTCCGGGGTTCGATCCCGCGTCCGTCTGACGCGCATAGCTGGCCGCCACCGTAATCGGCGCGTGACCGGGCAGCGGGATCGCTCCCGTCGCGCGCAGGCCGAAGGTGTCGCTGGAGTTGCCGAACTGGATCGCTTCCTCGAAATCCAGCAGGTATCCGAACGCTTTCAGCGTCACCGGGCCGGCCACCAAGCCCGCGCCCAGGAAGACGAAGTCGCCGTCGAAGCTCTCACGCGGTCCGGCGTCCACGCCGAAGATCGTGCGCTGGGCGTTGCTGTAGGCGACATCCAGCTTAACCCGTCCGAGAACGCCCTCGGCCCTGACGGCGTCGAAGGTCTGTTCGCTCTGACGCCAGCCGACCGAGCCGACGAAACGCTGGTCGTCCAGGTTGATGCGCTGACGGCCGATCGTCACCGTCAGGGGCGCGGTCCTGTACTGGACCTGCAACCGGTTGAGCTCCAGATTGGCCGGGTCGGCGATCACCGCGAACGGCTCCACCCCATTGGCGGCGTTGGTGTCGTTGTAGTCGTCGCCGAGCGCGACCACCCCCTCGCCCTCGGTCAGCACTGACCAGGCCCCTTTCCGAGCCTCGAACCCGAGCCGCAGCCGGGTCGTGACGGCATCGGCGTCGGTCAGGGGCGCGTCGCGTTCGACGCCCTCATACCGGACCCGGACCTCGGCGATCGGCTTGATGCCGTCCTTTGGCGGGGCCGGCGGCGCGGTCTGGGCCAGGGCCGGTGTTGACAGGACGGCGAGCAAGGCTCCGCCGATGACGAGTTGAAGCGTCTTCATGGTATCCCCCCATGGGTGTGAAAATGTGCGGTCAGTCACCGCTGATCGGGTGGGAGCCCGGTCAGGCGGCGTCGGCGTGCGTGCCGTGTTCGTAGTCCGCGAGGAACTGAAGCACCTCCTCGCGGTACGCATAGAACTGTGGGTGACCCAGCAGGGCCCGCCTGTCGCGCGGACGCGGCAGGTCGACCTTCAGCACCTTGCCGATGGTAGCGTTGGGGCCGTTGGTCATCATCACCACCCGGTCAGCCAGCAGGATGGCCTCGTCGACGTCATGGGTGACCATGACGGTGGTGACCTTGGTGCGGTTCCAGACCTCGACCAGCACGTCCTGGAGATCCCAGCGCGTGAGGCTGTCCAGCATCCCGAACGGCTCGTCGAGCAGCAGCAGCCGGGGCGACAGGGCGAAGGCGCGGGCGATGCCGACCCTCTGCCTCATGCCGTTCGACATGTCAGCCGCCATTTTGTTCATGGCGTCGCCGAGGCCCACCCGCTCCAGATAGTAGCTGACGATATCGGCCCGCTCGGCGCGGGTGGCGTGCGGATAGACGCGCTCGACCCCCAGTGACACGTTCTGCCGCGCGGTCAGCCAGGGCATCAGGGACGGCGACTGGAACACCACCGCCTTGTCCGGGCCCGCGATCTCGATCTCGCGCCCGTTCAGCACGATGCCGCCGTCGGTGATCGGGTTCAGCCCCGCCGCCATGGTCAGAACCGTCGACTTGCCGCAGCCCGAGTGACCGATCAGGGAAATGAACTCGCCCCGATCCATCAGCAGGTTGACGTCCTGAACGACCGTCAGCGGCCCTTTGGGCGTCGGATAGACTTTCGACAGGTTGTAGAATTCGAGATAGCGCCGGTTGATCGGGCTCCAGGCCGCGTCCTGATAGGCCTTGGGCGGGGCCAGCAGGTCCAGCGGCTCCAGACTGGGCAGGTCGATCACGTTCGACGGTGCCGCCTCCTTCACCCCGCCCGCCAGCCGGCCCAGATAGCCGACGATCTCGTTCCTCAGCGTCTTGTAGGCCTCGTCGTGGTTGAGGTCGGTGCGGATGCGGGGCCGATCGATCGTGACGTCGAAGATGCGGCCGATGTGGGCGTTCGGTGCCGGGGTCAGGATCGCGATCCGGTCCGCGAGCAGCAGGGCCTCGTCCACGTCGTTGGTAACCAGGAAGATGGTACGCTTTTCCTGCCTCCGGATGCGTTCGATCTCGTCCTGCAGCTTGGCCCGGGTGAGGGCATCCAGTGCCGACAAGGGTTCGTCCAGCAGCAGGATCTCCGGCCTGATCGCCAGGGCACGCGCCACCGCCACCCGCTGGCGCATCCCGCCCGACAACTGCGCAGGCTTGCGGTCCAGCGCGTGTCCCAGTCCGACCAGGGTCACGGTGGAACGAACCAGCTCGGCCCGCTCTTCCTTCGTCATCGCCAAATGGACGGCATCGACGGCCAGCCGGACGTTCTGCTCGACCGTCAGCCAGGGGAACAGGGAATAGCTCTGGAACACCACGCCACGATCCGGCCCCGGCCCGGTGCAGGGCTGGCCCTTGATCAGGATCTGGCCTGCATCCGGCTGGATCAGTCCGGCGATGGCCGAGACCAGGGTAGTCTTGCCGGCGCCCGAGAACCCCAGGACGGCGACGAACTCGCCCTCCTCGACGTCCAGATCGACGCCCGACAGCACCTCGGATCGCGCTCCGGTCGCCCCGACATAGGATTTTGACAGGCCCTTCAGGGACAGGATGGGCCCACCTTCAAACGACCGGCTCAAGTCTCGTGGTTCCGCGAGGCCAGCGACTGCAGCGCCATCATCAGCCGGTCCAGCAGGAAGCCGATCACACCGATGATGATGACCGCGAACATGATCCGCGCCAGCGACTGTTCACTGCCGTTCTGGAACTCGTCCCAGACGAACTTTCCGAGGCCCGGATTCTGGGCCAGCATCTCGGCGGCGATCAGCACCATCCAGCCCACGCCCAGCGACAGTCGCATACCGGTGAAGATATAGGGCAGGGCCGAGGGCAGGATAAGCCGCCGCAGCCGCGCGAACGGGCTCAGGCGCAGCACCCGCCCCACGTTCAGCAGGTCCTTGTCGATCGAG
Source organism: Brevundimonas sp. (assembly GCF_016463485.1). Classification (GTDB taxonomy): domain Bacteria; phylum Pseudomonadota; class Alphaproteobacteria; order Caulobacterales; family Caulobacteraceae; genus Brevundimonas. Next base: position 8,039 of record NZ_JAEMRD010000032.1, read on the forward strand.
GCCGCGCCGACCGCCGTATTGATCAGGGTGGGCCACAGCGAGCACAGCATCACTACCACGGCCGAGATGACGAAGCTCTTGGGCAAGGTCGGGTCGGGATCGGTCATGGTCGCCGACACCACCATGGTCACGATCGGCAGCCAGGCCAGGGGGCTGATCGGCTTGAAGATCTGCACCAGCGGGTTGAAGGCGGCGTTGAATCCCTTGGACAGGCCGCACACCAGCCCCAGCGGCACCGCCACCAGCGAGGCCAGGCCAAACCCGAACGCGACGGTGAACAGGGAGGTGAAGATCTGATCGATGAAGCTGGACGAGCCCGAATAGCGGAAATCCTGCGCCTCGGCACCGCGCCCGGCGGCCTCAAGTGCGGCGTTACGAGCAGACTGGGCCTCATAGAAGGCCGACTTCTCGGCCTGCCCTGCCTGCCATTCCTTGACCAGCGACACGCCTTGCGCCGCGACCGCGACCGGCCCCGGCAGGGCACCCAGCGATGTCTTCACCATCGGCGCAGTGAGGGCCCACAGCAGGATGAAGACCACGATCCCGACCAGGGGCAGGATTACCGTCTTGGCCCTCGGACCCACCGCCGCGAAGCCTGCGACCAGGCCGATGCCGCCCGATGGTTTCCCGTCGAACGCGCCCCCGGATGACTTGCCCCCTGATGGCTGCGGCTGCGGCGCCGTCAGGGGGGGCGGTCCGGACAGAACCGTCGGCGTGGGACGTTTGATCGTCCTCTGGGCCGAGCCGTCTCCGGACGTGAACTGGGTCATGGTCATCTCCCCTACTCCCTCGGTCGATCAGGCCGCCGACGCGCCGGCGGCGGTGACCGACTGGCCGGACTTCAGGCCGATGGCGAACTTGGCCAGATAGGCGTTGGGGGCCCGACCGTCGTAGGCGACGCCGTCGATGAAGCCCGTCTGCACGCCCTTGAACCCGTCGTTCGTCGGCACCGCGGCCGCCGGGATGATCCCCTGTGCCACCAGCGAATCGGCCGCCGCCGTATAGAGATCGGCCCGGTACACGGCCTTGGCCGTATCGATATACCACTGATCGGGATGGTCCGTGGCGATCTGGCCCCAGCGCCGCATCTGGGTCAGGTACCAGACGGCGTCGGAGGCATAGGGATAGCCGGCGAAATCGTCGAAGAAGATGTTGAACTCCGGCGCGGGCCGGGTGTCACCGGGCGCATAGGTGAACTGGCCGGTCATCGAGGCCGCGATCACATCGGCGTCGGCGCCGACATAGTTGGGCCGGGCCAGGATTTGCACCGCCTCGGCCCGGTTCGCACCGGAACCGGCGTCCAGCCACTGCTGGGCCTTGATGATCGCGCGGATCAGGGCGTGGGTCGTCGCCGGATACTGGGCGGCGAAGGCCTTGGTCATGCCCAGGACCTTTTCCGGGTTGCGGGCCCAGATGTCGTGGTCGGTGATGATCGGCACGCCGATCTTCTTCTTGACCGCCGCCTGGTTCCACGGCTCACCGACGCAATAGCCCTCGATGGTGCCGGCTTCGAGCGTGGCGGGCATCTGGGGAGGCGGTGTCACCGACAGCTGGATATCGGCTCCAGTCGTGCCGGCGACGTCTCCCGGCAGATAGAAGCCCGGATGGATGCCGCCCGCCGCCAGCCAGTAGCGAAGCTCGTAGTTGTGGGTCGAGACCGGGAAGACCATGCCGAACTTCAGCGGCTTGCCCTCGGACCTGAACCGGTCGACGACCGGCCGCAGCGCCGAGGCCGAGATCGGATGGGTCGGCTTGCCGTCCGCCCCCTTGGGCAGGGCCGGTTCGATCTGGGCCCAGATGCGGTTCGACACCGTGATGGCGTTGCCGTTCAGGTCGAGACTCAGCGGCGCGATCAACTCGGCCGTGGTGCCCAGGCCGATAGTCGCCGCGATTGGCTGACCGGCCAGCATATGGGCCGCGTCCAGCTGTCCGCCGATGACGCCGTCCAGCAGCACCTTCCAGTTCGCCTGGGGCTCCAGCGCGACGTTCAGGCCCTCTTCGGCGAAGAACCCTTTCTCCTTGGCGATGGCCAGGGGCGCCATGTCGGTCAGCTTGATGAATCCGAGCTTCAGGCTGGGCTTCTCGGCCCCACCGAGCGGCGCGGGGGCCGCGCCGGAAGGCGCCTTCTTGTCGCCGCAGCCGGCCAGCAGTGCCGTCGCGCCCGATGCGAGCAACAGCGAGCCGCCGGCCATCAGAAACGTGCGCTTGTCGATCATCGTCATCCCCAGTGTTTCAAAAGTCGGTCGCAAAACGGGGCAGATCGCGAACGCAGAAAAACCGCCTCGGCGCGGCTCGTGTCAGAGCGCCCCGGGCGGCTTCATTGCCGAAATCTGCTGAAGGACGGCTGCGTCTCCCATCGTTGGGGACGGACCGTTACGCGCCACGCTCAACCGCGCGACGGCCTATTGGTTACATGGAATGTTGCATCGCACAAGTGGCATGACAAAACTTGGCGGATCCTAGTTCGCAAACCTGGACTCTGGGCTGGAATTGAAGTCCGAGAAGCAGACCTTGCCAACCGCCGAAATGAGTCAAACCCGGGCCTAAGTCGCCTGCCCTCTGCGCCTAACGGCCAGTATGCGAATTGGCACCGGCCGTTCGCGGACTGGCCGCACCGTGATTTTGCATCAACAGCAGGTTGCGGTTCGATGTCGAGGGGCTGCCTTCCTCAGTCGTGAATCCAGAATCCGCTCTCGGCGAACTGGTCTCCAAGCCACCAGTCAACCTTGGCCACATAGGCGGCGTTGCGTGCTCCGGCCTGGCTCTGAAGTGGCGCACGAACGACGCCGGTCGATCCGCGGACGGCGCGGTTCTTCTCGGTTTCCGGAACCACTGCGACGATGTGGCCGGACCGCCCGTCTTCCTTCCGCCGCGCGACGATGAGGCCGATGCCGCCCTGATTGGCGTGCTCCTGCAGCTTGTCCAAATCGCCTGTCTGCCTCCAGCCGAAAAAGGGGCCAAAGTCCCTCAGCCACCGGAAGAGGCCATTCGCCCGCACCTCCTCGATCGTGTTTCCATATAGCGGCAGGACCGTCCGTCCCTGAGCGATGGAGACCAGGGCACCTGGCGTCCACCACACCCGGGGCAGGTAGGCACCGGCGAGGTGACAGTAGTCGTGGGCGTAGATGTTGCAGAAGGTCAGACCGTCATGCGGCTGATAACGCAGATGGGCCGGCGTCTCCACGCCAAGCCAGCCGATGATCGCGCCCAGTTCCGCGCATAATGCAACGGGAGTGGCACCAGCTCGTCCGGGCGCACCGGGTTCGTTCAAGGAATGGGCCCCCGCAGGAGCGGTCCTTTTTGTGATGGTGCCGGGCTTCCTCGGCATGATCACCGCCGTCAGTCCAACCGGCGCAAAGGGCGCTGGCTCCGCCTTTACCTCCGACTTCGCCTTGAGACGGACCAGGTAGTCGGTCGAGGCGAAGCCCCTGACATGGGCGCCCGCCAGAGAGGTCTCGATCTCAAGGTATCCAGTGACAGGCGTCCCAGTGACGGCGCTAACGACGTGGCCGTCGGGCAGACCGATGATGAAGTTCGCCCATGGGTGGGCGGGGTCCTTGCTTGGCGTCCTGCGAACGTTGAGCAGACCTTCGCGGGTATCGACCTGATACTGCAAGCCACCCGCATCCACTGGCGTCGGCCGAGGCGACAGCGCCTTGCCCGGCGCGGGCTCGGCCGGAGGCGTGACCGTCCGGCACTTGAGTAAGAAGGCGTAGAAGGCTTCTCCATAGAAGACGCCGTCATCGCCCTTGTGTCCCTGCTTCAGTCCCAGCGCCGGTTTGAATCCGCCTGTGTTGTAGGCGATAGCCACGCGGGCCATCTCGAGGTCGGTCAGGATCCTGCGCTCCTGGTAACCCAGGGTGACGAGGCCGCGCCGCAGTTCGGTGACACAGCGTTCCGCTGACTTACGAAAATCGGAGTAGTCTCGGTTCAGAAAATAGTCCGGATGATCCTTGAAGAACTGCAGATCGTACTGAAAAACCCCGTAGCCGTGGCAGAACTTGTGCCGTCGTTTGGCGACGGTGGCGTAACCCGGAATATGAGCGGCCATGTCGACGAGCGCCTGACGCGCCACCTTGAACATGGCTGCGCCATTGGGAGCCTCGATCAGGTCTTCGTAGGTCTTGGGGAAGGCTTTGCGGCCCCGGTCCGCGTCCAGGGTGTCACCGACGCACAGGCGCAGGATCTCGTCGGTTCCCAGTCCTTTGCGACGGAGGACGCTCCAGATGTAGCCAGTCTCCTGACAGGCGATGGCTGCAAGCATGTCCCGGTCGAATGGCGCATCCCCGATGGCCTCGTCCATCAGGGCGCCAAACTGCGACTTGAACCAGGAGATATCGTCTGAAGTGGGCATGGCGATTCCGGGCTGAACGGGGCTAGGCGATCCGAGGCGTTACGTCAGGGCCGCCGGCTTCAAGGTGTCGCTGGCGATATTCTTGACGAGGGCGACGTGGCGGGCCTTGAGGGTGGCGTGCTGCGGATCGCCAGCGGGAAGTTTGGCGATCTGGATCGCCAGGGCGTCAGCGTCGGCCCGGTATTTGGAGTCGGACAAGAGCTTCAGTCCCTCGACGACGGTTCCAACGGACGCCTGGGCTCCATCGCGCATGTCGAAAAACCGCTGCAGAACTGCGGCGCTGGCGAGGGTGGGCGCGAAGGCGGCCAGCTTCTCACGCTCAGCACCGTCAAGGCTCAGCACGACATAGGGTTCGTCGCCCGAATACGGTGCTTTGGTTTCCGTATCGACGAGGCCGCGCTTGGGATCGAATTTGAGTCCCTGCGGATCGAAGGTGTTCGAACACAGGATCCGGAAGTCCGCTTTGGGGATATCCGAGCCCGGGACATTGAACGCCAGCGTCTCGGTGAAGGAAAACGCAGGGCGTCCATCGAACAAGGCGTCCGCCAACCCTCCCGCCAGTTTGGTGACGGCCGACGCCGTCATCAAATAGCCGGCCCACGGCAGGAAAATGGGTACGCCTGCCGCCGAGGCGAAAGCGCCTCCGATCTGGTCGGTGAACGCCTTCGGAAAGTTGTCGAACGCGGCCTCGATCGTCACCGTGAGAGAATCACTCGTAACGGCGGGCTGGTAAGCCACAATCGAGGTGCCCTCCTCGAGTGCGGTCGGTCCCGAGATGTTGGCGTGTTGCCCGACGTCGGACTTGAGAAAGTTGACGGCGCGCGACGCCGCCGCGAACACCGCATAGTCCTTGAGAGCCGACACGACGGCCAGATCCTTCTTCTTGTCAAATCCCAACAGGCCGGCGCGCGGGTACTTTCCGGTGTACACATGCCGGATCTGAATGGTGAGAGGCCTGTTCAGCCCGATCGCCACGAAGTCCGTCCGCGGCTGAGCCGTCGCGTCATCGCCCAACATCCCGTACGGCTCGTCGTCCCCTGAGGTCACGCCGAGCGCGAGATCGGCTTTGCTCAAGGCACGGCCGGAGGGCAGCGTCAGTGCGCCGCCCGCCGCGACCGCGTCGAACTCCGCAGCGCTTCCCATGAAGGCGGCGGTCGAAACCAGTTCGTTTCCGAGAACATGCCAGACGGCCATGGGACGTTTCCTTCTTGTCGAGGCGCTGCGCGCGAGTGTCAGGCGACGCTTACGGTGGCGACGACCCTTGCGGATCGACGACGAACTTTTGCAAGGATGGAGGCGACACAGATCCGCGCCCCCGCTTCACTGACAGAACTTTGATAGGTTAACGCGGCCAAGGCAACCGAAAAGCGTTCCTGCGCCATGCCACAATCATAGGATTGCGCGTTTGACGGCGGTCGAAAAGGGCAGTGCGAATTGCCATCAATCTCGGTGGACGGCCGTGCTTCTTTGGCACGCCCGATTTTTTCGGTGCAGCACCACAGTGAGTCTTTCAAAGGCTCGACGGAAAGCCTGAGACCGTCGCAAGACCGGATCGCAGCAAGTGGTCCGCCATCGGAAATGCCCTGAATGGCGACCTCGACGAGAGCATCCGGGCACCCCAGCCTTCGCAACCTCGCTATATGTTGAGACGCCACTGGGATTCAAACCGGCAGGACCCACCCTCCGGACTGCCGCTCTCGCACCACCTTACCGTGTCGCGCCCTCGGTATAAGCTGTCGGGCCGCCGTTGCGGTCGAAGATGACGATCGTCGGGTCTCTGTCTCAGCGCCTTTAATATCGAGGCCAAATCCGTCGGATGCGTCGGCAGGAGGCCGCCCGGCGTCAATCGGGGATTGTGTCGCCCTCGGATTGAGGTAGGTTCGTCGAACAAAGTTACTGAACAGGGCGGCGAATGGCGCAGATCGTTTTCGTGCACGGGGTCGCCACGCGATCAAGCCCGGCCCTTGATCTGGCTGAACAGAGCATGGCGGACCTGCTGGGCCGCGTTGTGTTCCAAGGGGTCGCACATGCGATACTTGCCCCCAGATGGGGCGACCACGTGCCAAAGATCCCTAGGGAAATCTACGCGACCCGACAGGCCGCCGCGAGTTTCTCCTTGGGGATCCGCGACGACGAACCGGCAGGCATCGGCGTAGATGAGCCATCGGCGGCGGGCTCGAGTCTCGGAGCCCTGGCTGCCGACCACCCCCAGTTCGCCGTCGATGCGGTGCTGACCCGGCTCGCGGATGACGCCGAGGCGGCGCACCGCCGGTTGACGGCAGACGAACTGGACCTTTTCGCTGCGGCCGTTGATGCCCAGGACGACGCCGACAAGGCTCGCGCCCTTACCGGCAGGGCCGGCAGTGACGCGGCGCTGGCCTTTGCCATCCAAGCCGAAGCTGAAAGTATGTCGGTGCTCAGTGCGATCACCGACGCCGTCCACGGCGTCACGGACAGAATCCGGAACGCCGCATCGACCGTCGCTTATGGACTTCTTCATGACGCCGTGCGTCCGGCAGTCGGGCTCTTCGGCGGCGACGTGTTCGCCTATCTCAATCGCGGTACCCTGCGCGGGCTGATCCAGCAGACGGTGGGCGACAAGCTCAAGGCGGCCTGGACGGCCAAGTCCCCGGACGAGCCGCTCATCGTGATCGCGCACAGCATGGGAGGCGTCATCGTCACAGACATGCTCGCCGACCTGACAGCAGCGGGTCTGCCGGCGACCCTGACCGTCGATTTCCTCCTCACGGTCGGATCTCAGCCAGGCCTCTTCCAGGCGGTTGGAGCATTGTCGGGCGGCGTGCCTTCGGCCGGTTCCCGGCAACCACGCCCCCCGTGCGTCAGGGCGTGGTGCAACGTGTTCGATCCGATCGACCCGCTCGCCTTCGCCGCGGGACCGATGTTCGACGGCGTCGAGGATCTGGAATTCAACTCCCTGACCGGATTGGTGTCAGCCCATACGACCTATTTCAAGCGACCCCAGTTCTACGCGCGGCTTCGCAGCCGTCTCGCCGATCTAAGCCTGCTGAGGTGAGGGCATGACGCTCATCTTCGAGGACAAGACTGTGGAGAAAGGCCTGCACGCCTTCGTCATCGGCGTCGGCGACTTTCCCTTCGCCAAGCCGGATCTCGGAACCAATCCGAAGCTCCAGGCCGTCCGCGATCTGCCAAGCGCGGCCGACAGCGCCAAACTGATGTGCGACTGGCTGCTAGCGAACCGGGATTCGATGACGCCGCGGCTCCGGTCACTGGAGGTACTGATCTCGGACGTCCCGGGCGGCGACACACGGTATCTCGCCCGGGACGCCCGGGTACTGCAGCCCATCGGCCGCGCCGACAGCGCCACCGTTCCGACCGCGGGCGGCGACTGGATCGGCCGCCTGGATGAGGACGAGGGATCGACGGCCTTCTTCTACGCCTGCGGCCACGGGGCCAATCATGGCATGCAGCCCGTGCTGTTCCTGTCGGACATCAACAGACGCACAGGCGGAGATGCCTGGTCCCACCTGAACATCGGCGTCATGGCCCAGGCCTTTCGGCAGAAGCCCGAAATCGCGGCCGCGTCGTTCCTGTTGGACGCCTGCGGCGAGTATGTCCCCGTCTTTCCCGACAATGCGCGCGAGAATGGCTTCATCACCCCCGACATCCCCGGCCCGACGGATCGCGACAAGGTCTGGCTCCTCGCCGCCGCCTCAGCCGGATCTCTTGCCTACCCGGGCGTCTCGACGGAGGATCTGCTCCATGATCCGAGGTATGCGCCGCAGTTCGAGGAAAAGGTCGATTCCGGATCCGGCGTCCGCTTCGGCCGCTTCACGCAGACCCTGATCAAGGGCCTGGAGGGATCGTCCTCGCGATGGTCCAACGCGGGCTGGCATGTGGACGCCATGGGGCTTTGGAGCGACCTTCGGCAACTGCACCGCATCTATTTCCCCGCCTGGAAGGACAAGCCTTTCGAGCCTTCACAGGTGATGTCGCCGAATATTCGGCTGACCCTCATCCGGCATGACGCCCCCAGGCTGCCGGTGGTGGTGGAGATCGATCCTCCCCAGCGGGCAGCCGATTTCGACCTCCGGATCGGACTCAGTGGCGACGGGGATCAGCCCTGGATAGGCGTTGGCGGCGGCCGGACCCCTGGCCCCTGGGTAACTCACATCGCAGCGGACAGGAGCCGGCCCTATTATGCTCTTGCAATCGATCCGAATGCGCCGCCTCCGCCGTGTCACTCAAGCTTCTTCATGGCCGACCAGCCCCAGTTCGATCAGCGGGTGACTATACCATGACTCTCAAGCTTCAGTTCGAGGCACCAGTTGATCTGTCTGTTGGACGCGTCCGCATAAGCGGAGTCGATGGACCAGTCGCCGACTGGACGGCCACGCCAGACGACCGGATCTTCAGCGGCCGTGTGGATCCCGGATTCTACACCGCCGAGATCACGCCCGCGGGCGTCGCCCCGCAGTCCATCATCTTCGAAGTCAGGGCCGACGCCGCCAATCATGTCCTCGCCCCTTCCTTTTCTGCGCTGCAGGCCAGCAGCGGGAACACGACCTTTCTTGATGTGACCGACCAGATCGGCGCCGTCTCCGCCCTGTTCGGCGAGCCGCATCGATTGTCATCGCAGGACGTGTCCAGCACCAAGGCCGACCTTCTCGACTCTGTTCGCGCCGTTCCGACCCTCGAACTGGTGCCGGCGGGACCGGGTCGATCTCCAGGTCTGAAAAGTCAGCGGCCGCCCGTCGGAGCCCTTGAGCGATCCTCCGTGCTCGCGAGCCTTGTCCACGACCTCGATGAATCGTCGCCGTCCGACTCGAACCCGCACGGTCGCCGTCTGAGTGTGGGCTTGTCGGAGGAGGGACGCCAGAAGGACGCCTTCCGCCCGTTCCAGGGCCGCGCAACACTTGAACTGTCCGAAGGACGGCTTGAGCTCACCGTTTCGCCACCGTCGGATTGGACTGCGGAGACGGGAGGGCGAGTTCGGCTTTCCGTGGCGATCGAGAACGTGCGCGTCGAACGTCTCCTGCTGCCTCTCTACCGCGGCGGAGCCCAGGTCACGATCCTGCCGTCACGGTTCTCCACCAATGATGTTGAACTTGAGGTCCTGCCGACCGATCCTCGACTGCGGGCCCTGGCGCGCGCCCTCATCGCCGGTACTGCGGTTGATGCCGAAGCGGTTCGTTCGATCGTACTGCGCCGCGAACATGAAACCGACGAGACGCCGACGGCACCCCTGGATCCTTGGGAGGAGATGCTTTCAGCCCTGCTCTCAATCCGGTTTCCGGATGTCTTGCCGACCCCTTCCGCGACTAAAGCCGCCGACCTCGCGAGGAAAGCTCCATGGGCATACGACGTTCATGTTATCCAGGCCCGCCAAGGTCTCTACGCCTCCACCCCCGAGGATCGCGGCGTGGCGGCCGAGAATGCGCTCCGGCTTCTGCGTAAGGCCCAGGCCTGCGGCTCTCCGTATTTCGCCTACACAAATCAGCTATTCTCGGAGCTTGTCGAGGGCCTTGTGGGGCACTTCACCAAACACCGCTTGCCTCCGCTGCGTCGGAGAGCCGAACGTATCCGCGCGCGCTGGGTGCGCGAGCAGCCGCTCCAGTCGCGAGCCGGAGCCTCGTTTTCCTGGTTCAGGCGGGACTCGGTGCTCCTTGCCGCAGGGATCCTCGCGCCCAACCGGCGGCCAACTGGCGGTCTTTCCAGCGCATCGAACGCCGTGCTGTTCAGGGGCCGGATCTCCGAAGGTCGGCTCAGGCTCGAGGGCGAGCGTGGATCCTACAGATCCATGAACACCCGGGCTAGGCCATCCTCCTATGACGGCGCGGCAGGATTCGATGACGCCCCGGCGCTGGGACGAGATCCGGGCCCGAGCGACGATCCCAATGCGGGTCGCTTCGGGGGGCAGTCGAGGGTGGGGGGCTATTCGATCTCCACGACGTTCGACGGTGCCGAGCAGGCCGAGTGGATCGATGTCACCCTGACGGTGGTCGCCGAGACATCCCTTGCCGTTCCGACGGAGGCCGTAGCATGGTTCTGCCTATATCCGAGCTTCGACCCGCAGTGGGTCAAGGTCCTCTTCGCCAACGGGCGGGCGGAACTGACGTTTGAAGTCTGGGGCGGATTTACCGTGGGGGTCTGGCTTCCGCACGCGCGTGTCGAGCTTGAAACGGATCTTTCGACGTCACCGGGCGCGCCAAGGGTCGTGCGGACTGTCTGAACCGCCCCGGGTAGGGGCACAGAGCGGCAGGTGAGCGCTGTCAACTCAACTCCGGCGTGATGGAAGTAGGCGCGCCGGCGTTGTCAGGCGAACTTCGCCGAGCTGAAAAGATTCCTGCCCGGTGCTGCCAAGTTAAAGGGCCGAAGTCGAAACGCCGCTTTCCCCGCCTGATTTCAGCCAACGGCCGCCGCCCATGTGGCATCCGCGTCGACGCGGATGCCGCGACGGGTGGGTTAGGCATGGTCATTTGTGGATCTCCACCAGACCGACATGGGAGGCGCGGCGATGATTTCCAGAGTATTCCCACAACCTGAGCCATAAAACCTACATCTACGGGTACAACCAACGCTTTCCCCGGTGGCTGCGCATACGCCGCCTCTTTCAACTCGCTCGGGAAGTGCCCGTCGGCGGTGCGGATGATCACGAGTAGCAGCCAAATCCAGCCCTTCCCTCGTTACGGCCGTCAATCTGTCCGGACGCCGACGGTGCATTCGACGAGCAGGTTCCGCCGAGCCAAGGGTCGGTAGTCGTGGAGCACCCACCCTTCATTTCCACCGACCATTCTGACCCGCAGCCAGAGAACTGAAACACCTTGGCGACCTCGCAAGGACAGGCGCAGATCGAGCTGGTCTCCTGCGCTCAGACCTTGCACCTCATCCTCCGTGCTGCCCTGGCGGGCACCGGGCTCATACGGCGCGGGACTTCTGCCGAAAGTTACCCATCGCCTCAGACAATCCTCCTGGCTGCTGGACAGTTTTTCAGATTCCGACAGTGCAGCGAGCGAGGTCGATTTGAGAGGCCCGACCGGCGTTGTCAGTCCGGCCTGGGCAAACGCCTCGCTGATTTCGGCGGAAGTGTCGGTGGATGGATCACGTTTGCCATCCGGAAGTGATGTTTCCAGCGCAATGCGTCGCCCATTTAGCAGTATCTCGGCCTGGCTTAGCGGACGCACGGCAACAGCCTCTCCCGCAGCAACCTTTCCCAGATGGGCTGCAGCCGCGGACTCCATCGATATTCGGTCTAGGATAGCTCGCTCGGTTCTGCCCGCGGCGGCCAGGTATCCGCGCAGGGAAACAGCGAGCGCAGTCCCAAGTGTCACGAGGGCGAAGGCGAACGAAACCGCCAGCAATGCCACATAACCTTCGCGAGACCGGGCACGTGCAGAAACTTTATTCGCGCGGCGCTTCAACAGGCATGCCCAGCCGTCGGAGGCGACGGACCATGTCATCACTTACTGCATCAACGTCGGACCGCGCCCGCACCACAGTGGGACGCAGGAACATGACCAGTTCCGTTTGCCGGCGATTGTCGTCCCGGGTCCTGAACGCGGCGCCCAGGACCGGAATACGATCAAGGTAGGGAATGCCTGTGTCCCCAACCGATCGGGCGGATCGAAGCAGGCCGCCCAGGACGATCAACTGTCCATCTTCGACCTGGACCCGGGTGCTCACCTTGCGCTGCTGAATGGTCGGCGAATCGATGTCCGAACTGGTCGTTCCGGCCACCTCACTGACTTCCTGTTCGATCTGGATAAACATTCGTCCGCTCTCGCTGACGCGAGGTGTGACCGACAGCACCACGCCCGTGTCGCGATAGTCCACGCTGTTCACGACCCGACTGTCCTCGTTGAGGCCGACGGCGGACTGGGTGATGACAGGCACCTGGTCCCCGACATTCAAGGTCGCGCTCTCGTTGGACAGGACCAGCAGCCGGGGAGTGGAAATCAACTGGACATCCGTGACGGCCGACAGGGCGTTCAGGACGGCGCGAACGTCGGCATTGAAATAGCGAAGCGAAAAGCCCGGAAAACTTGACGCGGCCGCGTCGTCAGACCCTGACCCGAAACCGCCGGTCAGATCTCCGTCGTCGAAGAACCACTGGACCCCGTAGCGAATGCGGTCGTTGAGGGTGACCTCTGCGATCGTTGCCTCGATCAGCACCTGGGGTGGCGGAGCGTCCAGTTCGCGCACGATATCCAGAACGTTACGGTACTCGGCGTCATCCGCGAGAAGGATGATGGAGTTCGTCCGCGCGTCCGCCGTGATGCGAAGCGACGATCTTCCCCCCTGCCCGCTCTGGGACGGTTGGGGTCCGGAATCCGATGCGGCGGGTGTTTGGGCACCAGGACTTGCGGGCGCAGGCGGGGTCGCTCCGGCTAGTGGCGCGCGACCTTGCGCGGCTCCAGACCCCGCAGGCGATGAAGATGAACTGCCGCCACCGGTATCCAGGAGCACCGCAAGAGTCTGCACGAACTGCTCGGCTTCAAGATTGGAAAGGGCAATGGATCTGAGACGACGCAGGGCCGGCGGCGGTACGCGGTCGAATCGCTGGATCCACTCTGCCGCGCGGTCGAGGCCTGCTGCGGATCGGGCGATGACCAGAAGGCCGTTCAGCCGATCAAGCTCGACGATCTGGATCTGGCCGCCCAGCGGACCCTCGGCACCCCCCAGGACCAGACTGATCTCCCGGGCGATGTCAGCAGGGCTTGCGTAGCGCACCGGGAAGAACTGCAGGCTCTTGCCCTGGAACCAGTCCACATCGAGTGAGCGGGCCGTGCGGACCAGCGCGTTCACGGTGACCGGGTCGCCTGTGATGACAACCTGCTGTCGGGACGGTTCGGAGCGAATAACCGTTCCCTCGCCAGCCAGCGGCTCAAGCAGGCGCGCGATTTCGGCGGCTCCGACCTCGCGCGCCTGATAGATCACGGCGCCGGCACCGAGGGGCTGGGAGCCGTCGGTGAGGACGGGCGGGGCTGTCAGCCGGTGTGCCTGCGCTTCCGGCACGACCGCATACCCACGCCCCTCCGGCGAGAGCGCAGCTCCGACGCTTTTGAGCGCACGATTGAACGAGAAGAGAGCCTCGGCCTCGGTCATCCGCCCCGTCAGGCTGAAAGTCAGGGCACCCTGTACCGCGCTATCGACCCGGAAGGGCTTGCCGAGCGCCTGCCCCAGAACGCCATCGGCCACTGTCGCGACCGGAGCCTGATCGAACACCAGTCCGAACGAGCGCGTCGGAGACACCGGCACTATGGCCGGGCCCGGCGCGGGCGCGCCCTCTATGCGCCAGGACGTTGCGGCGTCGGTAGCGTCGGGTGTCGGGTCAGTCGGCGCCGGGGGCGCGAGATCATGCGGAGCGCGGCTCTGCGGTATTGTCGCATAGTCTGGCGTGATCGTTCGCGTTGCCTGGCAGGCCGAAACGGTGAGCGCGGACAGAAATACGCCGCCGAAAACAACGCGCCTCATTCGCTCGTTCCGAGAACGATATCACGCTTGAAGCCCGAGCCCCCCGCCTTGCCGTCCGCCCCCAGACTGATCAACCGGTAGTTGTCTCCTTGGGTCGCAGGCGGCTGATAGGCAATCGCCGCTCCCCACGGATCCTTCAACAGTGCCCGGTCGGACAGATAGGGCCCCGCCCACTCGCCGGCACCTTCGGGCGCGTCAAGGAGAGCCACCAGGCCTTCGGCGGCTGTGGGATACCTGGCCAGATCGGCAGAGTACATTTCCAGCGAGGCGGCGACGCTTTCCAGCTTCAGACGGGCCGAACGCGCCTTCGCGCGGTCCATCTGGCCGAGTGTCTGCGGAACGACGATGGCGCTGATCAGGCCGATGATAACCAGGACCACGAGCATCTCGGTCAAGGTGTATCCGGCGCGCGCTCTCGCGATTACGCCAATACCGTCATCTGAGACTTCACCCATGGTTATCTCCGCGAGTTTTCGCTACCTTAGCGAGCAATACAGGGAGGGGCCGTGATGAGTCTATGGTTCAAGGGCGGATGATCGCGAACGACGACTTCGATCTGCCCCCTCCCGTGCCCGCGCGAGCGGATCTGGGGGACGCTCTGGGCTTGACGGTCAACGCCATGGCTCGCGCTTCCCGGGCCAGTGAAAGCGCCGGCCAACCCTTGGCCGTCGCCCTCAGCCTTCTGGGGCTTGCGACCGAAGACCAAATCGCAACCGCCTGTGCCCGGCTGTACGGTGCGCCCGTCTGGCTTGCTGAGCAGGCGATTGATGTTGTTGAGACGCCGGCGCTAAGCCGCCGGTTCCTTCAGGATCGCTTTGGCGTCGCCATGGCCGATGAAGCAGGGGAGTTGGCGGTCGGCCTTGTCGATTCCGGCGACGAGACCGCGATCCAGGCCTTGCGCTTCGCGGCAGGACCGAATCTACGCATTCGAACCCTAACGCTGAGCGCCTGGCGAACGGCGCAGGGGCCGGGCGCAGCCGAAACCACCAGCCCGACCTCCCCTTTGACCCATGCCACGGCCACGTGGCTGGACGACGCGGAACGCCTCAAGGACAGCGCTCGGGACGCGCCCGTAGTGCGCATTTGGGAGCAGATCTTCGAGCGCGCCTTTCTGGTCAATGCCTCCGACGTCCATATCGAACAGAAGCTGGACCACACCCGCGTCCGCTTCCGCATCGACGGCGTCCTCCAGGATCAGGAGCGACTGGCGGTCGAGCTCGGGCCGGCCCTCATCGCGCGCGTCAAGGTTCTGTCCGACCTCGATGTCGCCGAACGCAGAGCTCCCCAGGACGGGCGCACGACGATCGCCGTGCGCGGCGTGCCGGTCGATGTGCGAATCTCTACAACCCCGACAGTGTTCGGCGAGTCCCTGGTCGTGCGTCTGCTGACCCGCCGCGACGTCGATTACTCACTCGAAAAGCTTGGCTTGAGGACGTCCGTGGCGGACCGACTGATCGCGCAACTGGGGCGGAGCCACGGCTTGCTTCTCGTAACTGGGCCGACCGGGAGCGGCAAGACCACGACGCTTTACGCGGCCCTGCGCAAGCTGGCATCCACGCGGAACAAGATCCTGACCATCGAGGATCCGGTCGAATACGTCTTCGAAGACATCCTTCAGAGCCAGGTCAACGAGGCGGCAGGCTTCACCTTCGCGACCGCTTTGCGCTCCTTTCTGCGCCACGACCCGGATGTCATCCTCGTCGGAGAGATCCGCGACGCCGAGACCGCACGCCTGGCGGTCCAGGCCAGCCTGACCGGCCACCTCGTTCTGGCGACGGTTCACACTAATGACGCCGCCACCACGCCCTCGCGCCTGATCGACATGGGGGTGGAGCGATATCTACTCGCTGACGCCCTGATCGGTGTCCTGGCCCAGCGTCTCTCGCCGCGACTGTGCGCTGTATGCTGTACGACCGGTCCCCTGTCCGTACTCGAGCGGCAGGATGTCGCGAGCGCGGGTCTGCCCGTCGTCTCATGTGATGTGGGACGCGCGGTCGGCTGCCCCGCCTGCGGCGACACGGGCCGCAAGGGACGCTGCGCGGTCAGCGAGATCATGGTGTGTGACGCCGAGGCCGGCGAGATCATCGGTCGCGGCGGCTCAGCGGCGGCCTTGCGGAGCCACCTGACAGCCCAGCAGGACTGGACGAGCCTGCGCGACGACGCGCTCGCTCAGTCCCTGGCCGGTGAACTGGACTGGTCGGATGCCTGGCGTGTTGCGGATCGATGAAGGCCTTCCACTACACCGCCCTAGACCCCGGCGGTCGGCGTCTTCGCGGGACCGGCTACGCCGCCCATGCCCAGGGCCTGCGCGACCAGTTGCTTGACGCCCGTATCAACCCGCTCACCATTCGCCCCGCGCTGTTCCAGGGGACCCGGCGTCTCAGCCTGACCGAGACGGAAGCCGCGCGCTTCGCGCGTGATCTTGCCCAACTGCTTTCGAGCGGTCTCGCGATCACCCAGGCCCTGACCCTGATCGCATCTCGCGAGACAGCGAGACTGGCCGCGATCGCCCGGGAGGTGCGAGCGCGCCTCGGCGCGGGTGAGCCCCTGTCGGTGGCACTGGGTGCAGCGGAAGGTCAACCGGCGCGGTTCCTCCAGGCGCTCGCTCGCGGCGGCGAGGCGTCGGGACGACAGACGGAGGTGCTGGCCGCCGGGGCGACCTCGCTGGCCGCCACCAGCGCCCTGAAACGCCGGATGATCACCCTGTCGGTCTATCCGGCCTTTGTGATCCTCGTCGCCTTCGGGTCGATCGCCATCTACGCCTATGCCGTCCTGCCGTCGCTGGAGCCGGCGTTCGAGAATTTTCAGGAAGTCCCGGCCCAGACCCGCGCTGTCCTCGTGTTCGGCGCCGTCGTGCGCGCGGCCGTACCCGTCGTCGCGCTTCTGGCTCTGGCGACAGGAGCGGGCCTGGCGGCGTCGTCCGAGTTCCGGCGTCTGATCCGCGACGGAATGGCCGCCGTATTGATGCGGGGCAAGCGATCGGCCCTGGCGGATTTCGTCTTCGCGGACCTGGCGTCGCGACTGGCCGTGATGCTGCAGGCGGGGGTGCCGCTGGCCGCCGCCTGGCGATTGGCCCGAGAACCGGTCTCCCTGACGTCCCTTTCACGCCGCCTCGAGGCCCAGGATCATCGGCTGATGGAGGGCGTCAGACTGTCGGAGGCCCTGGCTGCGACGCCGAATGTTCCCGCCGACCTGATCCACTATGTCAGCCTGGGCGAGCAGTCGGGTCAGGTCGCCAAGAGCCTGACCGACGCCGCAGCCGCGATCGGCGGCCGGGCCCAGGAGACGATCGAGCGCCTCCTGTCCATCGTCACCCCCGTGGTCATCATCGCGGTCGGGGGCATGGTCGGCCTCATCACCATGATGGTGTTCCAGGGCTTGCTGGCCGTGGGAGACGCGGTTGGCTGAGGTGAGTTCCAGAGCGGGCTACCTGACCATCGACGCCATGGTCGGGCTGACCATCACGACCCTGGCGGTCGGCGCCGCGGTATCCCTGGCCTCGCTCGCCGTCACGCGGATGGCCCAGGTACGGGACCGGCTCACGGCGGCCCGGATCGCCTCGGACATCTACGAAGACCTCTATGCCGGCCGCCGTCCGAAGGGACGCGGAGCCGGCGCCACGGAAGGACGACCATGGTCATATGTGATCGGCAGCGCCGATACGCACCAGAACCCGTCGGTGGCCCGCCACGGCTTCATCACCGTGGATCGCCGGACGCGGGAGGATCTGGTGCTGGAGGTCTATCTGCCGCCCGATCCGGCTATTCGGTCGTCGAACTGATGATCACCATGACCATCGCCTCGGTCATTCTGGTCGGCGTCACGGCCGGTTATTCCGCCCTGGCGCGAGCCTCGGGCCGACTGGCCCTGGCCCAGGCCGGGTTGGCCGATCGGCCCGAACCGCGTTGTCGCCCTCTGGAAACCGCCGGGCCCCGGGCCCAGTCGAAAGCCATCATCCACTATCGCTGCAGCCTTCCCGAACGCTGCGAGTACGATACGGTCAGCCAGTCATGTCGCACGACGACCTCACCCTCAGTCTGACGCCGGCCCCGGCCCCGGCCCCGACGATTGCGGACACGGTCGACGCCTCCGAGCCGCCCCGGCTGGAGGTCATGGCGCGCCTCATACGCCTGCCCACGCGGTCCCTGCGACAGGCGAGATCGATCGTGCGCATGCAGATTGACCGGCTGTCACCCCTGCCCATGGCCGAGGTCGTCTTCGACCTGGTCCTGATCCGCGCCGAGAGCACCGACACGCTCTACGGTCTCGGCATCATCCGAAAGGCCGCCCTGGCCGACCCGGCCCTGGCCGGGAAATCGACCGTCGAGGCCCATCGCACTGTCGAGGGTCACCCGCTGGTCTTCCGCTACCGCAGCCCCGACGCGGTCAACGCCTGGGAGCTGCGGTGGCTCAGGCATGCGCCGACCGCCGCCGTCCTGGTCCTGGGTCTGGCGGCCGTGATGTGGGCAGGCCAGGTCCGCAGCGACGCCTGGCGGGAACGCCGGCTGCCCCAGATCGCCGCCGCTCAACGCCATGCGGCACGGGCCGCGAGGGCTGCGGAACAACAGGGTCAGGCCCGCAGCGCCTGGCTCTCGCTGGACCGGGCCGACGCCGCGACGCGTCTGACCTGTGTTGTGACGGCGCTCCGGCCCGCCGCGACCGGGCAAGGCCTCCCGGTGACCACGATCCAGGCCGCGCCGGACCGGGTTGTCCTGACCGCCGCGACCGACCGGTACAGCAAGGCCCTGGCCGACGCCGGCGGCGGGGTCGTCCCGGCGGGACCGTCCCCCAGCGGGATCGTGGCGACCTTCACCAGCGAGACGTGCCGATGAACCGCCGGATCTGGCTCCCTCGCGTTGCTGCGGCCGTGCTTCTCACAGGCCTCGTCGGTTGCGCAGCCGCCGGCCTGGCGATTGCCGATGACCTTGCCGCCGTGGACAGCGCCAGGAGCAGACTTCCGGCCCCGACGCCGGTTCCATCGATCCCCTGGGCAAGGCCCCTCCCCGCGCTGCGGATTCGGCACGGCGAACCCCGTGCGGTCGTCGGTGAGTTTCTGAACGGCCAGCTCAGCCGGCTCGGGATCGAGGTCCTGACCCTGGAGAACCCGTCGGTTCGTCCCTTGGGCGAAGGCCTGAGACTGGTGGAGGTCACGGTCACCGGTCGCGGCGCGGCCGGGGCCCCGGAGGCGGTGGCCGCCTGGGCTGCGATGAATCATCAGGCTGTGCGGCTGAAATCGTTACAGGTTGCGTCCGACGCCGATGGCCGGGGTCGGATCACGATGAGCCTGCTGGTGGTCGTAGCGTGAAGGTGTCACGGACGGCTCTTCTCCAAGCCTGGGCCGGGGCTTGCGCCCTTGGGGTTGCGGGGCTGCTCTGGTATCCGGCGGGCGGCGGTGAGCCTGCCCCGCCGACGCCCGCGCCGGCCTATACGGGCCCCGAACGCATGAGGCCGCCGATCGACCCCGCGCCGACGGCGACCTTGATCATGGAAAGCGCCGAGCCTTCCC
>NZ_JAEMRD010000003.1 GCF_016463485.1 Brevundimonas sp.
CGGCCGGCTGACGGCGAAAGTCGTGATAAAAGGTCACCACGCCGTGGACATCGGCCCTGCTCAAATTCAGCGCATCAGCGACTACAGGAACGATGCGGTCGTCGATGTATCCGAACTCGGCTTGCACGGCATGCAGCCACGGCAACAGCATGCCGCGATCAATACCCAGCGTCGCCTTCAGCCGGTCGACCGCCGCCGCGTAGATCGGGTCCGCTTGAACACCCGGTCGTTCAATCGGCCTGTCTTTGCGTCCCATCCGACCGGACTGCCGCGCCGGCAGACCACCGTCAAATCGCGGTTTCCAATGGATGATAAGCAGAGACTATCATGGTGGAGAAAATTTCGGCGCGAGGGCGAGGCCTCGCGCGGCAAGTGCCGCGGCCTTGGCTAACCGGCTGGTCGGTGAACGATCCGAGATGATCAGGCCGACCCTGCTAAAGGGCAATGGATCGTCGAATCGGACCACCCGCGCCCACAGGTCTGTCGGCAGAAGGCTAGCGTAGACATCCGGCACGATCGACGCATAGACGCCGCTCTCGACCAGCGCCATCAGGGCCACATACGAATCCGCCGTCGCGCGGGGATGTACCGCCAGACCCCGTTCAGCGAGATGGGCGTCCAGTATTCTGCGGTTCTGCATCCCTTCGTGGAGCAGGCACAGGGGGTAGGACAGGGCCTCATCTACGCACATGCCTGCGGCGTCGGTCGGGCGGCTGCCCGCTTGGGCAAGAAACACTGCGCGCTCGGAATACAACGGCACGCTGACAACCTGGGCCGGCGGCTCGTGGTCGAGATAGGTGACCCCAGCGTCCAGCTCGAACGCGGCCAAGCCCCGCTCGATCTCGCGGGAGGTCAGCGAGCGCACGGAGACGGTCAGGTCCGGATGCCCAGCCCTCAACGCCCGCACGAGTGGGCCGATGACGGGCATGGATGCGGGGATCGCACCCAGCCGCAAGTCGCCTCGCAGCGCCCCCGTATCGGCCTCGGCCGCCTGGTGCAGCCCATCCAGCATGGCAACGACCTGCTGGGCCCAGGGCAGAATGGCCGCACCGTCCGCTGTCAGGCCGATGAAGCGCCGGTCCCGATCGACAAGCCGCTTTCCCAGCAGATCTTCCAACGTCAGCAGACCCGCCGACAGTGCGGGTTGGGTCACATTGCACGCCGCCGCCGCACGAGCGAAATGCCCCTCTCGGGCCAGGACGACGAAATATTCGAGCAGTCGCAGTTGCATGACGTGTTCCGTGACGGGTCGACGAGGACATCTGGATCCGTGCTCGGTAATCTCTAGCGGGCGGCTCTGTCACAGCCAAACTCGCGCGCCATCGCTTGTCATTCTAGATACGATCACACATTCTGGATTTGATCGGCTCGTCAGGTGTAGACGGACAAGGCTCGAACATGACCATAACATCGCTCGACATGGCGAAATCCGCATCGCCGCCTGGCCGAGCGATGACGACCTGGCCGATCGCAGGCCCACCTGCGCTCACCCTGACGGCCTTTGACCTCGCCGAGGTCGGATACCGGGTCGATGAACATCTCCTGTCCGGGCACGCCACCGCCTACAAAGCGTCAGGGCCCCAGGGCCGCGACGGCCGCTGGTCTGCGAGACCGCGAGATACAGCCCAATACGCGACGCGTCTGGTTGTCGTGCGGCCCGTCGATGCGACCCTGTTCAACGGCACGGTCGTCGTTGAATGGCTGAATGTCAGCGCCGGGGCCGATACCGCGCCGGAGTGGGGATACACGCATCGCGAACTGATCCGGAGCGGCTACGCCTGGATCGGTGTGTCTGCTCAGAAGGCCGGGATCGATGGCGGCGGACTGATGGCTTTTCCCGGAATGGAGGCTCTGAAAAAGGCCGATCCCGAACGCTACGGATCGCTCAACCACCCCGGTGACGCCTTCTGCTACGACATCTTCACCCAGGCCGCAAAGGCGGTTCGGGCCGAGCCGGAGAGACTCTTGGGCGTCCAGGCAGCGAAGACACTGATCGCCGCCGGAGAGTCACAGTCGGCAGGACGGTTGACGACCTATATCAACGCCATCGCGCCGCTGGAACAGGTGTTCGACGGATATCTGGTCCATTCGCGATTTGGCGGCGCACCGGGCCTCGGCACGTCGTCGATCCTGATGTCGCTGCTGACCGCGCTGCGGCCGATCCATATGCGCGCCGATACGCCCGTCCCGATCCTGAACTTCATCACCGAGACCGACCTGATGATGAAGCGGTTCGGCTATCTTCCGGCGCGTCAGCCTGACCATGATCGACTCAGGACCTGGGAGGTCGCGGGCACGGCTCACGCCGACACCTACGTCATGGGGGCGTCCCCGATGGACAGTGGCACGGCGTCCTTGGAAGCGTTGGCCCGCGCCATGGCCCCGACCTGCGACCTTCTGGGTCTGACCCTGCCCGGCGAGATCAACGCGGCTCCGCAACACCACTATGTCATGATGGCCGCCTTGTCCGCGCTGAACCGGTGGGTCACCACAGGCGAGGCTCCGCCGACCGCGCCGCGATTGACGCTGGAAGCCGACAGACCGGCGAGGCTGAAACTTGACGACACCGGCAACGCCGTGGGCGGCATACGCTCGCCCTGGATGGACGTCCCGACGTGCCGACTGTCCGGGCTGGCCGTAGCGAAAAGCCGGATGGGGGCTCTTTTCGGATCAACCGCTGCCTTCGCACCGGCCGTTCTGGCCCGCCTCTATCCGGCCGGGTACGACGACTATATGGCAAAGTTTCGTGAGGCGCTGACGGCAGCGATCACCGCCGGTTTCATCCTGCCCCAGGACCGCGCCGAGATCGAAGCCCTGGCGGCGGCGAGCTATCCGAAGTGAGCTGAACCTCGGGGTGTCTGCTCCGCGTCGGACCGGATGCCTTCGAGCAGCAGGGCCAGGATGCGCGGCGCGCGGACCCGGCGCTCCTCCAGTCCCCACCGCTTCAAGGCAGACCCCGCCATGACGGTCAGGTCCAGCAGGTCCGTCTCGTCGAGATCCAGACGGACGATCCCGGCGCGGCGCGCGGTCTCCAGCGGAACCTGACAGATGGCGACGAACCGAGCCAGCAGCGGTGCCGGAACAATGAGGTCGCTGTCCAGCAGAGGTGCGACGTCGATGTCCTGGTCGATCATGGTCCGGATGAGGCTCAGCAGCCCGTCCGGCTGATCCGCGAGATCGGCCGCCTGGGCTTCGAGGTCGTCGAGGTTGCGGTTCAAGAGGGCGACGACCAGGTCGATCCGCTCCGGGAAATGCCGATACAGGGTGCCCCGCCCTACCCCGGCCCGTTTCGCGATCTCGCCCAGCGGTGCCTCGACGCCGCCCGCCGCGAACACCTGAGCCGCCGCGTCCAGCAGGGCAGCCCGATGACGGACCACATCCTTGCGCGGCAATGGCTTCGGAACAGAAATCGTCTTTTTGTTCAAAACGGACATTGATGTACTGTTTTTTCGGGTGGATAGTCGTCGTCTGGAACCGCGACCGACGCAAGCGTCACGGACCATACAAGGGACGAAAACCGTGCAGGACCAATTCGACTACATCGTCATCGGTGCAGGTTCGGCGGGCTGCGTGCTCGCCAACCGACTGTCGGCCGACCCGGCCAACTCGGTCTTGCTGGTCGAGAGCGGGCCTTCAGACGACAGCCTGTTCGTTAGGATGCCACGCGGGATCGGCGTGCTGCTCACCCCCGGCAACGAGCGGCTGTTCACCTACGAGGCGCGCCAGGGCGGCAATCGCAAGACCGAGACCTGGGTTAAGGGTCGTACGCTCGGCGGATCCAGCTCGGTCAACGGCATGGTCTATATCCGGGGCGCGCCCCGCGATTTCGACGGCTGGGAAGCCGAAGGCTGCATTGGCTGGGGCTGGGACGAGATGCGTCGTCGCTTCATCGAGCTGGAAGACCACGAACTGGGGGTGGGCCCGGATCGGGGCGTCGGCGGGCCGCTGAAGATCAGCGTGCCCGCGTTCGGCGATCCGATGAGCGAGGCGTTGATCACCGGCGCGGGCGAACTGGGTGTGCCCCGGGCCCGCGACATCAATGACCGGGCCTCAGTCGATGACGGCGGGTTCGGCTATCAGCCGGTGACGATCCACGACGGCTCGCGATTCAGCGCCGCCAAGGCCTTCATCCACCCGATCCGCAAGCGTGACAATCTGACGGTCGTCAGCGACACCCACGCCCTGCGCCTCCATTTCGACGGGACGCGAGTCACCGGAGTAAGGCTGCGCGGCAAGGCCGGCGAGCGTGACGTCCGGTGCGGGCGCGAAGTCATCCTCAGCGCCGGCGCGATCGAGACCCCCAAGCTGCTGCAACTGTCGGGGATCGGCCCGCGCGACCTGCTGACCTCGCTGGGAATCGACGTGGTCGCCGAGGCGCCCAACGTCGGCAAGAACCTGATCGAGCATCGCTATCTGTCGATCCAGCACCGCAGCCGTGCGCCCAGCCAGAACGAGAAGCTGCGCGGGCCGGCTATGCTGGGCAGCCTGCTGACCTATCTGTTTACCGGCAAGGGCCCGATGACGCGCGGCGCCTACGAGGGTGGGGGCTTCATCAAGACCGACCCGGCGCTGGCACACCCGGACATCCAGATCGGCGTCGGCCTGTTCTCCATGGCAGAGATGGGGATGTCGCTGGACGGTGCTCCGGAGCCGAAACCGGGCGAGACGCCCAAGCCGCCGAAGATGCAGGTCGATTCCGCGCCTGGAGTCTCGGTGGGTGGCTATTTCACCCAGCCCAAGAGCCGGGGCGAGATGCGGATCCAGTCGGCCGATCCCGATACGCCCCCGATCATCGACGCCAACTATTTCTCTCATCCCGACGACCGCAAACACTCCATCGCGATGGTCCGCTGGATCCGACGGTTGATGCGGACCGAGGCGGTTCGACCTCTGATCGTCGAGGAACTGGTTCCCGGTCCCGCCTGCGAAACCGATGACGAGATCATCGAGGCCTTTCTGACACTTGGGACCACCGCCTTCCACGTCGCAGGAACCTGCCGGATGGGATCGGATGCTCAGTCAGTCGTCGATCCTCGATTGCGCGTCCGGGGTGTCAGCGGTCTGCGCGTCATGGACACCTCCGTGATGCCCACTCTGGTGTCCGGCAACACCAATGCGGCGACCCAGGCCATGGCCCTGCGCGCCGCAGATCTGATCCTCGAAGACGCCGCCTGACGGCTGACCCCTCCCCTATTCTCTGGAGACCACCACCGTGGACATCCCCTTCACCGACATCAGCAACCTCTATATCGACGGCAGATGGGTACCAGGTGACGCACCCGCCGAGGCGGTCCTGAACCCCGCAACGGAACAGATCATCGGCCATGCGCCGGTCGGCGGCGTCGGCATGGCGGACGCCGCAGTCGATGCGGCGCGACGGGCCTTCGACAGTGGCCCGTGGCCGCTGATGTCGATGGCTGAGCGGGTAGCGGTGATGACCCGCCTTCACGCCGCACTCGAGGCGCGCAAGGCCCGGATCGCCGCCCTGATCGTCGCCGAGGTCGGATGTTCACAGGGCATCACCTGGGCCATGCAGGTCCAGGCACCGCTCGACCATTTCCGCGACGCCATGGTCCACGCCATGCGCGACACCACGGTGCAGTTGCCGATCGAGGCCACCCCCAACCCGATGAACCCGGAAGGGCCTCAGATTCTCGGAGGAACGACCGTGGTGCGCGAACCGGTCGGGGTGGTCGCCGGGATCACCGGCTACAACTTCCCCTTCCTGCTGAACCTGTCGAAGGTCGCGCCTGTCTTGCTGGCCGGCAACACCCTGGTGCTCAAGCCGTCGGCCTTCACGCCGTTCTCGGCCCTGTTGTTCGGTGAGGCGGCCGACGAGGCAGGCCTGCCCCCCGGCGTGCTCAACATCGTCAATGGAGGGCTCGAGGTCGGCCAACTGCTGACGACCGATCCCCGTGTCGACTTGGTCAGTTTCACGGGCTCCGAAACCGTCGGTGCCGCGATCATGGCCCAGGCCTCGCCGACCCTGAAACGCGTGCATCTGGAACTCGGCGGCAAGTCAGCCCTGATCATTCGCCACGACGCCGACGTGCAGCGCGCGGCCATGACGGTGGTCGGGATGCTGTCGGTCAATGCGGGCCAGGGCTGCGCCCTGTTGACGCGCCTGCTGGTCCACAACAGCATCCGCCCGGCCTTCGTCGAGACGGTCAAGGCCTTCGCCGCCATGTGGAAGATCGGCGATCCGGCCGATCCCAGCGTCATGATGGGGCCACTGATCCGCGAGTCGCAGCGCGCCAAGGTCGAACACTATATCCAGCTGGGTCTCGATTCCGGAGCAAAGCTGATCCACGGCGGCGGGCGACCGGCGGGCCTGGACAAGGGGTTCTTCACCGACCTGACGCTGTTCGACGATGTCGACAACAACTCGGCCATCGCCCAGGACGAGATCTTCGGGCCGGTCGGCTGCATCATCGGCTTCGACACCGACGACGAGGCGATCCAGATCGCCAACGATTCTCGCTACGGCCTGAACGGCGGCATCGAGACTGCCGACGCCGCGACCGGTTATGCGATGGCCAGACGTATCCGCGCGGGCAGCGTGATGATCAACGGCGGCACCGGCAAGATGAGCTTCGCCCCCATCGGTGGCTACAAGCGATCCGGCGTCGGCCGCGAGTACGGGCCGGACTGGCTCAAGGAATTCACCCAGGAGAAATCCATCTTCTATCCGGTCGGCCGCTAGCGGCGACAGGCGACGGCGTGCAGGCCCCGTCGGCCATCGGCGGATCAATAAAGGCGCAAGGCCGATCCAACGGCGCGCTCAAGGGAGACTGAGACATGGCTGACACTTTCGCCGCGCCGAACCGGCGTACACTGTTCGGTGCAGCGGCGCTCGCCGCCGGCGCCGCCCTTTCGACCGAGGCCATGGCCTCGTCTGGCGTTGTCGCACAGGCCACGCCAGAGGCTCCATCCAGCCCAGGGTTCCCGGTCGTCGAGACCACCCACGGCAAGGTGCGCGGCCAGACGAATGGCGATGTGCGACAGTTCAAGGGCATCCCCTACGGTGCCCCGACCGGAGGTCGAGACCGCTTCATGCCGCCGCGCAAGCCGGAACCCTGGACCGGTGTCCGCGACGCGCTCGGCTTCGGCCCGGTCAGTCCCCAGACCCTGATCGATCTGCGCGCCGACCTGGCCATGCTGGTGCAGTGGGACCGTCAGGAGGGCGGCATGGGAGAGAGCCCGCTGCACCTCAATATCTGGACCCAGGGTCTGGACGACGGCAAGAAGCGGCCGGTGCTGGTCTCGATCCACGGCGGTGGTTTCGAGAGCGGATCGGGCAATGCGCCCGGCTTCGACGGGGCCCAGCTGGCCCGCTACGGCGACGTCGTGGTGGTGACGGTCAGCCACCGGCTGGCCAGTTTCGGCTATATCAACCTGGTCGACAACGGCGCACCGGCCGAGTTCGCCTCGGCGGGCGTGACCGGCATCATGGACCTGGTCCTGTCGCTGGAATGGGTGCGCGACAATATCGCTGCCTTCGGCGGGGATCCGGCCAATGTGACGATCTTCGGCCAGTCCGGCGGGGGCTACAAGACGACCGTGCTTTTAGCCACGCCCGCCGCCAAGGGCCTGTTCCACCGGGCGATGGTCCAGAGCGGCTCGGCGCTGAAGCTTACGGAACGCGAAGCCTCGGCCCGCACAGCTGCGGCCCTGCTGAACCATCTGGGGATTGACAAAAGCCGCATCACCGACCTGCAACAGGTGCCGTGGACCACGCTGCTGGAGGCCCAGACGGCGGTGGCAGCAATGCCGACCGGCGGGCGGTTCTCGCCTGTGCTCGACGGGTCCTATCTGCCGCGTCATCCGTTCGATCCGAGCGGTCCGGCGGAGTCGGCCGACATCCCCCTGATTATCTCGACGACGCTCGAGGACGGCGGCCTCATCAGCTTTAACTGGGACCTGGACGAGGCGGGACTGAAGGCTCAGATGGCCGCAAGGATGGGTCCGCTCGGCGACCAGGCCGTCGCCCTGTACCGCGCCCGCTATCCGAACAAATCGCCCTTCCTGATCCAGGCCCAGATCGCGACCGATGCCGGCTTCCGCAAGAACGCGATCCTCCAGGCCGAGCGCAAGGCAGCCCAGAGCCCAGGCAAGGTCTGGATGTACCAGTGGGATTGGGAAACCCCGGCATACGACGGCAAGTTCGGAGCCATCCACGGTATCGACGTCTCGGCGTCGTTCCACAACTACCGCGACGGCATGGTCGGCTGCGGCGTGGCGTCGGGGCGGCTGATGTGCGACCGACTGGCCTCGACGCTGATCGCCTTCGCCAAGACCGGCAATCCGAACAACGAACAGATCCCCGCTTGGCCCGCCTATGACGCCGGGACACGCGCAACGATGATTTTCGACAACGAGATGCGCGTCGAGAACGATCCCAGGTCGGAGATCCTCGGGTTCTGGAACAGCCTGCCGGCACCCACGCCGGCGCGGTAGACCCTCAAAGCCGTGGCAAGTTCTGTGTCCGCTCAAGGACGATGCGTCGCGCCAGTGGTGCATCGCCCCTGAGCAGGGCCTGACGCAGACCTGGAACCGACGCAACGGCGGGGGCCGTAACTTGCGTGGAGACGGCCGCCACGACGGACAGGAATATCTCGATCGCGTCATCGCCGGACAACGGACCGAGTTGGTCAAAAATCGATGACTCACCGACGGATTTCAACCGCTCTGCACGGACGGCATCCGGCGTCTCGCAGGCGGCGCTCACCGCCTCGAGCTGGAGCTGTCGATGGAAGGACGCCAGATCGTCGGAGGCGACCGTCGTCTGCCCCAGATACTCAAGCGCGCGCGCAACGGCCCGAGCCGGGTCGGGCACTGTGACGACCACGCCACCGGAACGCCCGCGCTCCATTCGGACCACCCCGTTCTGCTCCAGAATGCGGACGGCCTGTCTAAGGGTGCCCACCGTGACCTTGTAACGCGCCAACAGGTCGCCCGCCCCGCCGATCCTCGCACCCGGCCGCCAGCCGAGCAGGCGAACGTCACGCAGCAGCTCGCGCGCCAGGCGCTCGGCCGGGCTGGATCCGCCGCCTATGGGCTGTTCAGTCTCGATCGGCGGCAGGAGGCGACCCTCCCTGTCGATGGCGCTCCAGGCGTCCTGGCTGTCCCGGATCACGGCCAGTTGTCGGCGGCGCAGATCGAAAAGAGCGGCGACATCGCCGGCCATTTGCGCGTCGACCATTTCCAGCAGGGCGTCCCACCACGAGCGCTGAAAGTCCTGCCCCCCGGCGACGACGCTGTAGGGTGCCAGATCCTGGCCGTAGTCGGCCGTCACCTCATAGGCGAGACCGGCCAGAGGGTCCCTGACCAGACGTCGGATGGCGACCATCAACTGACCGATCTCGCCGGCGGGCATGAGGCCGGCATTGCTCGCGCGCCTTAGCCGTTGGGCCAGCTGGCGTATGCGCTGGCACTCGACCAGCTCAAGCCTTGGCGTCGCTGTCAGAAAGACGTGTGTGTCGGTCGCCTTCAACAAGCGTTCGAGGGCGTGGGGGCCCTTCATCCGGCTTTCCAGCACAATGGCGAGCGCCCTACCGGCTGAACGTGGATCGGGAGGAGAGACGACTAGGCCACCGCCCGCGCCCCGCTTCATCGTGGCGACGCCACGCTCATCGAGAATGCGGACCGCCTGACGCAGGATTGACCGCCCGACATCGTGGCGAGCGCGTAGATCCTGCTCGGACGCGACCACGTCTCCCGGCTTCAGGTTCGATCCCCGGATCAGGTCCGTCAGTTGTGTCGCGAGTTGGACGGCGGCCGGATCGGCGGACATGGTTCTAACCGTCATTGTCGCACGGACGCCGCCGATCGATACGCGATCCGGCGAGGCCCGGATAGAGACATCGATCGACGGCGCTTGCGCGACGCGCCGAAACCCGGATCAGGTCCCGAAATCGAACCGCAACTCGACTCCGAAGAAGCGAGGCTGGCCGTACAGATAGGTGGCGACGCCGAACTGGCTGGTCAGCTGGTTGTTGGTCCCGGTGATATATTCTTCATCGGTCGCGTTGCGGACATAGGCGGCGGCACTGACGCCCGTGCCGTTGATGTTGCGCCAATCGGCCCGCAGATCGATCCGGGTATAGGCGTCGACATTGGTGCCCATGCTGGACAGGGCGACCAGGGCATTGCCGTTCGGCACGTTGGCCGGATCGGTCGCGATGCCGCTCTGGTAATAGACGCTGGCCAGAGCCGACAGGTCGCCCATGCCTTCGGGCAGCGGGATTTCCACGCGGGGCGTGAAGTTCAGCTGGTGCTCGGGCGTGTTGGGGAAGCGGCTGCTGGACAGGTCGCCCAGCAGGGCATCGTTATAGCTGTCGTATTTGGCGTCGAGATAGGTGTATTGCACCGAGGCGCTGAACCAGTCGGTCGGGGCAATGGTCAGATCGAGATCGATCCCGGCGATGGAACCCGCAGCCGCGTTGCGCGTCACCGTCGATGCCGGCACGGTCGCCAGGTTCACGAACCGCTGGATGTTGGTGTAGTCATCGTAGAAGACGTCGGCCGCATACCGCACCTGCCAGTCGCCCAGGACGGCCAGACCCTTGATCCCGAACTCGTAGTCCGTGACTTCCTCGGGCTGGAAGAACTGGTCCGCCGGGTTGATCGCCGTGCCGTTGAAGCCGCCGCTCTTGAAACCCTTACGGACGGTCGCATAGACATTCAGATCCTGGCTGAACTGGTAGTTGGCCGCGACGTTCCATGTCGTCGCATCGAAGCTGGCGAACAACCTGGCACCCGCCGCCGCGCTAAGACCGGTCGGGTAGGGCTGGAGCGGCGAGAACAGCACAAAGGTCTCTGACGGTCCGCTCGAGCGTTCGTCGGTGGTCTTGCGAATGCCGCCGGTCAGGGTCAGCTGATCCGTGACGGCCCAGTCGACCTGACCATAGAAGGCTCGGCTGCCCGAGGACCCTTGGGCGATGTTGACGGCCTGGATCACGCCGCCGTTGGGCAGAAGGCCCGGGATCCGCACGAACTGACGCGTGTCAAATCCGTAGACGATCGGCGTGTTGGAATCCTCGGTGAAATAGCCGATGACCCCGTCGATGTTCCCGAAGTTGAATTGGGCCTGGAACTCTTCGCTGGTGGTCTTGGTCTTCTTGCCGACCGGGTTGGTGACGTGCAGGACCGTTACCGGGCTACCGTCGAGGTCATAGGATTGCCCGGCTGTGAATCGACGCTGGCTGTAGATGTTCTTCAGCGTCAGGTGATCGTTGAGGCGCCAGGTGGTCGTATTGATCCAGCCCTGGCTGTCCAGCTTGATGAAGTCAGGCTCGTAGTTGGTCGCGATGGATCGCGGCCCTCGCGCCCTCTGGGCCGTCAGAGCCGTCTGCAACTGGGTATAGATCGGCTCATTCGAGAACGTCGGGGTGATGACCGACAGCAGCAGGCCGGAACCGGCCTCATCGACCTCGACGTCCTGATAGAGCAGCGTGTTCTCGAACCCGTCGAACGGACGTGCCGTAATGCTGGCGCGCCAGGCCTGACGGTGCTCGTCATCCATCTGATCACCGGTCGTGACATTGTCGGTATAGCCGTCGCGGCGCAGCATCTGGCCCGCCACGCGGAACATCAACCTCTCGCCCAGGAGCGGGCCGCCGAGACCGAACTCGACGTCGCGGCGGCTGTAGTTGCCGACCCGGCCCAGCAGATAGCCGTTGAAGTCCTCGCTCGGCGCCTTGGGCGCGAACAGGATGGCACCGCCGGTGGTGTTCCGGCCGAACAATGTGCCCTGCGGTCCCTTCAGGACCTGGATGCCCTGCAAGTCGAAGATGGCGTCTCCGAACGAGGGCACTTCGGCAAAGTAGGGCACGACGCCGGGAGAATTCTGACCGAAGGTCTGACCCTGGCCGCGAATCGAATAGGTGATGTTGTTGCGGTTTGCGGTGGTGTTCTGAACACTGAGGCCCGGCGCGACCTGACCCAGGTCGTTGGCATCCCGGACGCCCTTTTCTTCGAGGATTTCCTCGCTCAACGCCGTTACGGCGATCGGCACTTCCTGCAGGCGCTCCTGCCGACGACGGGCAGTCACGACCACGTCGTCCACGGCCGATGCGGAATTCGGGTCACTGGATGATGGCGTAGCCTGCTGTGCGGATACCAGCGTCGGGGCCGTCAGGCAGGTCGCGAAAAGCAGACCTGCAAGGCCAAGCTTGCGAAGTGGGCGCGCGAAAGCGGCGCCGAAAGCGTGATCGTTCATCGTTCCCTCCGTGCCGGCAACACCCTTGATGGGTGCTGGTGGGATGATCCCCCCGCCGTGCATTGAACAAATCAGTCTCATATGTTCAGAAAGTCGGCAAGAAGATTCGTCTGATATCAGAACGGTGGTTTTGGAGACCAACCAAAGGCGGGTTGATATTGGGTCACCCATTCAACCTCGTTCCCACTAGAGAATAGTTGACCGATATCAGAATGACTGCATAGATGGCATCATCGGCCGCAGAGCCGGGACCGGATGCGGTCACACATTGGGAAGAACGCTTATGTTGAATGTCGTCGATAAGCCGGCGCTGGAGACCCGCGGCTACGTCGTTCGTGACAGCTATTTTGGTGCCCCGTACATCGACCGGGACGAATGGCGCGAGAAACCCTACCCCCATCGCAACGTCCACGGGGGATTCGCAGACACCGACACGCGCTTTACCTTCTACTTCCCGGCCGAGGAGGAATGGGGCGGCCGGATGTATCATCCACTCGAAGGTGCCCATGCGGGACACGAAGAGGCCTTTGCCGGGGCCATGGGCGCGCTGCTGGGTGGTCTCGACATGATGGTCGGCCTGGGCGGCTATATGGTCGAATCGAACTCGGGCCATATCGGCGACGACATCGATCCGCGCGCCGGCATCGATCCAAGCCTGTACGGCTATCGCGCCAGCGTCGAGAGCGCGCGGTTCTCGAAATACGTCTGCAAACAGGTGTTCGGCCGCGAGCCGGACTACAGCTATGTCTGGGGCGGCAGCGGCGGTGGCCGCCGGTCGCCACTGTGTCTGGAATATTGCGACGGCGTCTACGACGGCGCCCTGCCCTTCATGGGCGGCGGCAATGTCGAGCCCCACGGCACAAACTCGCGTGTCCGCAGCGAGCAGCCCTTCTCGTTCGGCAGTATGTTCAACGTCCAGCGCCTGTTGCGCGGCGACAAGCTGGACAGTGTCATCGACGCCATGGCCCCCGGCGGCAGTGGCGATCCCTTTGTCGGGCTGACCCAGCACGAGCGCGAGGAACTGGCCAACCTCTATCGCCTCGGATACCCGCGCGGCGACGAGTTCATGATCGCCAAACCCATGGGCCAGATCTGGCTGTGGTGTTCGATCGCCGGAATGCTGCTGGAGGAGGACGCGGACTATTTCGCGAACTTCTGGACCCAGCCCGGCTATATCGGTCACGATCGCCCCGAGGTGGTCAGGGACGACCTGATCGACGTCAAACTTCCGATCACCCGCATCATCACCGCCCAGGACCTGATGGGCGAGGAGTTCGCCGGGGCCGAGTATGCCGACTCCAAGGCGATGATCATGCTGATGGCATCCAGCAGCGGGGCCTGGGACCTGCCCGTCGCCATCGAGGTCAAGGGCCTCACCGGCGGCTACAGCACCGGCTGCGGCGTCAGGATCGACAGCGGTGCCGTCGCGGGCCGGCAATTGTTCTGCACCCGCGCTGTGGGCGACATCTGGTTCTGCGACGGTCGCGCCGACGCCAACATCCTGCGCTTCCGAGGTGTCGAGGTCGGCGACAGCGTCCACCTGGACAACCACGCCTTCCTGGCCTTCTGCTACGCCTATCGACACCACATTTCGGAAGATCCGCTGAACGACTTCCTGCGCGTGGACGGTCAGCCGATCTATCCGCAGCACGGCGTGCCGGTGCAATCGCCGCTGATGGGCGTGCCCTATTCGGGACAGTACGAGGGCAAGCTGCTTTGGGTCCACCACACCCATGACGCCTCGCTATGGCCGCCCCAGGGCGTCATCTACAAGAGGGCGGTCGAAGAGGCGCAAGGGCCTGAAAAGGCACGCGAGAGGTTCCGTCTGCAGTGGACCCAGAACGCCGAGCACGTCCCGCCGATGCTGCTGCCGACCAATCCCAAACGGGCGACGACGACCTGGCTGATCGACTATATGCCCGTTATCGAACAGGGACTGGTCGATCTGGCGACCTGGGTCGAACAGGGCATCCCACCTGCCGAGACGACCTATGCCTTCTCGGACGGAAAGGTCACCCTGCCTCATTCCGCCCGGGAACGCGGCGGCATTCAGCCGGTCGTGGAGGTTACCGCCAACGGAACCGTGCGGACCGACGTCAGGGTCGGTGAACCGGTCACCTTGACCGTCCACGCCGAGGCACCCGAGGGCGCAGGGACCTTCACCCAGGCGCATTGGGATCTCGACGCCAGCGGCGCCTATTCGCTCATGGCCGAAGTGGCACATGGCCAGACCGACCTGACGCTGTCGACGACGACCGCCTTCGACAAACCCGGCGTCTATTTCGCCACCTGCCGGGTGCGGCTGAACCGTCACGGCGATCCGTCGGCCCGCAGGCAGGTCGAAAACCTCGCCTCGGCCAGGGTCGTGGTCACCTGAGTTCAGAACAACGAACGGGTCCAAGGCGACCCAGACTTTTCCAACGCCGGTGATGCGTCCGATCAAGAGGCGCGATGCCTGCGACAACGTCCAGGGAGAACAATCGTGAGTCTATCTGTGAAATCCAGACTACTGGCGTGCGGCGGTGCCGTCGGGGCGCTGGCGCTATTCTACGGGTCATCCGCGTCCGCAAGGACGTGCGAGACCGCCACGGTCCAGGCCAGCGCACCGGCCGACACCACGATCACTTCGGCGACCCCGACGGCGGCCCCTGTGCCGCACTGCCGGATCGAGGGCTATGTGACGACCACCAACCCCGGTCCGAACAAGGTCAATTTCCGCCTGCAACTGCCCGACACCGGTTGGCAGAACCGCTATTATTTCATCGGCATGGGAGGGGCGGCGGGATATGTGCCGTCGGATTCGCAGATCCCCGCCGGCAATCCGCTGGTTCAGGGTTTCGCTGTCGCCGGCACCGATACGGGGCACACCGGGCACATCCTGGACTGGAGCTTCCTGGCCGATCCCGCTCAGGCCCGCGACCACATCGACCGCGGGGCCCATGTCACCGCTGTCGCGACCCAACAGATCACGCGTCTCTATTATGGCGTCCAGTCCTTCTATCGCTACACCTCCGGCTGCTCAGGCGGCGGGCGGATGACGACGGAGGCCATCGAGCGGCACCCCGAGGACTATGACGGCGTCCTGCTCGGTGCCCCCGGTGGTCGCAGCTCGGCGACCATGCTGGCCTTCATCAACGCGGCCCAGCAGATGGCGCGTGAGCCGGGTGCCTGGGTCTCGCCGGCCAAGTTCGCCATGCTGGACGCCAAGGTCACCGCCGCCTGCGACGAGATCGACGGTGCCAAGGACGATATCATCCAGGACCACACCAAATGTCGCTTCGACTTCGACACGGTGGCCTGCACCGACGGTGACAAGCCGGATTGCCTGACTCAGCCCGAACTCAAAAGCATCAAGGCCATCGTGGCCGGGCCCCGCAGTCCGGCAGGCCAAATCAAGGTCGGCTTTCCGATCTCCAACATGACCGTGTGGGCGGGCTTCATGGGCCAAGTTCCGCCCCCTTGGTCGGACGCCGCCACGGTCGAGAACATGGCGCGTTCATCGCCCGGCTATGTGATCGGCAGCTCGCTGGCCAAGGTCCTGTTCGGCCCTGACTTCGACGTCATGACCATGGACCTCAACGACCAGGCCACGGTCGATCGCTGGTGGGAAGCGACCAAGGAGCTGGATTTCGGCTGGCCCTACAGCGCCAATCTCGCGCCCTATCGTGCCGCCGGCGGCAAGGTGCTGATGTGGAACGGGGTCAGTGATCCTTGCTGTATCGACACGGAGATGGAGCAATATTACGCCGATGCGGCTGTTTCGGTCGGCGGCATGGACAACCTGCGCCAGTTCGCCAGCTTCTATAAGATCCCAGGCATGGGCCACTGCGGCTCGGGCACGGGGCCCGGCGATGCGCCCGACGTGCTGATGACCGAGCTCATCAACTGGGTCGAGAAGGGCGAGGCTCCCGGACCCGTCGTCGCCCACCGCGGAGTGGATCGTCAGCAGCTGCTGTTCGCCGATCCCGCGACCCGGATGGTGTCCGGTGTCCTCGTGCCGCCGCCGACGGGAACCTCGCGCGATTTCATGCTGTGCCGCTATCCCGAGGTCGCCGTGTTTGATCGCTCCAAGGCCAGCGTACCGAACGCCGTCTACGATGCCGCCAACTGGACCTGCCAGGCCCCGCCACGCACCTGACAGAACCAAGGCCCGACCTGGGACGCCGCTCCACCTGCATGGGGCGGCGTCTTCGTATCCGGATCAGCTTGCGTCGGCCTTGCGGAAATCGGCTCGGGCCTCGGTCGAGAACGGGCAGGTCAGCACGGCCAGAGCCGCCTCGAACACGTCACTGCAATACTGGTCGGTACTGGCATAGCCGGCCGGCGAAAGCTTGAGCTTGCCGCCCAGTTCGGAAATGCCGTTTAGAAAAACGCTGGCGCTCAGTGCAAGGCGGCGACGAAAAACATCGGGCTCGAGATGCGAAAGCGATTCGCTGAGTTTGCTGCGGATCTCGGTCGAGGCCGGAGAGATATCGGTCGAACGCACGAACGGATGCTGTTCCGGATCCAGATGCATGACGGCCAGGGTGAAGCGCGCATAGTCCTTCATGTCCTGTGCCTCCAACACGGTCACCAAGGGCGAGAACAGGCAACTCAACATCCGCGCCACGCTGAAATCATTCTCGGCCCGGGCCGCGTCGAGCAGGCTCTGGCGATGGGCCTCCATGGCCGGAAGCCGCATCTCCGACACCGCCTGGATCAGGCCGAGCTTGGACCCGAAATGATGCTGGACGACATAGTTGTTGGCCTGGCCGGCGGCGGTGGCCAGTTGGCGCAGCGACACCCCATCCAGACCGTGCTGACCGTACAGCCGTTCCGCCGCCAGCATCAGCTTCTTGGCGGTCTTCGGATACTCGTGAAACAGTCTTGCCATCTGCGGTCCATGCCCCACTGCCGCACAAAATAAAAGCAGACGATCCCGCGAGAAATTAGAGACGATCGCTGCCGATCCGGTTTAAGGCGCTTGACTTATACAGGCGTTCGTCCTCAGATGCAGCGGGGCATTTCGAGCGGCAGCAAAGGCAAACGCCGCTTGATCAGACCTCGAAAAAGCAGTCGTCGGCGCGTCGCCGTACGACGCGGGAGTGGAAACGCAGTCATCACCGTTCTCACCCGCTTTGCGGCGCGGTCGGCCATGCCGACTCTTCGACAAAGCGTGAGGCGGACCACCAGCAACGAGATCCCTGGGGTCTCCGGGAAACAGGTTCGGCATGTCTAATCTCCTCGCACTCAGCGGCGCCGCATCGGCGTCGGCCGCGGTCATCCTCGCCGCCGTACTCGCCGTGGCCCTGCCGCCGCCCCCTGCACAGGCCCAGGACGCGGCACCCATCGTTGCGACCCCCGAAGGCCAGCTTCAGGGTGTACCATCCAAGGGCGTATTGTCGTTCCTCGGCGTCCACTATGGAGCCGATACAGGCGGCGCGAACCGCTTCCTGCCGCCAGCCGCGCCACCGGCCTGGGGCGGAGTTCGGGTCGCTGACCGCATGGGTGATCGGTGCCCACAGCCCCCCGTGAACATGCCGCCGGAGATGGCGAGCGTCCTGTCGTTCTCCGACTTGCCGACCAGCGAGGATTGTCTGGTCCTGAACCTGTGGACCCCGGCGGTCGCCGACAACGCAAAACGTCCGGTCATGGTCTGGCTGCACGGCGGTGGCTTCTTCCTCGGCAGCGGCGGCGACAAATATTACGAGGGCAGCAATCTGTCGCGCGGTCAGGATGTTGTGGTCGTCACCCTGAACCACCGCCTGAACGTGTTCGGCTATCTTGAACTCGGACCAGAGGCCGGACCTCAGTACGCGGACTCGAACCTGGCGGGCATGCTCGACATCGTGGCGGCTCTGAAATGGGTCAAGGCCAATATCGCATCCTTCGGCGGTGACCCCGACAACGTTACCATCTTCGGCCAGTCGGGCGGCGGCTCCAAGGTCAGCACCCTGCTGGCCATGCCGTCGGCCCAGGGCCTGTTCCACAAGGCAATCATCCAGAGCGGCGCGGCCGTGAAGGTCGGCACGGTCGAGGCCGCGACCGCCACGCGTGACAAGCTGTTCACCCAGCTGGGTCTTCAGGTCGGGGACATCGCGGCTCTGCGAGCCCTCCCGACCGACACCCTGATGAAGGCAGGCGCCCGCGCCGGACTGCTGGCCTATATGCCCGCCGTCGACGGCGAGACATTGCCGACCAATCCGTTCGATCCGGTCGGTTCACCGCTCTCGGCCAATGTTCCGATCATGGTCGGCTCGACCAAGGACGAGGCCACGAATGTGGTCCTCAGCGATCCGACCTGGCAGACGATGACCGAGGCCGATCTGACCACGCGCGTCGGCGGCATGGTCGGCCCGGCCGAGGCGGCCAACACCATCGCCCTGTACCGCGCCCAGGCCCCGAACGACCGGCCGATGCACCTCTACACCAGCGTCATGACGGACATGATGTTCACGTGGAGCTCGATCACACTGGCCGAGCGCAAATATGCCCAGCAGGCCGCGCCGGTCTTCATGTACAAGATCGACTGGAACTCGCCTGTGCTGGGCGGCAAGCTCAGGTCGCCCCACGCGGTCGAACTGCCCTTCATCTTCGACAACGTCGATGTCTCTGCCGGCCTGGTTGGCGCAGGCCCCGAGCAGAACGCGATGGCGGACCTGATGAGCGCCACCTTCGCCGCCTTCGCCCGCACCGGCAATCCCTCGATCCCCGGCGCACCCGCCTGGCCGGCCTATACGCCGCAGACACGCGAGACCTTCATCTACGACGTCCCTCCGACCGTTGTCGCCGATCCCAACAGCCAGCTCAGGGCCTATTGGGCCGCCCGCGCCGCCCAGCCTCAACCGGCCGAGTCCCCGATCCAGGGCGTCATGGACGGAAAGAAGTTTGAATAGCCGCCCTCTCCCCGAGAACGCCCGACCGACCCCTGTGAACGGAACAACAGCATGACACGTCTGGCCGGCAAGACTGCCGTCATCACAGGAGCCGGCTCGGGCATCGGCCGCGCCTCCGCCCTGAAGTTCGCAGCCGAGGGCGCGGCGGTCGCCGTCACCGATATTCTCGGCGACACCGCCGAGGCCGTCGCCGACGAAGTCCGGACTGCAGGCGGCAAGGCGATCGCCTTCGCCGTCGACGTCGCCGACGACCGGGCCCTGAAGGACATGATCGACCGCACGATCGCCGACCTGGGTAAGCTGGACATCCTGTTCAACAACGCCGTCAACACGGCGGCCGGCAAGCGCAAGCGCGACGTGGACTTCCTGCAGTTCGATCCCGCAGTTTTTCACGAGATCGTCCAGGTGAACGTGCTGGGAGGGGTGCTCGCGTCGAAATACGCCCTGCCCCATATGTTGGAGCGCGGCAGCGGCTGCATCCTGTTCACCTCCTCGACCAGTTCGCTGGGCGGCGACGTCGCGCAGTTCTCCTACGGCGCGTCCAAGGCGATGGTGAACTGGTACGTCAAGACGATCGCCACCAACTACGGAAAGCAGGGCATCCGCTGCAACGCGGTCATCCCCGGTGTGATCGAGACCCCGGCGATGAAAGCCTGGGCCAGCGCCGAGATGCACGCCGCATTCATGAAGCTGCAGAACACGCCCCGTCTGGGTCGCCCCGAGGACATCGCTAACCTGGCCGCCTATCTGGCGTCCGACGAGGCGGCCTTCATGAACGGAGGGCTCTACAAATGCGATGGCGGCATGACCGCTCCCCTGCCCTTCGCCCAGCTTCAGCTCGACTACCTGATCCCCCGACACAAGCCGCCCGTCACGCCTGTGGGGGCCTGATCGATGGGCGTACGACAGGAAGACGCCGTTCAGGAAATGCTGGCGGCATGGAGCAGCAACGGCGCGATCGACATCGACCGTGTCGTCCAGGGTTTTGCCGACGACGCCCGTTGGACCCTCTACATGCCGGACGGGCCGACACTGGTCGGACACGACGCCATCCGAGCCGAACTGGAGCGGCAGGCAACATACATCTCGGCCATTGAGACGGAGATCGTGCTCGTCGCCTCAAGCGATGACATGGTGATCGCAGAGCGACACGATCGCTTCATGCGACACGGCAGGCCTGTCGAGCGATGGGTCGCAGGTGCCTTCGAACTGAACGCCGAAAGCCGCATCACGGCCTGGCGCGATTATTTCGACGGGCTGGATTTCGCACGGCAGGCCGGCGTTTCGCCGGACAGGCTTTCGGGCCTGGAGAGCCTTGACGCGCAGCCCGGTCTGGATCGCCGCCCCCCGGTCCCCGAAGCGACAGACGGGACCGGACTGTCGATGGCCCTGCATGCGCCGCAGGGGCCTCAGCAAGCGTTCGTCGAGGCCTTCTGCGAGGCCTGGGGTGACGGAACGCCGACCAGCCGGCCCGATGTCGATCGCATCATCGCGATGATGGCACCCGACGCCGAATGGCGGCTCTGGGTTCCCGGCGGGCCGCTGGTGGAGGGACGTCAGGCCCTAGCGGCCGAAATCACCCGCCAGATCGCCTATTCGGGCCACAACCGGTGCAACACCGTCCACGCGGTCTCGAATGCGCGCGTCGTCATTCAGGAGC
Source organism: Brevundimonas sp. (assembly GCF_016463485.1). Lineage (GTDB taxonomy): Bacteria > Pseudomonadota > Alphaproteobacteria > Caulobacterales > Caulobacteraceae > Brevundimonas. The sequence goes on from NZ_JAEMRD010000003.1 coordinate 20,756, forward strand.
GATCCGACTGGGCCGTGCTGGTAGGGCGGCCCTGCCCGCATCAGATGATCGCCATCTACGAGCTGGACGACGAGGGCCTGATCGTCCGCTGGCGGGAATATATCAACATGGCCGATCTGGATCGGAAGCGCGGGGTCAAGGCCGAAGTCGCCCACGTCGAGATCATTGCGTAAGTCACTTGACTTATGTTTTTCAGAAGATCAATCTGAAGTCAGATCGCAATCAAGGATCAGGGCTCGCTACCAAGCTTCAGGGACCCGCCGCGCTTCGTCCAGTCGATGCAGACACGACAGTCCCCGCGCACGTGACGACATTCAAACCAGCTCGAACATCAAGGACGGCATAGACGGTCCTGAGCTGGCCAACATCATTTCCTTAGGGGGAAACATGGCTAGACATACCCTGTTCGCGGGAGCGAGCGCGCTTGCACTCATACTGTCATCGGCGGTCGGACCGAGCGCCGCCCAGGCCCAGGACCGCCCGGCACCGGCCGAGGAAGACCAGGCCTCCGCACTTGGCGACATCGTCGTCGTCGCACGCCGTTCCGAAGAACGCCTCCAGGACGTTCCGCTCAGCGTGACAGGGATCTCGGCGGAGGAGCTTGAAAGCCGCACGATCACGACCGGCACCGATCTCCAGAAGCTGGTTCCAACCCTCAGCGTCGGCGTCAGCATCTTCGGCGGGGCGCAGCAGTTCTCGCTGCGGGGTGTTCGCACCGGCGTGGTCAGCTATCTCAACGAGGTTCCCGTCAACGCCGTCCTGGCCGATCAGATGCTGTGGGACCTGGCCTCGATCCAGGCCGTCTCCGGCCCCCAGGGCACCCTGTTCGGCAAGAACAGCACCGGCGGTGCCGTCCTTTTCGTGCAGAACACGCCGACGGACGAATTCGAAGGCTACCTCGAAGGGCGGGTCGGCAGCTACAACCTGTATGAAGGCACGGCCGTCGTGAACCTGCCTGTCAACGACATGCTCGCCCTGCGCTTCGGGGCCCGCGTGACCCGGCGTGACGGGCTCATCGACAACCTGACCGGCCCGGACCTTCAGAAGCTGGACCACCGGTCGCTTCGGTTCTCGGCCCGGTTCACCCCCAATGAATATCTGAGCAACGTCACGACCTTCAACCTCGCGGATCGAGACGACACGCCCTACGCCCAGATCAGTGGTGCCGGCCCGGGGACTCCGACCTGCCCGACGGCCCTGCCGGCCTGCATCTACGGCGCGGCCTACGGAGTCGAACTGGCCGCCCAGCGCACGCGCGGCATTCGCACCGTGTCCATCCCGCTGAACGCCAGCCAGACAGCGACGCCCTGGCAGTTCACCAACGTGCTGAGCGGCTATTTCGGATCGGTCACGGCCAAATACATCTTCGGCTACCAGAAGAACGAGGACCGCCAGTTCACCAGCCAGCTGTCGATCCCCCTGCCCGTCATCATCGGCCTGAACGACAACGAGACCAGCCTGACGACACATGAAGCCCAGCTGCTGGGGACCGCGTTCGGTGAGCGACTGTCCTGGGTCACCGGCCTTTATTCGTCGGCCAGCGATGTGAACAACTTCAACGCCTATCTGTTGTTCGCGCCGGTAGGCACGCCTCACAACATCAATACGACCCAGCAAACTGGCGGCAACACCACCACCGATTCCTGGGCTGCCTATGCCCAGGGCACCCTGGCGGTCACAGATCGCCTGAACCTGACGGCCGGCATCCGCTACACCGAGGACGATGTGAAGACGGCCCAGTTCGGATTCAGCCCCGGCCTGCGCTGCAATCTTCCTGCGGCCCTGCCCAGCGTGAACATCGCCACCTGCACCCAGCGGATCGCCGCCCAGACGGACGCGGTGACCTACAATCTGTCGGTCGATTTCAAGGCCACCGACGACGTGTTGCTGTATGCGACCACGCGCAAGGGTTACAACGCCGGCGGCTTCAACGCCAATATCAACGATCCCGATCTGGAGGTCGTGCGGCCCGAGTTCATCACCGACTACGAGGCCGGTCTGAAGGCGGACTGGAGCCTGGGCAGCATGCCGATCCGGACCAACCTGTCGGCCTTCTACGCCGAATACACCGACATCCAGCGCACCACCTCACTGCTGTTCCAGAACCTGGTCGTGACCGGCAACTTCAACGCCGCCGAAGCGACCATCTATGGCGGGCAGATCGAACTTCTGGCGCGGCCGCTGGAGCCCCTGACGATCCAGGCCTCCTACGGCTACCTGCACACCCAATACGACAGCTATCAGAACGCCATCCTCGGCGACGTCAGCGGCAACCGCTTTGCCCAGGCACCCCAGGATTCGGTGAACCTGTCGGCGACCTGGCGTCACCCGCTCAGCGTCGGCGAACTGGTCGGCCAGATCGGCTATGCCTACATCAGCGAGGTCGCCTTCGCCGACGATAACCTGACGACACCCGGCAATATCGCCCCGGCCTATGGCCTGATCGACGCGCGGCTGGACTGGAAGGACGTCGGCGGTCGCGGCATCGATCTGGGCGTCTACGTCAAGAACGCGACCGACGAAGATTACCTGCTGAACACCACCGACCGGACGACCCCGTTCGGCTTCCAGTCCCAGCTTTATGGCGACCCGCGGACCTTCGGCTTTGAAGTTCGCTACGCGCTTTAGACCCCACCACCCCGCCTGCCGCTCCCGGCCCACGCACCGGGAGCGGACTTTTCTTTTTCGCGTGAGCGACCCCATTGAAAGAGTCGGCAATGATTGACGAAAGCCGGCGAGATCCGACCTTTGTCTCGAAATACGGTCCCTGGGTGCTGGTCAGCGGCGCTTCGGAGGGAACGGGTGCGGAACTGGCAACCCTCGCTGCGGCCAAGGGCTGCAACGTGGTGCTGGTGGCACGACGGCTGGACAAGCTGGACACTCTGGCCACGACATTGCGCGATCGGTTCGGTGTCGAGGTCGTGACGCAGTCGCTGGACCTGACCGTCGCCGACGGTGCCGCTCGGCTTCAGGCCTGTGCTGACGGACTTGACCTTGGCCTGGTGATCTTCAACGCGGGCGGCGACAACGTCGGCGGCCCCTTTCTGGCCAAGCCCTACTCCGAGTGGCGACAACTGCTTCAACGCAACATCGACATGCTGACCGAGGCCTGCCACCGCTTCGCCACGGCTTTCGTCGCCAAAGGTCGCGGAGGGATCGTCATCATCGGATCGGAGGCGGCGTTCCAGGGCACGGGTCGGCTGGCGCTCTATTCCGCGACCAAGGGCTATGCCCTGAACCTGGGCGAAAGCCTGTGGCGCGAGCTGAAACCCAGGGGGGTCGATGTCCTCAACGTCCTGATCGGTGCGACCGATACGCCCAAGCTGCGCACCGTGTTCGAGAAGAACAATCTGTCGCCGGACGCCGTACCGCTGACCCTGGCCGAAGATGTCGCGCGCGTCGCACTCGACCACCTCGGCGATGGGCCGACGGTGGTCCTGGACGCCCTGGACGACGACGAAAATCCGATGCTGTCACGACGCCTTCGGCGCGAGCGGGTCGTGTACCACAGCGAATTCCTGAATCACTTCTATGGGCCGGAATGACGCCATGAGACGGCTTGAGGGCAAGATCGCCATCGTCACGGGCGGGGCCGGCGGCATAGGCTCGGCGACCGCGAGGAGGCTGACGTCCGAGGGCGCAATCACGATGATCGCAGACCATGATCTTGAGAGGGCGCAGACTGTGGCGGGCGCGATCGGCCACAGAGCCACCGCGGCCTTCTACGACGCTGAGAAGACCGAAACGGTCGAGGCCCTCGTCGCTTCCACCGTGGCGCAATTCGGTCGTCTGGACATTTTTCTGAACAACGCTGCGATCACGACGCCGCAGATCCAGAAGGACGACACGACGGCGGTCGATATCGCGTTCGAGACCTGGGACCGGGTCATGGCGGTCAACCTGCGCGGCTATCTGGCCGGCTGCAAATATGCGGTTCCGGCCATGCTGAAGACCGGGGGTGGCGCGATCGTCAACACCGCTTCGGGGTCTGGGCTGGTCGGCGACCTGTCGCGGATCGCCTATGGAACCTCCAAGGCGGGTGTCATCGCCCTGACCCGTTCGGTCGCCACCCAGTACGGACGACAGGGCATCCGCTGCAACGCGGTCGCCCCCGGCCTGATCCTGACCGAGGCGGCCAGGGACGGGGTGCCCGAACTGATCGAGATGATCCAGAACCACGTCCTGACGCCGCGCCTCGGCACGCCGGAGGATGTCGCCGCCGTGGTCGCCTTCCTGGCGTCCGAGGACGCGGGCTTCATCAACGGCGAGACCATCGTCTGCAACGGCGGCTCGCTCGCGCATCAGCCTCATACCCACGACCTGGCGCAGTATCTGGAAGGGCGTCACTGATGTCGGACACGTTGATCGCCCCTGCTGCAAAGGTGCCGGGCAAACACTATCGCTGGCTGGTGCTGGCCGTGCTGACCGCCGTGCATTCCACGCACCACATCGACCGCAACGTCCTGTCGGTCGTGGTCGAGCCGATCCGTCAGGAGTTCGGGTTGAGCGACAGCCAGATGGGGATGCTGGGCAGCCTGGGATACGCCCTGGCCTTCGCCATAGCCGCGATCCCTATGGGCTATCTCGTCGACCGGGTGAACCGCCGGAATATGCTGGTCGGCATTCTGGCGCTGTGGAGCATCATGACGGCGGTCTGCGCCTCGGCCAATTCCTATGTGCAGTTACTGCTGGCGCGGATGGGGGTCGGCATCGCCGAGGCCGGCGGAGCCCCGACCGCCATGTCGATGGTCTCGGACTATTTCCCGCCCAAGCAGCGATCGACCGCCATCGGCATCTGGTACCTGAGTTCGGCCATAGGCACCGGCATCATCTTCCTGGTCGGAGGCATCCTGGCTCAGTCGTTCGGCTGGCGGACCGTGTTTCTGGTCGCGGGGATCCCCGGGCTGGTGATGGGGGTGATCCTGTTCCTCGTCGTGCGCGAGCCCCGGCGCGGGGGATCGGAGGTCATCGTCGTCGATACGCCAGAGGCCAGCCCCGAAGCCATCCCTGCGCCGTCTGCCGACGAGGCGGAGAAGGCCGCGACGCTCAGCGAAGCGTTCGCCTATGTGCTCCGCCGTCCCGCCATTCTCAGCATGATGGCCGGGATCGTTCTGGCCGCAGCGATGAGCTCGGCGTTCGCCCTTTGGTCGGTGTCGTTCCTGGTCCGCGTCCACCAGATGCCCCTGGCCCTGGCCGGGGTGTCGATCGCCGTCGCCTTCACGGTTTTCGGGATCGTCATCCCCCTGATCTCGGGACTGATGGGTGACCGGCTATCGAACTCGAAACAGGGCCACCGGCCGGAGCGTCTGGCCCTGCTCAGCGCCACCACAATGACCGGCGTGGTCATCTGTGGGGTCGCCGCCGCCCTGTCGGGCAGCGCGGTGATGGCGGTGGCCATGATGTGCCTGTGGTGCGGACTGATGCTGGCCCACAACGGACCGGCCAATGCGCTGGTGCTCAGCTTGCTGCGTCCCCGGATGCGCGGCGTCGTTGTGGCGACCTTGCAGACGGTCGCGACCGTCGTGGGCACAGGCCTTGGCCCATTCCTGGTCGGCGTGCTCAGCGACGTCTACGGCGGCCCGAACTCACTGCGCTGGGCCATCATGACCGGCATGTCGCTGAACGTCGTGGCGGTGTTGTGCTTCCTGAATGCGGCCCGGACGGCGCGCCGGGATTCCCTGCTGGACGGCTGAACCATTCTCCGGTTTAACTAAACAAAGATAGGGAAACTGTTCAGGATATGCGCACGTTCAACCGGACGATGCCGCGTGCCGACTTCAACTATCAGGTGCTGGTCGCACCGATGGAGGTCAGCGCCCCGGCCATGAACGACACACGGGGCTTCTTCGGCCTGGTGATGAACAAGACCATGCCCTACGGCGTGCTGAGGGATGCGGAGGGCCATCTGTACGCCCCCGTCCGCGCCCTGATGGCACCGACCGGCACGCCCAATCCGACCACCTTCTTCTATCAGTCCACGCGGCTGGGCGAAGACACCCTGGTCATGGACCGGCCACGCATGGCGGCCCAGGCCCAGACCGCCCTGCCCGTCCAGACGCTGGAAGGCGACACGGTCGTCTGGCGCTCGCCCGACACCGACGCGGGCAACACCTGGCGGGTCACCGCCTCGGCCGAGCGGTTCACCTGGACCGAGGACGGGCTGTTCGAGATCAGCGGCAAGCTGCTGGGTGTCGGGATGCAGTGGTATCTGCCCGGCGTCGACTGGGGCACCTTCTACACCGCCCAGATCTATGAGGTCAGCGGCGTCTGCGACGGCCATCAGGTCAAGGGCGTCATCTCGCTGGATCAGGCCTATCTCGCCGAGGGCGGCGCGATCCACTACAAGAAAGACCTGATCGTCAACAACGGCATGCACGTCATCTGGTGGAATTTCGCCACCGTGTACGAGGACGGCACGTTCGACGTGGGTTCGTTTTGCGTCGGCCACGAAATGCTGGGCTACGCCATCTTCCAGAACGAGAAGGGCGAGATCCGCACCACGACCAAGATCGAGGGTGTCTCCCACCATCCCGACGGCGACTATTTCTGTGACACGGCCCGCATCATTCTCGACGACAGCGAGGAATGGGAGTTCCTGCCCGATCCCAAGGGCCGGATGGTCAGCTTCCTGGGCGGATTTCCGATCACGGCCCAACAGGAGGGCCGCTGGCGTCGCGTCGGCGACACGCGTGTTCCATCCCACTGGCTGGGCTGGGGCGAGACCGACAGGCGCAACGGGACGTCGCGCAATGTCCGGGGATCGGACATCGCATGACCATCTCAAAGACCGAGATCGAACGCTTTCTGCACGGCCAGCTCGACGCCTGGAATGCCCATGACCGCGAGGCCTTCTTCGGCTTCTATCGCGAGTTCGGGCGGAACGGTCTGACCATCGACTACGTCGGCAAGCCACGCCGCGACGCCATGGAAATCCTCGAAACCATGTGGGCCGACCACAATCTGCGGATGCGGCTGGAGGCGGTGAAGGCGGTGATCAACGGGCACGAAGCGGCCTGTCATCACCGCAACCATATCGAGGCCGCCAATGTCGTGATCGAGACGATGGAGCTCTACGACTTCGGCGACGGAACCCTGTCGATCCGCTACTTCATCGACGCCTGATATGGATGATCGCCACGACGTCGTCATCGTCGGCGGTGGCCACAACGGCCTGATCGCCGGCACGTATCTGTCCAAGGCGGGCAAGCGTGTCCTGGTCGTCGAACAGGCTGCCATGGCGGGCGGTCTGTCGCAGTCCGACCATGTGATCCCCGAAGCGCCCGATCACATGATCAACACCGGCACGGCCGAGCTGATCCACATTCGCGCCTCGCCGGTCATGCAGGAACTCGACCTGCGCAGCCACGGCTGGAAGACGGTCGAGACCGACCCGACCTATGCCTGGCTCGACCCCGATGGCGGCTCGATCGCCGTGTTTCGCGACCCGCGCCGGACGGCCGAGGATATCGCCCGGTACTCGAAGGCAGATGCCCGGGCCTATCTCGAATTCATCGAGCTGATCGACGGCCTGATGCAGTTTGCGGGGGCCATGGGCAAGGCCGATCCGGGGGTTCGTACGGCGGCCAACTATCTGGACCTGGCCAAGGTGGCGATCCGCAACAGGGCACTCAAGACCAAGCTCCAGCTCATCAGCACAGCGCCCGCCGACCAGCTGGCGGCCGAATGGTTCGAACATCCGGCGACCCAGGCCCTGTTGCTCGGCATCGTGGCGGGCGCAGGTCCGTTCGACACCGACGGAAACGGCATCGCCTATGCCCTGTTTGGACTGCTGCACCGGGTCGGGGTGTCCAAGGCCGTGGGCGGGATGCGGATGTTCGCAGATGCGCTGGTCAGCGCCTATGCGGCCTCGGGAGGCGATCTGATGCTGAATGCCGAGGTCGCCGAGATCGTCATCCGCGACGGCGCGGCCCGGGGCGTGCGCCTGAAGGACGGTCGCACGATTGAGGCTGGGGTGGTGATCGCCACCTGCGACCCTATCACGGCCGCACGCCTGGCGACGCCGGGCGGCCTAAACCGGGTCACGCAGACCCGATTGGAGTACGCCCCGGCCCACCGCGCCAACGTCGGGCCGTCGCTGATTAATGTCGCCTCGTCCCGGCCCTTCCGGCTCAAGCGGCATCGGCGCGACGACGGCGTGGATCTCAACCAGACGGTCGGCCTGATCGGCACCGCTGACGAACTGAGGCAGGCGCTGGTCCAGGCGCGGCGCGGATTGGTCCCGACGGTGCCGGTTTTCTCCGTGTCGCCGATGACCAACTGGGACCCGTCGATGGCACCGGACGGTCAGGGCGTGGTCTATATCTATCTGCCGGTCTTCCCGGTCGATGTGAACTCAGGCTGGGACACGTCCAAGGCCCCGGCGGCCCAGGCCATCATCACGCGAGCGGCGGAATACTATGACGGCTTCGACGGCGAACTGGGGCGGTGGTTCGAGACCTGTCCTGACCGCGAGGCTCGTACCGGCCTGACCAAGGGCTGCGTCACCCATGTCGATTTCGGGGCCCAGCGGACGGGGGCTAAACGTCCGGCCTTCGGTCTGGGCGGACCCGAGCCCCTGGCTCCCGGCTTCTTCCTGGGCGGCGCGGGGATCCATCCCGGCGGCGGGGTGTCAGGCGGTCCGGGGCGGCTGGTGTCGAAACGGGTGCTCGACTACCTGGCCTGACGGCCAGCGATCACATCATCACGCCGGAATGCAGGGCCAGCTGACCGCCGTCGTTGTTCAGGATCACCCCGCTCAGATAAGAGGCCGCGTCCGACGCCAGGAAGGCGATGGCCTCCGCCTGTTCCCCAACCGTGCCCATGCGTCCCAGCGGAACGCGCCCCACGCGGGCCCTGAGCCGTTCCGGGTCCATGCCGGTGGGGCCAGTCGTCATGTCCGTCGCGGTGATGCCCGGACAGACGCAGTTGACCCGAATGCCGTATCGTCCCCACTCGACCGCCAGAGATCGGGTCAGGCCGACGACGCCGTGCTTGGACACGACGTAACCGATCTGGTTCGGCACGGCCGCCAGACCCGCGATCGACGCGACATTGACGATCGCGCCCCGTCCCGCCGGGATCATCGCCGTCTTGGCCACCACTCTGGACCAGTAGAACTGCGAATACAGATTGGTGCGGATCACCCGATCCCAGGCGACGAAATCCTCGGCCGGCGCGACGACAGAAATGCCGGCGTTGTTCACCAGGATGTCGATCCGGCCGTACGCATTGAGCACCCGGGCTGACGCTTCATCGGCAACGGCCTCGTCGGCGGCGTCGCCGACGATGACACAGCCCTTGCCCCCCTTTGCCTCAATCTCCGCGACCACTGCCCCCGCCGCAGCGGGATCGAGATCGTTGACCGCGACGACGGCACCCTGATCCGCCAGCAGCAAGGCCGTGGACCGGCCGATGCCGCCGCCTGCGCCCGTGACGATCGCGACCCTGTCCTCGAAGCGCATGGCGTCAACCTCCTGGTGTTTGATGAAGCTCATGTGCCGACCGCCCTGGCTGACAGGACGCTTGCTCGCCCTGCGATCAGGCCTGTGGTGATCAGGCCGAACCCGATCAGCGCGACCAGCCCCGCTACCGCCTCGAACCCACCCGTCCACTGATGCAGAAGGCCGATGCCCAAGGGCGCGAGGGCCGCCGGGATATAGCCGACGCTCTGGGCCATGCTCGACATATGGGACGCGACATGGCTGTCGGGCGACCTCAGCAGCACCATGGTCAGGGCCAGCGAGAACAGCCCGCCCTGCGCCAGTCCCTGAACGATCGCCCAGACCCAGACGCCGGAAAGCGGAGCCAGCAACAGTCCCAAAAGGCCCACCGTTCCGAACACCGACAATACCACCGCGATCAGACGCTGCGCCGGCCTGCGTGTCGCGATCGAGGGAATGGTCAGGGACGTCGCCAACTGAACCACGATCAGGACTGACAGGACCAGGCCGGCCGTTACGGCGTCCAGCCCCCGTTCTCTGAGGATCGGGGCCAGCCAGCCCAGTACGCAAAACGCCAGCGCCGACTGCAGCCCCATGAACAGCGCGACACTCCAAGCCAGCGGATCGCGCCACAGGCCCTTGACCGGCAGGACGACACTGACCGCCGTCGTTCCTCCGCGCAGTTGCGGCCCCCAAAGGACCAAGGCCGCCACGACCGGCACCGCCCACATCGACAGACCGACCTGCCAGCCGCCGCCCAGCATCGCCTCGACCGGCACGGTGACCGCAGCCGCCAATGCCGCACCGCCAGAGATCGCCGTGACATAGCCGCCGGTCAGCAGAGCAGTCCGGTCCTCGAAATCCCGCTTCACCAGGGTGGGCAGAAGCACATTGGCCGTGGCGATGGCCGCTCCCGCCAGGATCGAGAAGGAGAACAGCGCCCAGACCGGCCCCAGGGCCCGGCACGCCGTGCCCAGCCCGATTAGCAGCAGGGCCCCGAAGAGACTGCGCTCGGTCCCCCACCGCCTGGCCAGTCGTGGTGCCAGCGGCGCGCACAAGCCCAGACACAGCACCGGCAGGGTGGTCAGCACTCCCACCTGCCATGGCTCCATTCCCGTCGCCCGGACGACTTCGGGCAGCCGCACCGACAGGCTGGCAAACACCAATCTCAGGCAGAAGGCGGTCCCGATGATTCCTGCCGCCAGCAGCAACCTGTCTTTCGGTCGTGACGCCATCCTGTTCGGCTCCTCACCACTGCCGGTCGATCAAATCTATGGGGACCGCTTGCCACAGATCATTCGACAGTGAGAATATCAATCTAATAACAGATATTGAGGAAGCCCATGTTGATCGACGTCCACGCCCACCTTTTCACGCCCGGCATGCTGAACCGGCACCCGTTCTGGGGGCCCTTCATGAAGCCCCAGGGCCTGACCGTCGGCCATTTCTCGCTGGGCACCAAACAGCCCGCCAAGGCGGCGAACGACGCCGAGGCCGAAGCCAATCTGCTGGCCCGGATGACCCACGCCGCCCGGCTCGAGGTCATGGCTCAGCGCGGGGTCGACAAACTGGTGCTGTCCACGCCGTCCCACGCCTTCATGTATTGGGCGGGCGAGTTCGGGACGGAATACGCGCGCATCTGCAACGACGAACTGGCGGCCTTCTGTCGCGTCATGCCCGACAAGTTCGACTTCTGGGCCCATGCCAACCTGGCCGACCCCGAGGCGGCGGTCGCGGAGATCGACCGGGCCGTGCGCGTGCTGGGCGCCAAAGGTCTGTGCGTCGGCGGCACAAACTTCGACGGCATCCAGACCTATGACGAACGGCTGTTCCCCGTCTGGGCCAAGCTGGCCGAGCTGGATGTGCCGATCATGGTCCACGGCTTCAACCAGTCGATCTATCTGGGCGAGCGCCACCACGAAGACCGGTTCGAGACCACCTCCATCGTCGGCGACTGCGTCGATGAGACCCTGTTCTTCTGGTATCTGATCTGCGGCGGTGCGCTGGACGCCTATCCCACGCTGAAGACCTACATCACCCACGCCGGCGGGATGGCGGTGTTCCAGCTGGGCCGGTTGTCGGAACTGAACGGCGTCATGGCACCCGATTCGAAGAACCAGCGCCCGGTCATGGACTATATGAAGAATTTCTACTTCGACCTGGACGTCCACCACCCGGCCCTGCGCCGCGCGGTAGCGGAGGTCGTCGGCGCGGACCAGTTGCTGTACGGCACAAATTTCGGCGGGGCCTATGACTACGGCGACCTGACCGACGGCATCGACCTGTCGGACGTCGATCGCGACAAGATCCGCAGCGGCAATGCGATCAAACTGCTCAAGCTCGACATGACGCGGGCCGCCCAGGCGGCCTGACCCCGACCCGGGCCGCGCCCCTTCAGGAGGGTTGCGCGGCCTGGGCCCTCAGGGCTTCAACGGTCCGTTGGTACGGCTTCAGCCCCGACCAGGTCAGCCACAGCCCCAGCAAGGAGATCGGCCCGCCCACGATGGCCAGGGCATAGGGCAGCGCCGAGTCGTCCTTGAACACGTGGTCGGTGACCAGCGCGATCGACATGGGCCCAAAGCCGATCCCGACCAGCCCGCCGATCAGCAGATAGACGGCGACGGCCTTGCCCCGCATCCGGTTCGGCGTGATCTCCTGCACCGCCGTCGGAGCCGCAGCCTGGGCCATACCGAAGCCGGTGATGACCACGGTCAGCAGGGCAAAACTCAGCCATGGGATCGGGACCAGCGACCAGACGCAGACCGTCGGCAGTACCAGCAGCCAGGCCAGCATGGCGACCCTCAACCGTGCCGCAGGCACCCCCTTGGCGGCCCACCGGTCGCTAATCCAGCCGCTGACCAGGGTGCCGGTCAGGCCGCCGACGGCGACGAGCACGCCGATGATGATGCCCGACGTCTGGGTCGGAATGTCGAACCGCCGGTCGAAGAAAGTCGGCGCCCAGGCCAGGTTGCCATAGCCGACCACTGCCACCACCCCCGGATAGGTCAGGACGCGCGAGAAGGTCGAAAAATGCCGTTTCAAATGGCCCAGAAAGTCGCCCCAGCTGGCTCCGGCCTTGGACAACAGCGCCGCCGCCGCATCGCGCCGGACGGGTTCGCGGATCGTGAACAGCAACAGCGCCAGGAACAGCCCCGGCGCTCCCGCGATCAGGAAGGTCAGACGCCACTGGGACATCAGGCCCACACCCGGCAGGCTCAATCCCACGTCCGGAATGATCCGGGCGATCAGGGCCCCCAGGATCAGCGACGCCCCCGACCCGATCGCCAGCGCCAGATAGTAGACGCTGAACGCCCTGCCCCGCCGATGCGGAGCCACATAATCGGCGATGATCGAATAGGCGGCCGGTGCCAGGACGGCCTCCCCGATGCCGACGCCCATGCGGGTCATCACCAGTTGCTCATAGCTCTGGGCAAAGCCTGACAGGACCGTCATCACGCTCCACAACACCATGCCGACAACGATCAGGTTTCGGCGCACCGTCCGGTCGATCAGCCAGCCGAACGGCAGGCCCGCAAAGGTGTAGAACAGGGCGAACGCGTAGCCTTGCAGGAAGCTGAAGGCCGTGTCGGAAATGCCGAACTCGGCGCGGATGGGGCGGACCAGCAGAGCCGGCAGTTGCCGATCAAGCTGCGACAGCAGGGTCGCGACGAACAGCACGCCGATCACATACCAGGCATATCGAATGGGCGGATACGGGGCTTCGACCGGCGTCGCCTGGACCGTCATTCTCAACCTCCGTCTATGCTCGCCTGGATCAGGCGTCGGGCCCTTCGTCGGCAAACCGACGTGACCTCTCTGGTCGTGCGATCGCGAGCGGCGATGCCCGGTCAAGATACCCGATGACGCCGTCGCTCTGTCAAGGATTGTTTTGACATGCGAATGTCATTCGCGGTACAGAATAGACTGAACACTATCGACCAGATCGTTCAAAATATGCGATGATCGGTCATCAGGAAACGCCATTTGGATCGAAGAGCCTCATCAAGAGGCCTCGACGCAGGAAGGACATCGAAATGCTGATCGATCTTCACGCCCACGCCCCGCTGCCGGGCTACTACAATCAGGACCCGCACTGGGGTCCGTTCTTTGAGAAGCATGACGACGGCCATATCCGCCTGCGGGTCGGTGAGTGGGTTCTGACGCTCGGATCACCGGAACGCCGCGCGGCGGTCAAGCGCGGCGAGACGATGGAAGTCTCCGAATTCATGTCCAAATGGAACGACCCCAAGCACCGTCTTGCGGGTATGGATGCGCTGGGCCAGGACGCCCAGGTGCTGTCGGTGCCGTCGCACTGCTATATGTACTGGGCCGATCCGGCGTTCGCGAACAAGTTCTCGACCACGGTCAACGACACCCTTGCCGACTACTGCGATCGCTCGGGTGGCCGGTTGATGATGTGGGCGACGGCGGCGCTTCAGGACCCGGTCGAGGCCGCCAAGGAAATCCGCCGTGCCTGTACCCAGCTGGGGGCCAAGGGCCTCAGCGCCGGCGGCTCCAACTTCGGCGGCATGGAGTTCGACGATCCGCGCATGGACCCGATCTGGGAAGTCCTGTGCGACCTCGACCTGCCCATGTTCGTGCACGGCTATAACCAGTCCGTGACCTGGGGCGACAAGGCCAATACGGACAAATACGAGACCACGGCCATCGTCGGCATGAATTACGACGAGACCAAATGCTTCTGGTATCTGATCTGCGGCGGTGTGCTGGACCGGTTCCCGAACCTGAAGGTCTATATCACCCACGCTGGCGGCTTCGTGCCCTACCAGCTGGGTCGCCTGGCCCAGACCATCAAGAACCTCGACGTCGTGCACAACAAGAAGGATCTGGAGGAATACCTGCCGAACTTCTGGTTCGACCCGGAACTGCACGAGCTGCCTATGCGTCAGGCCCTCGTCGAGGTGATCGGTGCCGACCGGCTGGTCTACGGCACCAATTTCGGAGGTTCCGACGCGATCCGAGGCGATCTGACCACGGGTCTGCGGGTGTCGCCCGAGGACCTGGAGAAGATCCGCTGGAAGAATGCGGCCGAGCTGCTGCATATCGACCTGAACAAGATGGGCCGGGCGGTCAAGCCGATTGCCGCCTGATCCACCGCAGACTGAGGACGGCGGCTCCCGACGGAGCCGCCGTTTTCGTTCGAGGCCTTGGCGAGGACGTCCATGACCGCTCACCCCGGATGCAAGATCTGCACGATGCTGGACGCTGCAGCGCCGGAGGACGTGGTGTTGGCCGGCGAGCATTGGGGCGTGGTGGCGATGCAGGAGACGCCCGGTATCCTCATGGCCTTCACACGCGACCACGACGCCGGGATCGGGACGGTGTCCGACCAGGCGGCCGCCGCGTTCGGTCCGATGATCAAGACGCTTTCGGCGGGCCTGGTGGCGACCGGCGACTTCGAGAAGACCTCGGTGATCTATCTCGGCGACAATGCAATCCACACCCATTTCATGCTCGTGGGCCGAAAGGCCGGAGATGCGCCCATCTTTGACAACAGCCCGCTCATGGCGCGGTTTGCAGACAAGGATCGTGACCGCACACGCGCGCTCGCGGCCCGGCTCCGGGACGCCCTCAGCCCCTCAGGAACGACACTATGAAACTGGCCCGATGCACCGACGGCGGCGCTCCCTTCTGGGCGGTCGTCGAGCCCGAAACCGACACCGCGAGGCCGATCAAGGGCGGGGTCGCCGCCTGGGGACCGGCCGTGACGCGCGGCGACGGCGAAGCGGCCCTGACTTTCGAGGGCCCTGCTCGGCTTCTTTCGGCGCTTCGCCTGCTCGCCCCGTGCGACAACACCTCCAAGGTCGTGATCGCCGGCGCCAACTACAGCAAACACCTGGTCGAGTTCGGCGTCGCCGCGCCGTCCCAGCCGATCGCCTTCCTCAAGGCCTATGGTGCCCTGATCGGCGCGAACGATCCGATCCGCTACCCGCCCCTGACCGAACAGCTCGACTATGAGTGCGAACTGGTCGTGGTGATCGGGGACGATGCCGTCGATCTCAACGATCCCCTCGCCTCGGTCCTCGGATACACGGCCGGCAACGACGTCAGTGCCCGCGACCTGCAACGCAGCGGGCCGCCGGGGATCGGCATGGACCTCTATGCCGCCAAGAGCCAGGACAGGGCCACGCCGGTCGGTCCCTGGATCGTCACCAAGGACGAGTTCCCGGCGGGCAGTCCGGCGCTGAAACTGTCGACGACCATCAACGGCGAGGTTCGCCAGGACGGGACCACGGCCGACATGACCTGGGACGTCGCGGAACTGATCCGGTTCGTGCAGCCGCGCGTCAGCTTCGGTAACGGCGACCTGCTGTTCACGGGTACGCCAGAAGGCGTCGGTCAGGGATCGGGTCGCTATCTGAACCCCGGCGACGTCGTCGAGGTCACGCTGGAAGGGATCGGCACGCTTCGCAACCTGATCGGGCCCAAGGTCGGCTGAAGCCTCGTCCTAGCCGCGCTTCAGCGTCCGCAGGATAAGGTCGATCGTGGTCTGGAGCCTCAGGGCGAGCGGCTTGCCCTCGGCCGGAGGCACGACCGTTTCACTGAGTGCAAGACGCACCATCATCTCGGCGATGGCATTGCGGTCCACGGGCGTGCCGATGTCCCGCTCCCAGGCATCGAAGACCGGGTCCAGGGCATTCAGAACCCGCGCGATGAAATGATCGAAGTTCGATTCGAAATACTGGATCACGAAGGCCGGTTCGACGTGCAGGAACTGCGATCCACGGCGGGTCTCGTTGTTCGACACACTGTATTTCAGGAAGGCGGCGAACCGTTCAGTCGGTGTCTCGCAACCCTCCATCGCGTGATTCAGTTCGTCGTCGGTCTCCGTGCGCAGACGCAGGACCACGGCCTCGAGCACGGCCTCCATCGACGGGAAATAGCGGTACAGGGTGCCGCGCGATACCCCGGCGGCATCGCAGACCTCCTGGGCCGTGATGCGAGGGGTGCCGTGATTCATCATCACGTTCTGGGCCGCATTGACAATGTTCTCGATGGTCTTGGCCGCGCGGGGATCGGGCCGGCGCGTGCGACCCGCCTCCGGCGCGGCGCGACTGGCCGGGCGCTCGGCCATCGCCTCAGGGCGGGCCTTTCGGGCGCTGACGGTCATGCGTTGAAGGCTCCAGGGATTCGAGCCCAAGGGTAGCCCGCAGGGCCCCGAATCGCAAACCGCACAGGCCTCGGACGAAATAGTTCGAGACAGAAATAGCAATTCTGACTAGAAAATAATCAAGGATCGGCTCGCCAGAGGCCCACGAGGAAATCAGACCATGCATATCGATCTCAGCGCCAAGCGCGTCATCGTCACGGGTGCCAGCCGGGGCATCGGATACGCGACCGCTGCGGCCTTTGCGCGCGAAGGCGTGCGGCTGGCGATCTGTTCACGGAGCTCCGAAACCCTGTCGGTCGTCGCCGACGAGATGCGAACCCTGGGTGCCGCCGAGGTCATCGCGGTCGCATTGGATGTTCGCGACACCGAGGCGGTGCGGGCCTTCGTCGCCCAGGTCGCCGAGGCCTGGGGCGGCGTCGATGTGCTGGTCAACAACGCCGGGCAAGGCAAGGGTGGCAGCCTGGAGAACCTGCAGCCCGAGGACATCCTGGATCACGCCAACAATATCCAGGTCGCCCACTTCCGCTTCGTCCAGGCGGTCGTGCCCCATATGCGCAAGCAGCGGTGGGGTCGGATCATCAACATCAACGCCCTGGCCGGCGCCCTGCCGACGCCGGACGGCATTCCGTCGGTAACCAATCGCGCCGCAGGGATCGCCCTGTCCAAACTGCTGGGCCAGCAGCTGGCCAAGGACAATATCCTGGTCAACAGCCTGAACATGGGCTGGATCGACACGGGCCAGTGGGATCGCCACTACAAGGAAATGCCCTCGACGATCACGCGCGAGGAGTTCCTTGAGATGGTCGTCAAGATCGTGCCGCTGGGTCGGTTCGGGCGGCCGGAAGAAGTGGCCAATGTCTGCGTCTTCCTGGCCAGCGATCTGGCGACCTTCCTCAGCGCTGCGTCAATCGACGTGTCCGGCGGGTTGCAGGGTGCCATCGCCTATTACCCCACGCTGAAGCGCGAGATGCAGGAGATGGGTCGCGACCGGGAGGCTGCGCTGGCGGGATAGGCGTAAGCCGTGTGCGCGGGCGCTGGACCAGGGTGGCGGTTAAAAGCAGACCGCCAAAGCGCCACACCGCCAACACAACCTCTGAATTTCAATAGCTTGCCTGGCCGAAGGTTGGCGGCCGTCACGATACTCGGCGTTCCGACCGGCG
Source organism: Brevundimonas sp. (assembly GCF_016463485.1). Taxonomy (GTDB): domain Bacteria; phylum Pseudomonadota; class Alphaproteobacteria; order Caulobacterales; family Caulobacteraceae; genus Brevundimonas. Next base: position 38,488 of record NZ_JAEMRD010000003.1, read on the forward strand.
AGCCTGGGCGGTTCGCCCTTATCAGGATGTCAAAGACCACGCCCGGAGGTGGGAAAGGTCGCTTCAAGACACAAGACCCGACGAGGAATAAATTCCTCATGCCACGCAGGTCTCAGTGGGCCTCGCCTTGCGGGTAGAGGGCCAGGCGAGCGATGTTGGCGCGGTCCGGCTGCTCCAGCATGAAGCGGATGGCACGGGCGACATCATGTGGGTCCAGCGCGACGGGAGATTCGACCTTGGCCGCCGCCATCATCTTGTCGAACATCTCGCTGGATGTAGAACCCGGCGCGATGGTGCCGACCTTCACGCCCGTCCCCGCCAGCTCGATGCGCAGCGACTGGGTGAAGGCCTCGAGCGCGTGTTTCAGCCCGCCGTACACTCCGCCCGCGCGCGAGATCAGATAGGCGCTGATGCTCGACACATTGATGATCGCGCCTGAGGACTGACCCCGGAACTCTCGTGCGAACACATAGGAGCTGCGCACGACCGCCTCGAAATTCACGCGGATCATATAGCTGACGGCATCGAGGTCGATGGTGTCCATCGTGCCCACCGCCATAACGCCCGCGTTATTGATGACGACATCGGCGCGACCGAACCGCTCTTTCGCCAGGGCCAGGAGCTGTTCCGGCACACCCGCTTCGGCGATGTCAGCGGCCAGCAGGGCGCTGGGGCCCGGCAGGGTGGCGGCCAGAGCCTCGAGCTTTGCCATCCGCCGGCTGGTCAGGACCAGGTTGCACCCGGCCTGGCTGAGTTCCAGTGCGGTGGCGGCCCCAATGCCGGCCGAGGCGCCCGTGAGGACGACGGTCTTGCCGTTCAGCTCCATTGGCCGGGTGCCTTCTTCATGCCGTCGATGATGGGCCGCATATCCGCGACATTGGGCAGGTGGGCAGTGAAACCGCCGTCGACCGACAGGATCTGGCCGGTGACGTAGGAGCTCAGGTCCGAGGCCAGAAAAACGACCATGTTGGCGATGTCTCGCGGCGTACCCAGACGCGGCACCAGACAGTGGCTGAGAAAGATCTTCTGGATATGGGCGGGCAGCCGCTGCTCCAAACCGGGCTGGATGATCAGGCCGGCGGCGATCGCGTTCACCCGGATGCCCCGGGGGCTGTAGCCGGTCGCCATGTGGCGGGTCAGGGCATTCACCGCCGCCTTGGAGGCCGCATAGGCGAAATTGCTGACGTCTCCCGACAAGGACTGGCCCGACGAGATGTTGATGATCGAGCCCCCGCCCCGCTCCAGCATCGACGGGATCGCGTATTTGCAGAACAGCATCGGCGCGCGGGCATTGATCGACTGGACCTGATCCCAAAGCTCGACGGCCATGTCGGGAATGTCGAGATCGCGCGATGAATAGCCGGTCGCCCCGGCGTTGTTGTCGAGGATGTCGACGCCACCGAAGGTCTCGACCGCGAACGCGACGACGGCGCGAATGTCGTCCTCCGAGGTGATGTCCCCGGCCTTGCAGGCGACGTCGTACCCCTGCCCCTTCAAGCCATCCGTCACAGCCTGAAGCTCGGGCGCGCGCAGGTCGGTCAGCACGACCCGCGCGCCTTGTTCCGCCAGGGCCAGGGCCGTTTCAGAACCGATCGATCCCGCCGCGCCGGTGACCAGCGCCACCTTCCCGTCAAGCAATCCCATAGTCTTCTCCCCGTCGATTCGTCGGCTTCAGCCGCCCTGTTGTTCCATCTCGGCCACGTTCGGCGGCCGCGACTGATAGCCCGGCATATGCAGGCCTCCGTCGACATTGATCATTTCGCCGGTGACGAAGCGCGACATCTCCGACGCCAGGAAGACCGCGACGGGCGCGACGTCCTCCTCCGGGTCGCCGTTCCTCAGCAGAGGTTTTCTGGACGCCGCCATCTCGGCAAAGCCCGGCGTCGCCTCGGCCATGCGATGGAACACCGTGCCCATGGCGGCGGGCGACAACAGATTGACCCGGATATTGAACCGGCCCCACTCGTGCGCCGCACTGCGGGTCAGGCCACGCAGCGCCGATTTGGTGATGTTGTAGTCGGAGTTCAGCCAAGCGGCCGTCTCGACGTCGATCGAATAGAAGTTGATGATCGATCCGCCGCCGCGCGCCGCCATGTGAGGCCTCGCCGCCTGCATCGACCACCATCCGGCCCACAAGCCCGAATGCAGTGTGGCATCCAGCATCTCGTCGGTCTTGTGCTCCAGCAGCACCTTGGGGCTGAGGGTGAAGGCGTTGTTGACCAGGATGTCGATGCCGCCGAACAGCTCGACGGTCTTTTCGACCGCGCCCTGGATCTGTTCCTTGATGCGCACATCGGCCTTGATGACCTCCGCCCGTCCGCCGAGTTCCTCGGTCAGTTCCTGTTTGATTGAGGCACAGTAGTCGTCGTTGAACTCGGCGACGACGACCGTCGCCCCCTCGCGGATGAATTTGCGGGCGATACCCCGTCCGATGCCGCCGCCGCCGCCGGTAATCAGGGCGACCTTGCCGTCGAGCAATGCCATCAGCGAAGTTCCTCAGGCGTGCGAATGGTCGTGCCCAGGATCGGGCCGACCAGTTCATGTCCCCAGTAGCTGAGCCTTTCGGCGTTCAGCTCGAACGGGTCGCCGGGCCAGGGATGGGTCTCGGCGATCACCTCGACGGCAAAGCCCGAGGGGGTAAAATGATAGAAGGAGAAATGCGGGTCCTGGGTGTGCTGGCCCAGGGTCATCTGGACCTGGATCTGGCGCTTGTTGACGATGTCCCAGGTCTCGCCGACATCGCGCAGGTCGCCGGTCAGCAGACCCATATGCTGGATGCCCATCCGGCCTGGCGCATGGCCGTAACCGATATCGTGGCTGGTGAGATTGTTCAGCCCGGCGCGATAGAAGCCGGTCTTGCCTTTTCCGGCACCCGAACCATACCACTGGAAGCCCATGATGTTGATCAGGAAATTGTCCAGCTCCGGTCCGTACTCCGGCGTCATCACCACGACGTGGCCAAAGCCCCGGCCGTAGGTGTTGAAGCCGCCGTGGCGCCTGCCGGGCACGAACGAATCCGGTTCGCCCTTCTGGCCGTAGAAGAGTTCATACTGATAGCCTACCGGATCCTTGAACCGGACCACGTCGCGGACGGCGCGGCGGGCGCGCAGGTCGTCGGTCCCGTGTTCGACGGCGATCCCCGCGTCTTCCAGCTTTTTCACCGCCTTCTCGAAGGCGATGCGGTTTACGCATTCCCAGCCGATATAGGCTAGCTTGTCGATCGGGCCGGGCTGGAAGGCGAACCGGTAGCGCCGGTCGTCCATGCGCAGATAGAGCGCGTCGGGCTCGTCCTCGGGTGACTTGGCGATCGCGAGGCCAAGCACCTCGGGGCCGTAGCTGCGCCAGGCGTCGATGTTGGGGCTTTCAAAGCCCAGATAGCCGATACCCCGGATATCCATGGTCAGATCCTCAAGTCTTGCGGTGGGCTAACAGGCGGTCGTGCCGCCATCGATGACGATGTCGGCACCGGTGATGAAGGCGGCTTCGTCCGAGGCCAGGAAGGCAGCCATGCCGACCACGTCCTCCGGCTCGCCGGGGCGGCCAATGGGGATGCCGGCGATCAGCCCGGCCCGCACCGCAGGGTTCTCGACGAAGGCGCGAGTGCCGGGGGTGATGACGAAGCCGGGGCTGATGGAGTTGGCGCGAATGCCCAGCGGGGCACCTTCCAGCGCCATCTGGCGGGTCATGGCGATGACGCCGCCCTTGGTTGCGTTGTGGGCGACGGTGCCGTTGCCGCGCGAGCCCTGCCAGCCGGCCGTCGAGGCGACGTTGATGATCGCGCCGCCCTGTCTGGCCAGATGCGGCCAGGCGTATTTGGTGGTCAGGAAGACGAGGTCGAGTTCGTTCCGGATCGTGAACCGCCAGTCCTCGACCGACAGGTCCGCGATGGAGCCGAACTTCGCGGCCGAGGCGTTATTGTAGACAATGTCGATCCGGCCGTAGGTCGAGACGGCCTTGTCGATCCAGGCCTGAGCGCCCTCGGGGTCGCCGAGATCGCAGACCATGCTGATCATGACGCCGCCGGCCTCTGCGACCAGTCGCGCGGTCTCCGCGTCGGCCTCGGCGTTGACGTCGCAGCCGACGACGATAGCGCCGTCGGCGACGAAGCGGAGTGCCGCCGCCCGGCCCTGCCCGCCCCCAGTGCCCGAGATAAGGGCGACACGGCCTTCCAGACGACGGGTCATGCCGTTGTCTCCGCCTGGGCGTCTCGCGCGTCGAGAGCCGTGCGGATCGCGGCGTGTTTCTCGCGCGTCAATGGATAGGTAAAGGACAGCCAGGCACCGAGCAGGAACAGCACCGCCGACGGACCGGCGAACACCATCTCCAACCCGGAGATGGCCTCGGGCGTATTGGCGGTCATCAGTGCGGGCTTGTACCCGACCATGGCCAGAGCCGCGAAGGAAAGGCCGACCGCCAGCGCACCGCCCAGCTTCCAGCTGCTGATGAGCAGGGCATAGAGGACGCCGGTCTGGTCCGAGCCGGTGTCCAGCCTCAGTTCGTCGCCTGCATCCGCCATCATCGCACGGGGCAGAAGGTTGAAGGCCCCGAACGACAGACCCCAGCCCATCATGCCCAGTGAGACGGCGACGAGATTTCCATCCGGCAGGAAGACGAAGGCGACGCTGACAATCGCCGCCAGCAGCCCTGTGATCCCCAGTACGAAATGCTTGTCTAGCCGCCGCGCCAGCCAGGCCACGGCAGGGACGGTGATCATCGCCGTAACCACTTGCGCGATCAGGACGACACCGATGGCGCTACGATCCAGACCCTTGGCGGCCGTGACGAAAAAGACCAGCATGGCCGAGGCCGTACCGAAGCCCAAGCCGAACAGCAGGTCGATGGCGGCGATGCGGAACACCGCCTTCCGTCCCACGACGGCGAGATACTCTTTGATCCCGACGATATGACGCTGGGCGGAAGCGGCGGCTTCCGGCACCCGCCAGGCGGCCAGGGCGACAGCGGGGGCCATCAGGACGATGATGATCCAGCCCATGATCTGGGTCGGGGCCATGCCGGTGTCGCCGAGCGACTTCAACAGGATGGGAAAGCCCATGACCGTCAGAATGCCCAGCAGCGACGCGAACTGCAGCCAGGCATAGACGCGGGACCGCCCGTCGTAGCTGGCCGCCAGTCCCGACGCCAAGGCCAGTTGTGCAAGAGACAGGACCGACCAGCCGAGAAAGGCCGCCGTCAGGGTCAGCAGCAGATAGATCGGCCCAACACCCGGCTTGGCCATGAACAGTAGATAGACCGCCAACATCAGGGCCGGTGCCCCGAAGATCAGCCACGGCCGGTAGCGGCCCCAGCGACTGCGGGTCCGGTCCATGGCAGCCCCGATCAGGGGATCGACCACGATGTCGAAGATGCGCACACCGGTGAAAATCAGGCCGATCACGGCCAGCGGCAGGCCCAGCACGGTCGCGTAATGCTCGGGGATCATCACGACCAGCGGCAGCGACAGGGCCGTCAGCGGAATACCCATGAGGGACAGCGACAACAGCCCCGGCAGCTTGCGTCCGCCTGCGGGCGTGGCCGCCGGGTTCGCCGCGGCGGAGGGCGCGGTCATCCCGCGACCGGTTCCACGATCAGGGCCGATTGCGGGCAGGACTCGGCGCCTTCGATGGCCCGTTCCAGCAGTTCCGGCGGCACGATCTCCGTCGTCAGGACCACCAGCCCGCCTTCGAGCTGATAGATCTCAGGGCAGATCTCGACGCACGTCCCATAGCCGCAGCACGAACCGCGATCGGCGACCACGCGATGGGCGATAGCTTGTGAACTCATAGTCATCCTCCGTGCCGGGAGTCCCTTGGGGACTTCTCCGGGGGCGCTCGGCCCATCGTTCCTCGTTGAATCGAACAGTTGCATTTTCTATACAGAAATGCCACCTCTGTTCAAAATTATATGGCGCAAGTCGCCGCGGAGGACAACTATGCTGGACCGGACACGGACAACGCTTTCGGACGGGACGACGATCGACGATCTGATCAATGTGCAGACCCGAGAGGTACAGCTGCGCGCGATCTCGGATCCCGAACTCTACGACATCGAAATGCGCAAGGTGTTCGGCAAGACCTGGCTCTTGCTGGGTCACGAGAGCGAGATTCCGGCCTCGGGCGACTTCATTACCCGGCTGATGGGATCCGACCCCGTTCTGATCACGCGTCAGAAGGACGAGACCATCAAGGTCATGCTGAACGTCTGCCCGCACCGGGGCATGCGCGTGTGCGTCAACGACGCCGGCAACGCCAAGGTCCACACCTGCATCTATCATGGCTGGGCGTTCAAGAACGACGGCGACTTCATCGGCGCGCCCGTCGCCGGCGAGAAGATGCACGGCGACATCCTGCCCAAGGAAAAGCTCGGCCTGACCCAGGCGCGCGTCCACATCTACGGCGGCCTGATCTTCGCCACCTGGAATTTCGAAGGCCCCTCGTTCGACGAATTCCTCGGCGAGATGAAGTGGTACTACGACATGCTGTTCTGCCGGACGGACAACGGCCTTGAGGTCCTGGGTCCGCCGCAGCGCTTCACCATCAAGGCCAACTGGAAGACGGCCTGCGAGCAGTCCGCCTCCGACGGTTTCCACACGCTGACGCTCCACCGCTGGCTGGGCGAGTTCGCCAAATTCGGCGATGGCGACCTGACCACCTCGATGTACGGCACCGAAGTGAGCTCCCTGCAAGGTCACTCCCTGCGCTGCATGCCCGTGGCGAACAAGTTCAAGCAGGCCAAGGATTTCCGGGACGGAAACCTGACGATCGCCGAGAAGCTGGCTATCGTGCCGCCCCCCGGTATCACCAAGGAAATGCTGCCCGAACTGGTCCGCAACCTGACGCCGGAACAGCTGGGCCTGCTGGTCGACAGCCCGCCCCAGGTCGGAGGAATGTTCCCCAACGTCCTGATCGCCTTCATTTATGTGCCCCAGCCGGACGGCGAGATCATCGGCCTGACCTCGCTGCACACCTATATCCCCAAGGGCCCGGACGAGCTGGAGTTCTGCAACTACATCCTCGCTGAAAAGGACGCCCCCGAGGAGCACAAGCAGAAGGCGCTGCAGTTCGCGGTACGCATGCTGGGTACCTCCGGCATGGTCGAACAGGACGATTCCGACACGTGGCCGCATATCACCCAGACCGCCAAGGGTGCCGCCGCTCGCAATGTCACGATGAAGTATCAGGCCGTCTGCACCACCCCGCCACGGCCCGACTGGCCCGGTCCGGCCCTGGTCTACGAAGGCTTCACCAAGGACGACACCCAGTGGAACTGGTGGCTGGCCTATCGCGACCTGATGAACGCCCCGGCTTGATCATCGCAGACATCATCAGGATACCATCGCCATGACCATGAACGCCGTCATCCCCACCGACGTCAGCGTCGCCGAGGAGGCTCCCTTCCGTCCCAACCGCGTGCCGGTCGGGTCGCCCGCCTACAACCAGATCGCCGAGTTCCTGTACGAGGAGGCCTGGCTGCTGGACGAGATCCGCCTGAAGGACTGGGTCGCGCGGCTCGATATCGACCTGCGCTACACCTGCCCGGTACGCCAGACCCGGTCTCTGAAGCATCATTCGCAGTCAATCGTCCGGACCGTGATGCATTTCGACGAGACCTACGCCTCGATCCGCGGTCGGGTGGGCCGGATCACCGACACCCAGAGCGCCTGGGCCGAGGATCCGCCCTCGCGTACGCGCCGTCTGGTGACCAACATCCTGGTCGAATCGACCGACGATCCGGACGAATTCGAGGTGAAGAGCTATCTGCTTTGCAGCCGCAGCCGGTTCGAGGAGACGACGTTGCTGATGCTCAGCTGCGTCCGCCACGACCTGCTGCGTCGTCATGGTGCCAGCTTCAAACTGGCCCGTCGCGAGATCATCGTCGACCAGACGGTGCTCGGCTTCCCGAACCTCGCCATCTTCCTCTGACGTGACGCCACACTGACGTCGGCGCCGCCCGGATCGACCGCGCGAGCGCCGACGCGTGCCTCACACTCCCGATATCAGGAGCCGCCCATGCGCGCCGCCGTCATCTCCGGCAACGGATCCGCCCCGGTCCTTCAGGACTTCCCCGAACCGACGGCCCAGGAGGGATGTGTCCTGATCGAGGTCGATACGGCGGGGCTGGGCGGCTGGGACGTGCTGGGCGCCTATCGCCTGGGCGTTCAGTATCCGTGCGTGATCCGGGGCGAAGGCGTCGGCCGCGCCGAGGACGGTCGCCGGGTCTATTTCGGCGAGCGTTCGGTCGCACCCTGGGGCGCGTGGGCGGAGAAGACCATCGTCCCCGTCGCTGAGGTCTGGGACGTACCCGACGACATCGACGATCGCACCGCCGTCACCATGGGTATCGCCGGCACCGGCATCCTGATCCCGCTGGAGGCCGCAGAGATCCAGCCGGGCGAGAGCGTTCTGATCCTGGGTGCCACCGGGGTCCTGGGCCAGATCGGCCTGCAACTCGCCAGAACTTTGGGGGCCGGCCGAGTGGTTGCCGCCGCCCGCAGCCAGGCCGGGCTTGACCGCCTGATGGAACGAGGCCTCGCCGACGCCGTCGTGGCCATGGGCGGCGACTACGACACCGAAGCGCTCAAGGTTGCTTCGGGCGGGGACGGGTTTGATGTCGTCCTCGATCTCGTCTTCGGCAAGCCCTTCCTGTCGGCGGTCAAGGCCACGAAATGGGGTGCCCGCCTGATCACCATCGGCACGGGCGCGGGCCGCACGGTGGAGCTCAATATCGGCGACCTGCTGTTCCGGACCCTGACCTGTATCGGCACCGGCCAGCGCCCGGCGGCCGACCGCGAGCAGATCTGGCGACGACTGCTGGCCATGCAGAAGGATCAGGCGATCGAGGTCGACTACATCGACTATGACTTCGCGGATTCCGCCGACGCCTGGACCGCCCAGGTATCAGGCCCCCACGCCAAGATCACGGCGAAGGTCCGCTGATGACGGTCGCGGAGGGTGCGCACATCCTCCGCGACCATCGTCGGTCGGCGTCAGCCGGCCGCCAACGCCTTGTCGATCGCACCGACCAGTCGAGGATCGGCGGCACCGATGTCGGGGGCAAACCGGTCGATGACCTGACCGTCACGGCCGACCAGGAATTTCTCGAAATTCCACACCACCTCGCCGGGTCCACTCGTCGCGATGCCATAGCCGTTCAGACGCTCGCGCATCGGGCCATCGCCGACGGCCTCGGCCTTGGCCGCCGTCAGGCCGGCATAGAGCGGGTGGATGTCCTCGCCCTTGACGCTGATCTTGGAATACAGCGGAAAGGTCACGTCGAAGCTGGTCTGGCAGAAGCTCGCGATCTCCTCGTCCGTCCCCGGCTCCTGACCGTTGAAGTTGTTCGCCGGAAACGCCAGCACTTCGAGGCCGTCCGCCGCCTTGGCGCGATACAGGGCCTCGAGCCCTTCGTATTGCGGCGTAAGCCCGCATTTCGACGCGACATTGACGATCAGCAGAACCTTGCCGGCATGGTCGGCCAGGGTGTCCGACCCGCCGTCGTTTCGGGTCAGGGGAATGGCGGTGATCGCGTCGCTCATGTCGGCTCCATCAGGTCTGGACGGCGGTCGCCGCCTTGCCCGGAAACCCTAGCAAATCGCCCCCGGACCGCGCTCGAAATCCGGCTTTCCACGCCCGATATCGAAGGAAAATAAGGCCATGAAACGCGCTCCGATAGACATCGTCGGCGACTTCCTCGACGTCTGGTCCGCAGGGCCCGAACCGCTGGAAGCCGCGATCCGCGACCTGTTCCGACCCGACACCGAATGGGTCAACATGGGCCTGTCGAAAAGCGTCGGTGCCGACGAGGCCCTGGCCATGGGTGCGAAATTCGAGGCGGCCATGGGTTACGAGAAAATCCTGGTCGAGACCCTGCATATCGCCGCCCACGGCAATGTCGTTCTGACCGAACGGATGGACCGGCTGGTCGCCGCAGACGGCCGCGAGATCGGCGCCTTTGCCATTGCCGGGATTTTCGAGCTGGACGACGACGGCAAGCTGATCCGCTGGCGCGACTACACCGACCCGTCGGCGATTGCGCTGATTCACGGCCATTGAACGTAACCATCGTCTCTGTCCGATGGACATTTTGATCAGAATGCTATTCTGTATTTGAAACAGATCGCGCCCATGAGGCCGGCTAATTTGCGGGAAGGAAGACCGATGAGCACCGCCCAGATGACCCCTAACAAGGACCTTGCCGAAGGCTTCGCCCAGGTCGGTGCCCTGTTCGCCGGCGACGACCGGAACATCGAGGAAATCTATCGCGATCACCGCGCCAACATGCCGGTGATGCAGGGAGACATCTGCGCTGAACTCGGGGCTGCGTCGTTCGCAGGCGACACCGGCCGCCCGATCTACACCATCTTCAAGCACGCCGACGTCATGAAGGTGTTGCGCGACACCAAGACCTATACCAGCGGGATCCTGATGGAGACGGGACTGGGCCAGTTCCTGGACGGGCTGATGATCACCGGCCTGGACGGCGACGAGCACCGCCAGCTGCGCGGCATCCTGCAGCCATCGTTCACACCGGCGGTGATGGAGGAGTGGCGCGAGACCTATATCCGGCCGCTGATCCAGAAGTCCTTCATCGAACCGCTGGTGTCCCAGGGCAAGGCGGAGCTGGTCTCGACCGTGGGCGTCATGTTCCCGATCCACGTGGTCTATGCGGTGCTGGGCTTCCCAGACGATGATCCGGCTGCGCTCGAGACCTTCGCCACCAAGGCGCTGAAGGTGCTGGGCGGCATGGCCAATGATCCCGAGGCCAAGCGTGCGGCCTTCCAGGCGTTCCAGGAACTGTACGACCCGACCCTGGCCGCCGTTCAGGCGCGCCGTGCGTCCGGTGCCGAAGGCTCCGACCTGATCAGCCGCCTGATCCGCGCCGAGTTCGAGGGTCGCACCCTGAACGATCACCAGATCACCAACTTCGTGCGCATGATGCTGCCGGCCGCATCGGAAACGACGTCGCGCACGTTTGCGATCATGATGACCCACCTGTTCGATCACCCCGAGGTGCTGGAACGTCTGCGTGCCGACCGGTCCCTGATGCGCAAGGTGCTGGACGAGAGCGTCCGCCACGATGCCGTCGCCACCTTCAAGGTGCGCGAGACCCAGACCGAGGTCACGCTTCAGGACGTCACCATTCCCAAGGGGGCGATCATCTCGGCCTGCGTCGGCTCGGCCAATCGGGACGAGACGGTGTTCGAGAACCCTGACGTCTTCGACATCGACCGCAAGCAGATGGCGGCGTTCGGTTTTGGCTTCGGCGCGCATATGTGCGTCGGGATGTGGCTGGCCAAGGTCGAGATAGAGGAGGCGGTGGGCCTGCTGCTCGACTTGCTTCCGAACCTGAGGCTCGACCCCGACTATCCCCGCCCGGTCGTGCGCGGGGTGTCGCTGCGCGGGCCCGACGCCGTGCATGTGATTTGGGACGTTCCCTGAACCCATCGACACCGCCGAAATGACGATCAAGGCCCCCGCCATCCGGCGGGGGCCTTTTTGGTTGGGCCCACGCCTCCCCGCCCATGAAAAAGCCGCCGACCGGTTTCCCGATCGGCGGCAAGGTTCAACAGGAGAAGTCGGGTCTAGAAACGCTTGGTCAGAGAGGCGCCGTAGGTCGTAGGCTCGCCGATGAAGGCAGTCGCGAAGCCGAGGCCGGCGGCATAGACGTCGGCGAACTGGCGGGTGTTGTATTCCTCGCCGGTCAGGTTCTTGCCGTAGATCGCGAACTCGACGTTCTGGGCGTCGAACTCGATGGCGAAGCGGGCGTTCAGCAGGCCATAGCCGGGCGTCCGGGTGATGTCGTTCGACGCGGCATAGATGGCCTTGGTCGCGGCCGACTGGTTCACCGACGGCGTGACCGGGTTGTAGAACTGGCGGCCCAGATACGAGTAATCTACGTGAAGGGTCACCGCGCCGAAGGACGTCGGCAGGACCTGAGTGGCACCTAGATTGTACTGGATTTTGGGAAGCTGGGGCAGTTCCTCGTTGCTCCGGTCGACGGGACAAATCGACGCCGTGCCGGCCGGATTCAGAGTACAGCCGGTGAAGCCCACTCCGGGAACCGCCTGCCGCTCGATGAAGGATCCGCTCTCATATTCGCCGTTCATCAGGCTGACGTTCGAGGTCAGCTCCATGCCGGTCCAGGGCCGGTAGGCGCCTTCCAGCTCGATGCCGTAGACGCGGGCGTTGCCGGCATTGACGATGAACTGGGTGCTTGCGCCGGCCGGTGTCAGGGCGGCGGCGTTACGCTGAACATCCGACTGCCAGGAGTGGAAGACTGCGACGTTGGTGCGCAGACGGTTCTCGAGCCAGGTCGCCTTGAGGCCCGCTTCCAGGTCCTTGACTGTTTCCGGCTGGAAGGCCGGAAGGCCACCGGCGCGGGTGTTCCAGCCGCCGGACTTGGAGGCGCGACGCGTCTGGACGTAGGCGAAGACGTCCTCGTTGATCTGCCAGTCCACGCCCAGGGTCCAGGCGGGATAGTCGAACTTGACCTCCTGCGTCTGGGTGCAGACGCCGGCGACATCGGGCGTGGGCACGTTGCAGGTGCCGGGCAGGCCCCAGACGGTGAAGTTATGAAGTTCGGTGTCGCGGCTGTCCCAGGTCCAGCGCAGGCCGGCGGCGATGCGAACCGAATCCGTCAGCTGGTAGTAGCCTTGGCCGAAGACGCCGGCAGACTGGTTGTGGACGTCCGCCAGGTTCTGGCCAGCCAGTCCGGCGTTGGGACGAGAGACGGCGTTGTAGGGCAGGAAGCCGAAATTCTGCGACCGGCTGAACTCCTGGCCTTCTTCGTTGGAGAAGTAGACACCGGAAATATAGGTGAACTTCTCGCCGACCGAACCGCTGATCTGGAGCTCCTGCGACCACTGGTCGGAGCTGTAGCCGGCCCAGGTCGTCAGAATCGGAACGGGCGTACCGTCCGTGTCAATGATCCCGTCGGTGTCGCTGAAGCGGTAGGCCGTGATGGACTTGAGGGTCGCATTGCCCAGATCGAGCGACGCGTTCAGGCTGAACCCATAGGCCTCAAGCTGGTTTCCGAGCGGTCGGCTGTAGAGGGCACGCACCTCGGCCGGCAGGGTCGCGAAGGTCGGCGTGTTCGGGACCAAATAGCCGGTGGCATAGCTGCTGTAGAAGCCGTTCCGGTTATGAAGCGAGTTGTTCAGCGTCGTGGCCAGGCCGAACGCTCCGAACGATCCGGCCGGGCCGAAGAGTTCGGGGGCATAGGCGTGCAAGGCCGTGAACTGGCCGTTGTCCTCGATCTTGTTGTAGTCGCCGGAGAGGACCAGCTCCAGCCGATCGTCCTCATACTTGAGCTTGGCGCGGACGAAGTCGCTGTCCTGGTCCCAGACGTCCCGTCCCAGGGGGATGCTGCGGCCATAGCCACTGCGGCCCTTGGTGCTGGCGACAACGCGGGCGGACAGCCGGTCGGTCAGGGGGCCGTTCGCGACGAAGCTGGCGCCGACCTGGTCGAAGCTGCCGGCCTCGACCTTGATCAGGCCGCTGTAGTCCTGGTTAGGGTCGGCGCTCAGGATGTTGACGGCGCCGCCGATGGTGTTGCGCCCGAACAAGGTCCCTTGCGGTCCGCGCAGAACCTCGACGCGTTGCAGGTCGAACAGGTCGGTCAGGCCCTGGGACGGGCGGGCGATGTAGACGCCGTCCACATAGATGGCCACGGCCGGATCGTTCGACACCAGCGCCTGCAGGTTGCCCTGGCCGCGCATGGCGACGAAGGCGAAGCCCGACGAGGACGGCGCGCCCGTGGCAATCGAAAGGCTGGGGGTCGTGCGTTGCAGGTCGGTGACGTCGGACACCTGAGCCCGCTCCAGCGCCTGGGCGTTGATGGCTGTGACAGCCACGGGGGTCGATTGCAGGTTTTCTTCGGTCCGACGCGCGGTGACGACGATCTCGTCCAGCTGGTCCGACTGAGGCTGCGATGAAGCGCTCTGGGCGAAGGCCGGAGCGGTCAAGGCCGTACAGGCCAGAAGCCCCAGCACGCCACCTCGGCGAACCATTCTGGACACACGTCGGCTGTTTGAGACTCTCATCGTAACCTCCCCGGTGGGGTCTATCGCCCCGCGCTTCACAGCTGCCGAAAGGCGCTGCGTTGAGGATAAACTAAACAGAATTGGAAATCTGTCGCAAGAATAAAAATCTAGGGTAAGAATGATTACGCTTTATGCTCGGGCGCGTGACATGAACCGCACGCTTGCGAACCGGGTCGCCGACCGACCGTCAGCGCGAAGTCAGCCCAGCCCTCGGAGATGATCCCATGAGCGACACCACCGCCCTGTCGGGCAAGCGAATCATCGTCACCGGTGCAGCCCGTGGTATCGGTGCCAGCGCCGCCCGAGCCTTGGCTTTTGCAGGTGCCCAGGTGTCCGGGCTCGACGTCGTGAAGGCTCCGACCGCAACGACGCATGACGGGCGTCTGACCCATGATCTGTGCGACGTCTCGTCCCGCAGCTCGGTCAACGAGGCCTTCGACAGGGCGGTCCAGGCAATGGGCGGGCTGGACGTGCTGATCCACGTCGCCGGGGTTCAACGCTATACGCCTGCCGAGGCCATCACCGACGACGAGTGGGATCTGGTGGTCGGCGTCAATGCGCGCGGCACGATGATCACCAATCAGGCGGCGTTCGCCCACCTGAAGGACCGGGGCGGGCGGATCGTCAACTTCGCCTCGGCCGCCGGGGCGCTCGGCCTGCGCGGCTGCGCCCACTATGCCGCGTCGAAGGGTGCCGTCCTGGCCTGGACGCGCACCATCGCCCAGGAGTGGGGACCTTACGGGATTTCCGCCAATGCCGTCGCGCCCGGAATGTGGACGCCCATGTACGACACCACGCGCGCGGGCATGACGCCCGAACAACTCGCGGCTCACGATCGCGGCATGGCAACCATAATTCCCCTCGGCGGCAAGCTCGGAGACCCCGATACGGACATGGCACCGGTACTGGTCTTCCTGGCCAGCGACGCCTCGCGCTTCATCACCGGCCAGACCCTGGCGGTCGACGGCGGGCTCATGATGGTCCGCTAAACCAGGCGGACGTCGAGGTCGGAACGCACTCGGGGCGCATCGATGATCGGATTGGTCAGCACGCCGACCCCCTCGATCTCCACCCGCACCACGTCGCCGGGCATGAGCCACTGGGGGTTCGGCGAGCCGGCAGCGACGCCCGAGGGCGTGCCCGTCGCGATCAGATCACCGGGATACAGGGTGAAGATCGTCGACATCAGATGCACCAGGTGGGCGACATCCCAGTGCATCTCGGCGATGTCGGCGCTCTGACGCAGATCGCCGTTGACGTGGGTTGTCAGACGCAAGCCCTTACATCCGGGCGGCAGCTCGTCCGCCGTCACGATCTCGGGTCCGAACCCGCCGGTGTTGAGGAAATTTTTGCCCGCCGTGACCGCCGACGGAATGTAGTTGTAGGCCCGCACGCTGCCGTCGTTGTGGCATGCGTAGCCGGCGACATGCGACAGGGCCTCGTCACGGGAAATCATCCGCCCTCCCCTGCCGATCACGATCATCAGCTCACCCTCGTAGTCGAGCGTGTCGGAGGCTTCCGGTCGCCAGATCGGCTGGTTGTGGGCCACCATCGAGTCACGCGTCCGCAGGAACATTCCAGGGAATTTCTGCGTGTCGGCCTTCATCTCCTCGACGTGCTTCATGTAGTTCTTGCCCAGGCCGATGATCTTGTCCGGCCGGGCGATCGGCGTCAGGTGGCGCAGGCTCTCCAGCGGATGGCGCGCATCCGCGCCTGAGTCCGAGGCGGCCCTCTCCGCGGTGCGCAAGGCGTCAGGACCGGTCGCCAGCAGGGAGCGGATGTCGCGCGGAAGATCGGGCGCCGCGACACTCAGATCGACAACCTCGTCGCCGAGACGGACCCCCGTGGTCGCCACACCATTCAGCTCGAATGACAACAGTCGCATCGACGTCTCCCTTTTCGTTTGATCGGCCTCAGCGGACCATCAACATTCCGCCGTCGATGGGAATGATCTGGCCGCTGATGAAGCGTGCGCCCGGCGATGCAAGAAAGGCCATGGCCGGCACGAAGTCCCGCTCCACGTCACCCAGTCGTCCGCCCAACGGAATCGTCCTGGCCTTCGTCGCATCGTGGTCGGCGAGGTCTTCGACGGTCATGTCGGCGCGGGTCCGGTCGTACATCGGGGTCCAGATCGCGGGCGCGATACAATTGGCGGAAATGCCGTAGCGCCCCCATTCGGCGGCGATGGTGCGGGTCCAGGCGACCACCGCGCCCTTGGCCGCCGCATAGGCCGCCTTGGTCGGATGCCCCCTGACTCCGGCCGCAGAGGCGAAATTAAGGATCGCCCCTCCGTGGTCCTTCAGATGCGGGAAGGCGGCGCGATTGACCAGAAATGTGCCGGTCGCATTCACCGCCATGACCCGGTTCCAGACGTCCAGGGTGGTGGTCGCCGCAGCCCCGCCGGTCGCGACGCCCGCCGCGTGGATCAGGACATCGAGGCCGCCCAGCGTGTCGGCCGCCCGGTCGATCGCACCCTGAATCGAGGCTTCGTCAGCGACGTCGGCGGCCTCGAACCCGACGGCACCAGCCTCCCTGGCTATCGCCTCGCCCGCCTCGGCCGACAGATCGATCGAAACGACACTCGCGCCCAGACCGGGAAAGGCCTGCACAAGCGCCTGGCCCATGCCGCTGGCTCCACCCGTGACGATGATGCGGCGACCGGCCACTGACACGATCGACATCGCAGGCCCTCCTTCTTCGGACGGAAAAAGACGGCGCGGTCCGGGAGGAACCGCGCCGTTGTCACGACCCGAACGCGCGGGTCAGGCTGGAAAACCTCAGAAGGCGTAGTGAAGGCTGACGCCATACGTCCGGGGGCTGCCCACCACGATGGAGTTGAAGTTGGCCGCCGCGAACGAGCCGGACCTCGCCGCGAAGTATTCGTCGGTCAGGTTCTTGCCGTAGGCGGCCAGGGTGATCGGTGCGTTGGCGAAGGTAAACGACAGCTGGGCGTTCAGCAGGCCGTATCCCTCCTGGCTGATCGAGCGGCGCTGGAAATCCGTCAGGGGGACCGGCCCGGTGCCCGTGATCGACACCGTGTTCAGGAAGAAGACCTCCGAGCGGGAGTTGTAGTCCGCGTGCAGGTCCAGACGCCCCGCTTCCAGCTCGATCGGATAGTCGGCGCTGAACGAATAGGTGGTCTTGGCCACCGTCGGGATTTCCGATCCCTTGTAAGGCCCCTCGGTGAATTCCGGATGGATCAGGCCCAGGGATGCGTTCAGACGCAGGTCGCCCAGAAGGGCCGTCGCCTCGAACTCGCCGCCATAGATTTCCGCCGTCCCCGAGTTGAGCACGGCGATGATCACGGGGCTGGCCGACAGGATGGCGTTCTGCTGGATGTCCTCGAAGGTCGAGAAATAGCCGCTCAGCCCCATCCGCAGACGGTTGTCGAAGAAGGTCAGCTTGGCACCGGCCTCGTAGCTGGCGACGCTCTCCTCGTCGAACGGGCGATAGAAGGCGGCGGTGGTGCCGCTGGCCTGCTGGAACCCGCCAGAGCGGAAACCCTTCGAGAATTTCGCGAACAACAGGCCGTCGCCGGGCAGGCGGTAGTCTAGCCCCACCGTGAAGGGCACGGTGTTGAACTCGATGTCGGCGGGTGTGTATAGGCAGCTGCCGGGCGCTTCGTTCAGGCCGATCGCAGTGAACGGGCAGGCGGCCGGGGTGACCGCGGTCGCCGGCGGCTCGGCGACCAGCGCGGCTCCGGCGACGGCGAAGCGTGCCGGCGTGTAGGTCATGCCCCGCGTGTCCTTCACGGCGCGAACGCCGCCGGTGAGGCGCAGGCGCGGCAGGATTTCGTAGCTGAGCTGAGCGAACACGCTCATCGATTCGTTGTCGGGGCGGATCGTATTGTCCTGGATCGCGGTCGGCACCCGGGTGATCGGCGAGTTGCGGATCTGCTCGCGGAAATAATAGGCGCCGGTGGTCCAGTTCAAACGGTCGGCGAAGGCCGTGCCCGTCAGTTGAAGCTCCTGCGACACCTGATGGCCGTCGAGCTCAAAGATCCGGACGTCGGCGGTCGGGATCGGCGTGCCGTCGAGGTCGGAAGCCCCCTCGAAATTCACATTGCGATAGGCCGAGATCGACTTCAGCGTCGCCGAGCCGAGCTGCGCCGTGATCGTGCCGGTGAAGTCGTAGACCTCGGAATCATTGACGGGGTTGTAGCCCGCCTGGCTGACCCGCGACTCGGACGCGGCGACATAGGGCGCATACATCGCCGCCGACAGCCCGGCCTGATACGAGTTCAGCACCCACAACGGCTGATGGTTCGAGCCGGAGTAGTGGTCGAAGCTCAGGTCGACCCTCAGGTCGGGCGAGATGTCGGCGCGAACGCTGGCGCGCAGGAAGTCGTCGTTCTGGTCCGCGACGTCGCTGCGCAGCGTCGGGTTATAGCCATACCCTTCGTGCTCGACGTGGCTGTAGACGAGGCGCGCCGCCAGCTTGTCGTCCACGAGTGGCAGGTTGACGATGCCCGTCGCGGTGATCGCATTGTAGTTGCCGTAGCCCAGCTTCAGCGAGCCTCCGAAATCATAGGACGGCTTGTTGGTCGTGATGTTCAGCGCGCCACCAATGGTGTTGCGGCCGAACAGGGTGCCCTGCGGCCCACGCAGAACCTCGGCCGAGGCGACATCGACCATGGCGAAATTGCTGCCCTCGGGCCGGGCGTAGTAGAGGCCATCGACATAGGTGCCCACTGCCTGATCGACGTTGGGCAGAACGCCGCCGGGCGCGACGCCGCGGATGGCCAGGATCAGATCGTTGTTGCCATAGGGCGTGGCGGTGAAGGTGATCGACGGCGCATTCTCGGTCAGGGCCCGAACGTCCGTGATCTGACGACGGTCAAGCTCGCGCGCGCTGAAGGCGGTGACGGCGACCGGAACATCCTGAAGACGTTCCTCGCGCCGCTGGGCGGTGACAATGACTTCTTCGAGTCCCGTCGCCACTTCGGGCTCGGGCTGCACCGGCACGCTCTGGGCCATCGCGAGCGACGGTAACCAGAACAGCGATGCGCCGGCGAACAGCGCAGCCTTCCTCATGGTGCGTGACATCGTGCTTCCTTCCCTGTGCGCCTTGGTTGGCGGTCGCAACCTGAGCGACCCCTGACGGTCCGCGCGGTCTCTTGTCGTTAGGGAAAGGACACTACAGCGAAAACTAAGTCAACTGCTTTAATCTGATATCCGAATGTCATTCTTGATTTGGTATGCGAACGACGCACCCAACGCACGAACCGCGCGGTTACCGACTGGGCTTGATGTCGGTCGTCTCGATATCCCAGGTGGTCGACGTTGCGCCTTCGTCGCGAAGCTGGAACTTGAGGACCCGCCCCTGCGGATTGACGGGCAACTCCGGCCTGAACTCGATGTAGCGGGGCACGGCATAGTAGGGCACGCGCTCCATCAGCCAGCGGCACAGATCCTCTTCGGTCAGCGCAGCACCCGGCTTGAGCTTGGCGGTGACCTTCAGGTCGTCTTCCTGCATGTTCGACGGCACAGCGTGGACGGCGACCTGCTCGATCGCCGGGTGTGTCAGGATCGAGGTCTCCATCTCGAAGCTGGAGATGTTTTCGCCCCGCCGGCGCAGATAGTCCTTCTTGCGATCGACGAAATAGAAAAAGCCGTTCTCGTCGAACTTGCCGATGTCGCCGGTGTGGAACCACAGATTGCCCCAGACCTTGAGCGTGTCCTCTGGCCGACGCCAATAGCCCTTGAAGATGATGTCGGGCAGCAAAGGCCGGCAGACGACCTCGCCAGACGTGCCGACAGGAACCTCGTTGTCGTTGTCATCGAAGATTCGAACATCGAGCTCGGGCGCAGCCTTTCCGGACGACCCCTCAGCATACGATCCGTCATCCGGCATCGAGGTCAGCAGGCCCTCGGTCAGGCCATAGACGTTGGAGCCGATCTTTTTGGCACCGAAGCGCTCGCGCCAGATCGCCTTGATCTCTTCAGGGAAGGGGTTGCCCTTGACGGTGTGGACCTGTCCGAAACAGCGCGCCATCGCCTCGTGCTCGTCGGCGCGGGCCAGCATGGTGCCTAGCGACCCAAGGATCGACACCACCGTCGCCCCGGACTTCTCGATGGCCGGCCAGAATCCCGAGACCGAGAATTTCGGCGCGAACGAAATCGTCGCCCCGACCAGCATCACCGACACCACCCCCGTCGCCAGGGCATTCATGTGGAACAGCGGCAGCGGCGTCCAGTAGATGTCGTCCGGCCCGAACGGCGCCGAGCGCGTCAGCATCCGCGCGAAATGGCACATCTGATTGCCGGTAATCATGCAGCCCTTGGACGGGCCCGTCGTGCCGGAGGTGTAGATCAGGGCGTTCAGCACGCCGGGATCGGGCAGTTCGGCAAAACCGCTCTCGTCGGTCCCACGATAGTCATCCAGCGCAGCGATGGCGAAGGCGGACCCCTTCGGCTGCTCGAACGCGCCCCGGACCAGAACGGTCTTCAGAGTCGTCAGCTGGTCCTCGATATCCAGGACGCGCTGAAGATATTTCGCCTCGCAGACCAGCAGGGTCGCGCCGGCGTCCTCGATCTGGTGACGCAGGAACTGGCCGATCAGGGCGGTGTTCAGCGGCACACTGATGACGGAAATCTTGTTGGCGGCGATCCAGGTGGTGATCGCATCGATATTGTTGTCCAGCATCGACACGATCGGTGTGCCGGCGGTCAGGCCGAAGTCCCGAAGCACATGGGCGAAGCGATTGCTGGTCCGGTCGAACGCGCCGTAGGTGTGTTTCTCGCCGCTGAAATCCAGAAAGATCTTGTCCGGATGGGCGTCGACCGCGCGGCGCAGGGCGGCGATCGGCGTGTCCCGGGGGCCTGTGCGCCAACCCGCCTGCGTGGTGCTGTTCATCGCGTTCATTCGTCCACCCTTGGCCCGGACGGGTCAATCCGTCGCCTTGGGCCAGGCCCACGACGCCGGCGACACGCCTCGCCTTCCTCGTCCCTGCGGCCCTGCCGTCTCGCCCTCAGTTGACCTGAAAGCCGGACAGAAGCCGGACCCCGCGCGGCAGGATCGTGCAGGCGAAACTAGCCGGGTCGCCCCGACCGGTCCAGCAATATTCTGATATTAGTCGTTCGTTCTGTTTTCAGAACTCACGATCTCGACCACGATCTTGCCGCTCGCGCCGCGCGACGCCAAGCGGGCGATCGCCTCCCCGCCTCTCTCCAGCGGATAGCGTTCCGAGACCAGCGGCCTGATACACCCCTCGGCATGGAGTGCCATCAAGTCGCGCATGTCCTGCGCCCCCGCCAGCGGGTCACGCGCCATCCATGCGCCCCAGAAGACGCCGGTGATCTGGGCGTTCTTGAGCAGGACGAGGTTCAGGGGGATGGACGGAATGCCTGCGGCGAACCCGACCACCAGATAACGCCCCTCCCAAGCGATAGACCGGAACGCCGGCTCGGCATAGGCACCGCCGACGGGATCCAGGATGATGTCGGCCCCGTCTTCGCCGCACGCGTCTTTCAACGCCTGGGTGAAGGCCCTAGCCCGGGCCGCGTCCGACAGGTCGCGATCATACAGCACCCCGGAGTCGGCGCCTCTCGCGAGAGCGGCGTCGAGCTTTTCCTGCGACGAGGCTGCGGCGACGACCCTGGCCCCCAGCGCCTTGCCCAACTCGACCGCCGCCAGCCCGATCCCGCCCCCGGCACCCAGCACCAGCAGGGTCTCGCCTGCGCCGATTCCGGCCCGGCCCACCAGGGCATAATAGACGGTGCCGTAGGTCACTTGAAACGCCGCCGCCTCGTCGAACGGCATGGCGTCGGGGATCACGGTGCAACGATCCGCGGACACGACCACGACCTCGGCCATGGCACCGAACGGCAGGGACGCCGACACCCGCTGTCCCACGACCGGCGCCACGACGCCGGGCCCCACGGCGCGCACGACACCCGACAGTTCGCTGCCGGGTGAGAAGGGCCGGGTCGGCCGAAGCTGATATCGGTCCTCGATCACCAGCACGTCGGGGAAATTGACACCGCAGGCATGAACTTCGACAGCGACCTGACCTGCGGCCGGGACGGGTTCATCGACCTCGTGGACCAATAGGGTTTCCGGGCCACCCGGCGTCACACTCTGAAGGGCTCGCACGGCAAATCTCCTATCACGTCGCGGGACTTGCAGCCCCGCTCTCGACCTATCGGGCGGCGCATCCGTGAACAAGCAAGTATATTCTGGTGTTAGAACGTCGTTTCGCTTGCCGAATTCCAACCGACGTTCTAGCCTTGGCGAAACAGACGCCGCTCCAAGCGCGCCCGGAGGATAGCAGTGCCCGTTAGATTCCGCACATCGGCGACGCCGGGTTCAGGCTGCAAGGCGGGTCTATAGCCATGCCCACAAGCTCGACCTCGCCGCTCGCCAAGGGCGCCTGGTACACCCTCTTCATCCTGACGCTGGTCTATATCTCGAACTCCATCGACCGGACGGCGATGTCGATCCTGATCGAGCCGGTGAAGGCCGAGTTCGACCTGTCCGACAGCCAACTCGGCCTGCTGACCGGCTTGGCGTTCGGCGTGACCTATGCGCTGGCGGGCATTCCGATGGGGTGGCTGATCGATCGGGTCAATCGCACGAAACTGCTGGCAGCCGTCGTGGCGACCTGGAGCCTGTGTACCGCCCTGTGCGGCTTCGCCCAGAGCTATCCGGCCCTGGTCATGGCCCGGCTGGCGGTCGGGGCCTCGGAGTCGGCGGCGGCGCCCACCGCCATGTCGATGATCGCGGACCTGTTTCCCAAGAACCGCCGGTCGACCGCCATGGGCATCTTCTGGACCAGTACCGCCTTCGGCACCGCCATCAGCCTGGTGCTCGGCGGGGTAATCGCCGCGAACTACGGCTGGCGGGCCGCCTTCTTCGTCGCCGGAGTTCCCGGGCTCATCCTGGCGGTGCTCATCTTTCTGACCGTGCGTGAGCCCATCCGCGAACGTGGCCTGGACGAGAAGGCTGGAGAGCCGGCACCGTCGATGTTCCAGACCCTCAAATTCGTCTGCGCCAATCCGACCGTGTTCCATCCGTTTGCAGGCATCGGCCTGGCCTCTCTGGCCATGTCGGGCGTTCCCGTATGGGCGGCGTCCTTCCTGGTGCGGACCCAGGATTTCACCCTGCCACAGGCGGGTCTGTTGGCCGGGCTGGGGGTCGGGATCTTTGGCGCGATGGGTTCACTGCTGGGCGGCCCGCTGGGCGATGCGGTGTCGAAGCGGTGGGGCGTTCAGACCCTGCCGGCCGTGCCCATGGCGGCCTGCGCCATGGCCTGTGCATCCGGCCTCGTGTTCGCGCTGGGATCATCGCTGATCGTTGTGGCCGTCGGCTTCATCGTCTTCGAGATCGTGTCGCGCGCCTTCACCGCCCCCGCCTATGCCATTCTCGTCACCGGCGTGGAGCCACGGATGCGCGGCGTCGTCGTATCCTCGGTCCAGGCGGTGACCAACCTGATCGGATACGGCGTCGGCCCCCTCGTGGTGGGTGTCGTCAGCGACCGGGTCGGTGGCACGAACTCGCTCAAGTTCGGCATCGCCGCAGTGATGATCTTCAGCCTGTGGTCCAGCCTGCATTTCCTGGCCGCCTGGTTTGCGGCGCGCAAATCGGAGCGGTTCGTCGAAGGAGCCACCGCGTGACCGCCAACCCATCCCGATCCCTGAACACCCAGACCGGCCGTCGAACGACCGCCGCACCCGACGGAGCCTGACCATGGCGGATGGAGCCATCGAACGCGCGGTCCAGATCGAGCGCGTCAATCGCGTGGGCTGGGTGGTGCTGAACCGTCCCGGACAGATCAATGCGATCAACCCTGCGCTTCGGACCGAAGCGACGCAGGCCCTGGAACTTCTGGACCGCGATCCCGAGGTCGGGGTGATCGTCATCCGCGGCGCCGGCGAGCGCGGCTTCTGCGCCGGGGCAGACATCAAGTCCCAGAGCGACGCCACCTCCCTGCCCGCACTTCGCGACGGGATGACGCCGGGCTGGATCGAGGTCCTGGACCGGGTCAGAAAGCCCGTCATCGCCGCCATTCATGGATTCTGTCTGGGCGGCGGGATCGAGATCGCCATGGCCTGCGACATCCGTATCGCGGCACCCAACGCCGTGTTCGGCCTGCCCGAAACCGGCCTCGGCCTGATCCCCGGCGGCGGGGGCACCCAGAGGCTGCCGCGCATCGTCGGTCTGGGCCGCGCGCTTGACCTGCTGCTGACCGGCGACCGGATCGACGCGGCCGAGGCGCACCGCATCGGCCTGGTCTCGCGCCTGTCGGCGTCCCCCGAGAGCCTGATCGACGAGGTCCAGACGATCGCCGAACGCATCGCCTCCAAGCCCGCGACCGCCTCGGCCTACGCCAAGGAAGCCGCGCGCGACGGCCTGGAACTCGATCTCCGGGCCGGGCTCAAGCTGGAAAAGGACCTGTTCGTCCTGCTGATGTCCACCGAGGACCGCAAGGAGGCCGCAGCCGCGTTCAAGGAAAAGCGCCCGCCCGCGTTCACAGGGCGCTAGATGAACCGTCGACGTCAAAATCCAGAGGCGGAACGGTGAGAAAACTCCCCCTGCTCAATGCGGAAACCCGGCCGTTCTGGACCGGCGGCGAGGTCGGCGAGCTGCGGATTCACCGTTGCGACGACTGCACGCGCTATTTCCACCCCCCCGCCCCGATCTGTCACCAATGCAGCAGCCTGAACGTCACTCCGACCCCGGTGTCGGGGCGTGGACGGGTCGTGACCTTCACGATCAATCACCAGGCCTGGACGCCAGAGTTCACCGAACCCTACGTCGTCGCCATCGTCGAACTGGAGGAACAGGCGGGCCTGCGCTTCCTGTCCAATATCGTGAACTGTGCGCCCGAGGCCGTCACGATCGGCATGCCCGTGACCGTGGTGTTCGAGAACGTGGAGGACGTCTGGATTCCTCTGTTCGAGAGGGCCGCCTGATGGACAGCCGGTATCTGGAAAAGAACGTCGCCATCACCGGCATCGGCCAGTCCGAGGTCGGACGACCATCCTCGCGCTCCGCCATGCAACTGACCGTGGATGCGGCGCTGGAGGCCATCGCCGATGCAGGCCTGAACCCCAAGGACATCGACGGCGTCTGTTCCTGGCCCGGCGACAACTCCAACGGCTCGAGCTTCTCGCCCGTCGGTCCCCTGTCGGTCATGACCATGCTGGGGCTGAACTGCAACTGGTTCAGTGGGGGCTATGAGGCGGCCGGGCCGCTGGCCGGGGTCATGAACGGCGTCATGGCCATCGCGTCGGGCATGGCGAACCATGTCCTGGTGTTCCGTACCATCACCGAGTCCAGCAACCGCACCAGTGGCTCCAAGGATCAGAGCCTGGCAGCCAAGTCCGGCCCGCGAGACGGCAATTTCATGTGGCAGTGGTGTACGCCGTTCAACGTGCTGTCGGTCGTCAACATCACGGCCATGTACGCGGCCCTCCACATGGAGACCTATGGAACCACGCCGGAACAACTGGCTCAGATCGCCCTGACCACCCGGCGCAACGCACAGCTGAATCCAAAGGCCGTCATGCGCAAGCCCATGACGATGGATGACTATTTCGCGTCGAAGATGATCTCGACACCGCTGCGGATGTTCGACTGCGACGTCCATTGCGACGCCTCCACCGCCATCGTCCTGTCGCGCCGCGATATGGCGAAGGACCTGCGTCATCCGCCGATCCGCATCGAGGCGATCGGCGCGGCGATGAACCAGCCCTATCTGTGGGACCAGGTCGACCTGACCGCCAACGCCATGCCCGACGCCGCCAACGCCATGTGGGCGCGCACCGACCTGAAGCCCGCCGACGTCGATACGGCTCAGCTCTACGACGGCTTCAGCATCCTGACGATGATGTGGCTGGAGGGGCTCGGCCTGTGCCCCAAGGGACAGAGCGGCGCCTTCGTCGAGGGCGGCGGGCGCATCGCGCTGGACGGCCAGCTGCCGCTGAACACCAACGGCGGCCAGCTGTCGGGCGGACGCACCCACGGCATGGGCTACGTCCATGAGGCCTGCACCCAGCTGTGGGGACGCGGCGGCGAACGCCAGATCCGCGACCCGCACGTCGCCGTGTGTGCGGCCGGCGGAGGACCGCTCGCCGGCAGCCTGCTGCTGGTCAAGGACTGAAGATCATTCGGGGAGCGCTCGTGCGCCGCCGACGACAAGGAGAACGAGATGAGCCTCTACGACCTGCTGCTGAGCGGCGACCTGATGGTCCACGACGCCGACCATACGGCCGAACAGATCGTCTCCAAGCTGGAGATCCACGGTCACGCCAACTGGCGTCAGGCCTTCCCCGGCCATCCCTATGTCGCTCACTTCCTGCGGGTGCATAAGTCGCTGGCCGTCTCCCCGACGCGGGTCGAGCCGCAGGGCCATCTGGACTTCCCCAACCACGGCGACCCGATGTTCCCAGGGTTTCTCAAGAGCCTGGAGGATTTCCAGGGGCCGTGCCGTCCGATCAAGACCCACGCCACCGTCCTGGTCTCCGACAATATCGGCGGCGTCGTCGAACACCTGCTGAGCAAGAACCAGCCCTTTCGTCTGGCCCAACTGACGCCCGAGATGCCGTTCGACCGCCTGTGGGTCGGCTGCACGCCGGAGAACCCGGTCTATGAGCCCTCGGTCGACGGCGGTCTGTGCATCGAAGTCATCCCGCTGGCGGCGATCCAGATGCCGGCCGACGCCTTCAGCAATCCCCCGCCCCGCCCGCGCGATCCCAAGCCGGGTGACATGGTCCGCGTCGTCGGCCGGGGTTTCCTGGTTCGCGATCTGGACGACGTCCTGCGCCGGCTCGACACCAACCTCGATCTCCAGCCGGCGAGCGCGGTCCAGCAACTGGACGGCGAGGGCTACAAGGTCGCCCGCATCGGGTTCAACCTGGGGACCAGCGCGACGCTCGACGTCATCCAGCCGACGCAATGGGACAGCCCGTCCGGCCGTTACCTGCATAACTGGGGACCGGGGCCCCACTATATCCGTATCTCGGTCAACGGCCTGGACGCCAAGGCCGAACGCCTGACCGCTTTGGGCGTGAAGTTCGAGCGGATCGAGGACTGCCAGGCCGTCGGCGGCGCACTTCTGCGCGTCGATCCGGCCGAGCTCGGCGGCGCGATCTTCGAGTTCTGCGAAGATCGGGGTTAGCGAAATGGCCCGCGTCGCCCCCCTCCCCCTCGACAGCCTGTCGGATCCCTTGCGCGCCGCGATCGCTCGGGGGACGGCGACGCGGATGCTGTCCAACACCCTGCCGGTCCAGATTTGGGCCCGGCGTCCGGCCGCCGCCAATGCCTGGCTCGAAACGATGGCGGAGATTCACGAGCGCGGCGTCCTGCCCGAGCGGCTGCGAGAACTGGTGCGGCTCAAGATCGCCTCGATCACGACCTGCCCGGTGTGCCAGATCGCACGCAAATCCGACGATGTGTCAGAAGCCGACATCGTCGCCTGCAGCGACTGGTCCGACCCTCGCTTCAGCCCACCTGAACAGGCCGCCCTGCGATTCGCCGAGCTGTTCGCGGGCGACTATTTCTCCATGGGTGACGAGGTCTACGACCACCTGCGCGAACATTTCAGCGAGGAACAGATCGTCGAACTGCATCTGTTCAGCGGCCTGATGCTGGCCGGCGGCCGCATGACCTATGTCCTCAAGGGCTACGAAGACACGAGTTCCGGGGAAACGCCCTCTTGAAGGCCTACTTTTCGCGCCTTTCGCCCAATGTGCAGGGCGCGATCTGGGTGCTGCTGTCGGGCGTGACCTTCGTCACCATGACCACCCTGGTAAAGCATCTCAGCGGCGACTACCCGTCCCACGTCCAGAATTTCTACCGCCAGACCGGCTCGCTGATCGTCGCCATCCCCTTCATGCTGCGCAGCCCGCGACAGGTGCTGTTCGTGCCGCGCTCGACCATGCCGGCGCTATTCCTGCGGTCGCTGCTGGCCACGGTCGGGATGATCCTGCTGCTCTATACCTACGAGGCCATGCCGATGGCCGAGGCGAACGCCCTGTCGTTCACGCGGCCGCTCTGGGTCGTGCTTCTGGCGGCGATCTTCCTGCGCGAAGTCATCGGCCCGAGCCGGATCGCGGCGGTCCTGATGGGTTTCGTCGGCGTGATGATCATCATGCGGCCTTGGGCTTCGGGGGTCGCCATCGGCTGGCCCCACCTCGCCGCCCTGGCTTCGGCTCTCTGTCTCGCAGGCACGATTACCGGCGTAAAATCCCTGACCCGGAGCCTGTCCGCGAGTTCGATCCTGGTCTGGTCCAGCATCATCGGAGAACTGCTGGCTCTGCCCTTTGCCCTGGCGGACTGGCGCTGGCCCAGCCCGGGCGACCTGATCCCCCTGTTCCTCATCGGCCTGCTGAGCGCCGCCAACCAGGTGCTCTTCATCAAGGGCATGGCGGTGGGCGAGGCCGCCGTCCTGGCCCCCATCGACTACGCACGGCTGGTCCTGTCGGTGATTGCGGGCCTGTTGGTGTTCGGCGAATGGCCCGATGTGTTCACCTGGCTGGGTGCCGGGGTCATCGTGGTCTCGACCCTCTACATCACCATCCGCGAGATCCAGTCCAAGCGGGCCAAGACACTGGCCATCGACGCGGGTCAGCCGGATGCCTCAACCCCGCTGGGTCTGGACACGAAGGCCGATCGGACGCCCTGACGCTCAGGACGCCGCCAGCGCGACCCCGGCGCCGTTCACCGCCACGGCCGCGTCCGACAGCAGGAAGGCGATCACCTCGGCAGCATCCTTCGGCTGGACCCAGCCGGCCGGATCGGCGTCGGGCATGTCGCGACGGTTGGTCGGGGTATCGAGGATCGTGGGGATGACGGCATTCACTCGCACGCCCTTGCCGCGCAGTTCATCGGCCAGACTGCGGGTCAGGGCCATGACCCCCGCCTTCGACGCGGCATAAGGGGCCATACCCGTCGCCGGGTCCACGGCACCCGCTGCGCCGACGTTGACGATCGACCCGCCCTGTTTCAGCAGATGCGGCAGTGCGGCCCGGCTGGCCAGGGCTGCGGTCAGCAGGTTCGTCCGGAACATGCGATCCCAGGTCTGCGCCTCACCGCCGACGACGGGCTCCCAGACGAAGCCTCCGGCGATATTGGCCAGTCCGGTAATCGGACCGAGGGCCGTGGCAACGGTCTCGAACGCCGTGGCGACCGACGCCGCATCCGCCAGGTCGACGCCCGGGAGGACCAGATCCGCGTCGATCTCGACCGTGGCCGCCGCATCCACAGCCGCGACGACGACGCCTTGCGCCTTCAATCTCGCGACGACGGCACGGCCGAGCGCGCCTGAGGCACCGGTAACGATCACGATCCTGGACACGACAGGTCTCCCTTGATGGCTCATACAGGAAAGGGCGGCGTCTTCTCGCGCGCCATGGCCCGCTGGACGCCGGGCCGCTCGGCCATACGCTGGGCCAAGGCCGAATAGTGCTTCATCTCGACCATCGGATAGTCGCCCGCCACACCCCAGGCGTAGAAGACCAGCGCATAGGCGTCCGCGACCGACAGACAGTCTCCGACCAGCCAATCGCGACCCACGAGCATCGCGTCGACCTTGCGTAGGTTGGCCTCGAACCGGATGCGGCCCTCGGTCTTGAGCGGTTCATGGGCCGCTTCGTCCAGAGTGAAGCGGAACGGTGCTCGCGCCATCCGGCCGGTGATGTGAACCGTACTGGCGAACCACGCCGTCAGCGACAGGGTGCGCGCCGTGTCGAAAGCATCGTCGGGCAGCAGTCCCGCCTCGGGTGCCAACCGCGCCACATAATCGAGGATGGCGACATTCTCGGTCAGCAACCGCCCGTCAGAAATCAGGGCCGGGACCCCGCCTGACCGATTGGTGCGACGCCAGATCGCGACTGCGTCCGGGTCATGCAGGCGGATGCGGCTGGCCTCGAACGACAGACCCGACTCTTCCAGAGCGATGTGCGACGCCAGCGAACAGGTCGTCGGCGTATAGAAATAGGTCAGCTCCGGCATGGTCACGCCTCCGCCTTCAGGTCGTCGGCGTCGGCATCAGGTTCTCATACACAGTCGCCGTGGCCAGGCCGCCGGCGCAGCAGATGGCCTGGAGCCCGTATTTCTGTCCCGTCCGGCCCAGTTCGTGGATCAGGCTGGTCGCCAGCCGCGCGCCGGTGGCACCCAGCGGGTGACCCAGGGCGATGGCGCCGCCGTTGACGTTCAACCGGTCCGACCCGACGCCGGTCTGCTGCATCCACATCAGGGGAACGCTGGCGAAGGCCTCGTTGACCTCGAACAGGGCGATGTCGTCGAACGACAGCCCGGCGGAGGCGGCGGCCTTCTGGCTGGCCGCGATCGGACCTTCCAGCATCATGACCGGATCGGCGCCGACCACGGCGACCGACCTGACCAGGGCCAGCGGCGTCAGATTGTACTTCTTCACCGCCGCCTCGGACGCCAGCAGCACGACCGCCGCCCCGTCCGAAATTTGAGACGCATTGCCGGCGGTGACGCGACCGTTCTCGCGGAAGCTGGTCTTCAGCGTGGACAGCTTCTCGCGGCTGGTGTCGCGGCGGATGGTCTGGTCGGCGTCCAGCGTCTCGCGCGGCCCCTCCCAGTCCTTTTCGGCCAGGTCGCCGACCGGCACGGACACCGTCTCGGCGCGGAAATGGCCCGCGTCCGTGGCAACAGCCGCGCGCCTGTGGCTTTCGGCCGCGAAGTCGTCCAGCGCGTCGCGGTCGAAGCCGTATTTGTCGGAAATCCGCTCGGCCGCCTCGCCCTGACTGGTCAGCTCATACCGATCCGAAACCATCCAGCCAAACGCCTCGCCGTGGATGGCGCGGTTGGAGCCCATCGGCACCCGCGACATCGCCTCGGCCCCGCCCGCGACCACCAGGTCGCTCAGCCCCGCCGCGATCTGGGCCGCGCCAATATGGATTGCGGCTTCCGACGACCCGCATTTGCGATCGACCGTCATGGCTGGGATCGTCACGGGCCAGCCCGCCCCCAGTAGCGATGTCCGCGCGATATTGGCCGACTGTTCCCCAATCTGGGTCACGTTGCCGAAGATCACGTCGTCGATCTGCCCGGCTTCAACCCCCGCCCGCGCGATCAGCGCGTTCAGCGCATGGGCACCCAGATGGTCGGCACGGACCCCGGCCAACGCCCCGCGAAATTTCCCGATCGGCGTGCGAACCGCCGCGACCACATAGACCAGGTTCACAGGTTGGTCCCCTTCAGGCCGGACCCCGGCACCTTGACGCCATTCTCGTATTTATAGACGCCCCAACCGGTCTTGCGGCCGTAGCGCCCTGCCTTGACCATCTTGATGATCAGCGGGCACGGTCTGAACTTGTCGCCCAGGGTGCTATGCAGATAGTGCAGCACCGACAGCCGCGTATCCCAGCCGGTCAGGTCGCCCAGCTCCAGCGGCCCCATCGGGTGGTTGAAGCCGAGCCTCAGCGCCGTGTCGATGTCCTCGGCGGTCGCGGCGCCTTCCTGAAGCATCCACATCGCCTCGTTACCGGCCATGGCGGACATCCGGCTGGTGGTCAGGCCCGGCGTCTCGTTCACGACGATCGCCGTCTTGCCCAGTTGCGCCACATAGTCCCGACAGATCGCCACGGCCTCGTCGGTGGTGGCCAGGCCGCGCACCAGCTCGACCAGCTTCATCTTCTGAACCGGGTTGAAGAAATGCATCCCGATGACCCGGGTCGGGTCGACACAGGCGGCCGCGATCTCGGTCACGCTCAGCGCCGAGGTATTGGTCGCCAACAGGCCGGTCGGCGCCATCACGGCCTCGGCCTTCTTGACCACATCGATCTTGATCGCGAGGTTTTCGGAGACCGTCTCGACCAGAAGATCGGCCCCGGCCGCGCCGTCGGTGACGCTCGCGGACGTCGTTAGCCTTGCAAGGGCCGCATCCGCTGCCAGTTGCACGACCTTGCCCAACCGGACCCCATCGGCGAGGATGCCAGCGATCGTCGTCTGCGCCTTGGCCAACTGTTCGCCCGAGACGTCGATCAGACAGACGGTATGGCCCGACGACGCGAACGCATGCGCGATCCCGACGCCCATCAGGCCGGCTCCCACCACTGCAACCTTGGCCAATGCTGTCTACCTTCTTGCTGGGCAGGATCGCCGCGTCGTCGCGGGTGCCGGGCACGCCGTGCAGGCCGGTAAAGCCGGGCCGCTTCGGATGCTTTAGCCTCCCCCGTGCGCGACGGACCGGCCGTCGTCATCGTTGGCCCGATCCTAACGGAAAACAGGATGTCGCAGCAAACAGTATTCTCTGGTCAGAACGATATTCTGGAATGTATAGAACGAAACGCTCCGCAAGAGAGCCGATTCAAACGTCCGGGAAGCCTTCGTGAACCTGCTCGACCAGTTCGGCCCGCCTGTCCTGCCAACAGGCCTGGGGCCTCTTCGCACCGCCGTTCGTGACTTCGTCGCCGAATGGATCCCGACCTCGACGCCCGAGAAGCGCGCCCTCTCATGGATGGGGTTCGACGCCGACTTCAGCCGTCTGCTAGGTGCCAAGGGCTGGCTTGGCCTCAGCATTCCCAAACAGTATGGCGGCCACGACGCATCGCCGTTCGAACGGTTCGTCGTCAGTGAGGAGTTGCTGGCCGCCGGAGCCCCCGTTACCGCCCACTGGATCGCCGACCGCCAGAGCGCGCCATTAATCCTGCGTCATGGCACGGAGGCGCAGAAGCAACGCTATCTTCCCGCCATCTGCGCCGGAGAACTGTATTTCTGCATCGGCATGAGCGAACCGGCGTCGGGTTCTGACCTCGCCTCGGTCCGGACCAAAGCCGACCGTCAGGCCGATGGATCGTGGGTTCTGAACGGCCGCAAGGTCTGGACCACCAATGCAGACCGCTGTCACTTCATGATTGCCCTGGTCCGCACCGACCCCGCCAGCGAGCGTCATGCCGGCCTGTCCCAGATCATCGTCGACCTGACCCTGCCCGGCGTCATGATCCGCCCGATCAAGGATCTGTCGGGCCACGAGCATTTCAACGAAGTCACCTTTGACGACGTGCGCCTCGGCGCAGACGCTCTGATCGGCGTCGAGGGCGACGGCTGGGCCCAGGCGACGTCGGAACTGGCGTTCGAGCGTAGTGGCCCCGAACGATTCCTCAGCGCCATGACCCTTTTCCGCTGCCTGGTGGGCGCGGTCGGCCCGATGCCCGACGCGCGTCAGGCCATGGAGATCGGACGTCTCGCCGCCTGGCTCATCTCGCTGCGGTCGATGTCGGTCTCTGTCACCGCCCAACTCGCGAGCGGCGACGATCCCGTCTGGGCCGCCTCCTGCGTCAAGGATCTGGGCACCGGCTATGAGCAGGACACGGTCGAGGTCGCCATGCGGCTGATCGATTCCCTGCCCCCCGGCGAACAGGCTGCGACGACCCGGCGCGTCCTGGCCATCGTCCAGAGCATGGCACCCTCATTTTCCCTGCGCGGCGGCACGCGCGAGATCCTGCGCGGCATTCTCGCCCGCGGCCTGGGAGTACGCTGATGCGAACCCTGCTTCAGGAGACGATCGAGCGGCTGCTGGCAGACGCGGTCACGCCCGACCTGCTGCGCGCCGCCGAGACCGGCGTCTGGCCTGCCGACCTCTGGGCCGAGATCGAGGCCTTGGGCCTGCCCTTCGCCGCCGTGCCCGAAGACCTTGGCGGGACGGGCGCGAGCTGGAGCGACATCTTCGTGGTCGTCCGCGCCTGCGGAGCCGCGGCCGCGCCAGTGCCCCTGCCCGAGGCCATCTTCGCCAACAGCCTGCTGTCGTCGGCAGGCCTCGCCCCGCCCGAAAATGGCGTTATCGTCTTCGCGACCGGTTCGTCCGACGCGCCCCTCGCCGATGTCCCATGGGGGCGTCACGCTCATTGGCTGGTTCTGCATGACGCTAAGGCCGGGCGGATCGCCCTGCATTCTCTCGCGGACGCCGGGATCGTCACGGATGCTAACGTCGCCGGCGAGCCACGCGACATCGTCACCCTTGCGCTCGGCTCTCTGGTTGCCGAGGCCGCGACGTCGGCCTCGACCGACGCCGTCGTGCTGGGCGGGGCGATGCTGAGGTCGGCCCAGATGGCGGGCGCGCTCGGTCGCCTGACCGAGGTCAACGCCGACTACGCCAATGAACGCGTCCAGTTCGGCCGCCCGATCGGCAAGTTCCAGGCGGTCCAGCAACAGCTGGCGGTCTTGGCCACCCAGGCCGCCGCCGCCGTCGCCGCCGCCGAGGCGGCCTTCCTGATGGCCGATCCCGCGCCTGACCTTTTGACCACCGCCTCGGCCAAGGCCGTGTCCGGCGAGGCGGCCGGCATGGGTGCCGCCATCGCCCACGCGGTCTTCGGCGCCATCGGCTTCACCCACGAACACAGCCTGCATTTCCTGACCCGCCGCCTTTGGGCCTGGCGCGCGGAATACGGCTCTGACGCCTTCTGGGCCGAGCGGCTGGGCCGGACCATCGCTGCGGCCGGAGACGACGGCCTGTGGCCCTTGGTCACCGGCGCGTTCGAGGAGACATCAAACCCATGACAGACTTCCTGCTCAAGACCCGCGACGGCCCCGTCGCCGTCTGGACCCTGAACCGACCGGAGGCGCGCAACGCGTTCAGCAAACCCGAGGACATGTTCGAGATCGAGGACGCCTGCGAGGAGGTCCGCGCCGACCCCTCGATCCACGTCGTCGTAATCACCGGCGCCGGCGCGTCCTTCTGCGCGGGCGGCGACATCAAGGCGATGCAGAACCGCACCGGCATCTTCGAAGGCTCGCCCTATCGCCTGCGCAACCGCTATCGCGACGGTATCCAGCGCATCCCTATGGCGCTGTACGAACTCGAAACGCCGGTGATCGCCGCCGTCAACGGCCACGCCATCGGTGCCGGCCTCGACTTCGCCTGTATGGCGGACATTCGCATAGCCTCGACCACCGCCATCTTCGCCGAGAGCTTCGTCAAGCTGGGCATCGTCCCTGGCGACGGAGGGGCCTGGCTCCTGCCACGCATCGTGGGGATGCCGCGTGCCAGCCACATGGCTCTGACCGGCGAC
Source organism: Brevundimonas sp. (assembly GCF_016463485.1). Classification (GTDB taxonomy): domain Bacteria; phylum Pseudomonadota; class Alphaproteobacteria; order Caulobacterales; family Caulobacteraceae; genus Brevundimonas. Next base: position 73,510 of record NZ_JAEMRD010000003.1, read on the forward strand.
GCCCTGAATGCCCAGACCGCGCTAGACTGGACCCTGGTGACCCAACTGACCGCGCCCGAGGATCTGATGACCACGGCCATGGCCCTGGCCCACCGCGTCGCCTCCAGCCCCGGCCATGCGCTTCGCCTGACCAAGCGCCTGCTGCGCGAGGGTCAGCACATGCGTCTCGGGCCCCTGCTCGAACTGTCGGCCGCCTATCAGGCCCTGGCCCACCACACCAACGATCACGCAGAGGCCGTCAACGCGATGATCGAGAAACGCCCTCCCAACTACACGGACAGCTGAGCCCGCCATGACCACCCGCAAGGTCTTCCGCGACGACCACGAGATGTTCCGCGATCAGGTCCGGCGTTTCGTCGAGACCGAGATCGTGCCGCACCACGCCGAGTGGGAACGCGACGGCATCGTGCCAAAATCCCTGTGGCTGCGCGCGGGCGAAGAAGGCCTGCTGTGCGTCACAGCCCCCGAGGAATACGGCGGCTCCGGCGGCGACTTCGGTCACAGCGCCATCCTGATCGAGGAACTGGCGCGGGTGAATGCGACCGCCGTCGGCTTCACCACCCATTCCGACGTCGCTGTCCCCTATCTGGTCAACTACGGCACAGACGACCAGAAGGCGCGCTGGCTGCCCCGGCTGATTTCCGGTGAGTTGATCGCCGTCATCGCCATGTCCGAGCCCCAGATCGGCAGCGACCTGCGCGGCATGAAGACCAAGGCGGTCCGCGACGGCGACCACTATGTCCTGTCGGGCCAGAAGACCTTCATCACCAACGGCATCAATTCCGGCCTGGCTATCGTCGCGGCCAAGGTCGAGGGCCAGGCCAACCCCAAGGACATCACCCTGTTCTGCGTCGAGGAGGGCACGCCCGGCTTCGAGAAGGGCAAGAAGCTTGAGAAGATCGGTCTGCGCGGCCAGGACACCTCCGAACTGTTCTTCTCCGACGTCCGGGTGCCGGTCGAGAACAGGCTGGGCGAGGAAAGCGGCGGCTTCACCTGCCTGATGACCGAACTGGCCAAGGAGCGGCTGGTCATCGGCATCCGCGCCGCCGCCTCGCTGGAGTCCATGCTCGAAAAGACCGTCGCCTATACCAAGGACCGCGTCGTGTTCGGCAAGCCCCTGTTCGAGTTCCAGAACACCCGGTTCAAGCTGGCCGACGTCAAGGCGCGGACCCAGATGCTGAGAGTCTTCATCGACGACTGCCTGCAGAAGCTGCTGGATGGCGAACTGACGCCCGAAACCGCCGCCATGGCCAAGCTGACCAGCGCCGAACTGCACGGCCAGCTTCTGGATGAACTGCTCCAGCTTCATGGCGGATACGGCTATATGAGCGAATACGATGTCGGGCGCGCCTGGGTCGATGCGCGGGTCGCCCGCATCTATGCCGGGACGTCCGAGATCATGAAGGAAATCATCGCCCGCACCCTCTGACGGGCGGTCAGGAGCCGGTTCATGGATTTCGGCATCACCGGCAAACGCGCCCTGATCTGCGCCTCTTCGTCGGGGCTGGGAAAGGCCTGCGCCATCTCGCTCTCGACCGAGGGCGTCGAGGTCTGGATCAACGGCCGCGACGCCGAGCGGCTCGAGGCCGCGGCTACCGAGATCGAAACGCTGACCGGCCGCCACCCCCACACCATCCTCGCCGATGTCGACACCGCCGAGGGCCGCGCTGCCGTTCTGGCCGCCTGTCCCGCGCCCGACATCCTGGTCTGCAACAGCGGCGGCCCCAAGCCCGGCCGCCTTCAGGACTGGACCGAAGCCGCCTGGTCCGAGGTCGTCGCGGCCAAGATGATCTCGCCGATCCTGCTGATCCAGTCGGTGATCGGCGGCATGCGCGAGCGCGGTTTCGGTCGTGTGGTCGCCATAACCTCGGCCATGGTCAAGACACCGAAATTTCCCATGGCCCTGTCCACCGGCCCCCGTGCGGGCCTGACCGCCTTCTGCAAGGCCCTGGCCGGAGAGGTCGCGGCCGACGGCGTGACCATCAACTGCATCCTGCCCGAAAAGGTCGAGACCGACCGGCTGGCCCAGATGACCCGATCCCTGGCCCGCGTCCGACAGATCGACCCGGCCGACGCCCGCGCTGAGCTGGTCGCCTCCATTCCCGCCGGCCGCTTCGGTCGTCCGTCCGAGGTCGGGGACGCCTGCGCCTTCCTGTGCTCGGACCGCGCCGGCTACATCACCGGCCAGAACCTTCAACTTGATGGCGGCGCCTATTCCGGCCTGATCTAGGCTTCCCGGACGATCCGGTTCCTCAGGACGCCGATCCCCGACACCTCCAGCTCGACCTCGTCGCCGGATTTCAGGAACCGCTGGGCCTCCAGGCCACAACCGTTACCCACGGTCCCCGACCCCAGGAACTCGCCTGGATGGAGGGTTTCGGACCGCGAGATGAAGGCGATCAGGTCCTCGAACTTCCAGTGCATGGTACCCGAGTTCCCCCGTCCCCATTCCTCGCCGTTGACACGCGCGATCATGGTCAGATCATAGGGATTGGGCATTTCGTCAGCCGTCACGAGGCATGGCCCCATGGCGTTTCCGGTATCGAAATCCTTGCCCTTCGACGGCCCCAGTTGGCCGATCATCTCGACGGCTTGCGCGTCTCTCGCGCTGAAGTCGTTGTAGATCGTATAGCCAAAGATGTAGTCGCGAGCCTTCTCGACCGGCACGTCCTTGGCCGCCTTCTTGATGTAGCAGCCGAACTCCAGCTCGAAATCCATCATCCGCGAATAGGCCGGCCAGATCACCGTCTCCTCGGTCCCGATCACGGAGAACCGGTTGGCCTTGTAGTAGAGCGGCTGTTTGACGAAGAGGTCCAGGATCCGTTGCTCGGCCTCCGACGGCCCGGTGTCCTCGATGACCTCGACGCCCTTGGCCCGGGCCCGCATCGCACGACCCGCGGCATAGGCCTGGCGCTGGTGCGTCTCGAAGGTGCTGCAGTCCCGCATCTGCGGCGGCGGCTGGATCGGTGCCCTAAGCCTGACGTCCGCGCGGCTAAGGATCGCGGCTTCCGGTGCCGATTTCACCGCCTCCATGGCCATGTCCAGCGCGTCGTCACCGCCCTCGATCAGGGACAGGATGTCGCCCAGTGCCGAAGCCGGAGCCCCGTGCCTTTGCTGATGCACGGCCGCCAGATCAACGACGCGGGTGTCGCCGTCGATGAAGGCCCCGGCCCGACGACGGCCCTCATGCTCGAACGTGACCAGACGCAACGACTTACCCCTTACAGGCCGGCATTTCCCGGCGGATCAGAACGGACGGAAGGTGAGTTGGAGCATCACTTCCCGACCCCGATTGACGTTGCCGCTGAGGTCAGCAAGCCCACCGACCGTGGTCGATCCCGTTCGCGTCGCGATGCCGGTCTGGGGCACGTTCGAGGCGACGTCGACGCGGTATTCCTCGGTCAGATTGCGCCCGATCACGGCCAATTCCCAGCGACGATCGCTGCTGAACACCCGCACCCCGGCATTCAGGAAGGTCACGCCGTCCTGCGCCGCGCCCGGATGCAGTTCGGGGTGCGGATTGTATTCGGACTTGAACAGGGCATCGACGTTCATGCCCCAATCGATGCCCTCGACGGCCGTGGAACCCGTGTAGCTGCCGCCCAGGGAGCCGGTCCATTCCGGCGCATTGACCAGGCGCTGGCCACCCAGTTGCTGACCCGTGAACCGGCCCGTCGTCGGATTGAGCAACAGGTTGCACCCGTCCGCCACCGTCTGGCCGATGTAGCAGGTCGCCAGGAAGTCGGTGTAGGTCGCGTCATTGAAGTTGGCGGCCCCCCGGATCGTCAGGCCCGGCATGGCCGGCAGCCGCAGGGTGAAGTCGCCCTCGAATCCCTTGACCGTCGCGGCCCCGGCGTTGTTGACCCGGATCACCGGCACCCCGCTGGAGTTATCCAGCGAGTTCACCTGAAGGTTCGTGTAGTCATAGCTGTAGGCGGCGGTGTTCACGCGAAGGGCGCCGTCGAACAGCAGAGCCTTGATCCCGCCCTCGAACCCTTCGGCCGACTCGGGCAGGTACAGGGCGTTCAGCGGCGTCGTGAAAGCCGCGCCGGTATTGGTGGCGGCAGCGAATCCGCCCGACTTGAAGCCTTCCTTGTAGGCCCCGTACAAGGTCAGCCGATCGGTCGGCCGCCAGGTCAGGGTGACCTCGGGCGAGGTGTTCTCGAAGTCGGCCGAGCCGGGGGCCACGGGCTGGAAGACGCCATTGCGCGCCACAGCGAAGTCCTTGGATTCCTTACTCCAGCGCAGACCACCGGCCAGCTCAAGCTTGTCGGAGATGTCCCACAATGCCTGACCAAACACCGACTGGGTCGTCCCGTCGATGAAGTGCAGGAACAGCGGCGCTCCGGCCAGGATGTTGCGGGTATAGGTCTCCAGCTCCGAGCTCTCGTAGAAGCCTCCGACCAGGAAGTTGAACGGGCCCGACAGGTCCGACGAGACCCGGACTTCCTGGGTGAACTGGGTGTAACCCGTGTTGCCCGTGAAATCGTTGGCACCGACGGCGTCAGACGGCGCGACCGCATAGGTGTCCACCCTGAAGTCGTCATTCTTGGCCCAGCCGGTGACCGAGGTCAGCTTGAGCCAGTCGGTCGGCCGGTAGTTGAGCTCCAGCGAATGCAGTTGCTGGCTGTAGTTGCCGGCCCCGTCCGCATCGGTGAAGCCTTCGGGCGAACCCACTAGGAACGCCGGATTTATGTTGCCGTTGGCATAGGTCGCATCGGCCCGGCAGTTGTCGACCGACAGCGCCGTCGCCAGGGCAGGATTGGCGACCCCGCCGTTCAGGGCCGTCGCCTGCGGGGCCAGCTGGGGCACACCGTTGGGGCAATAGATCCGCTGAAAGCCGCCGGCCTGATTGTACCCGATGCCCTCGTTGTCTGCGTAGCTGAGCTTCAGCCGTGCATCGAACGCTGCCGTCGGCTCCCATTTCAACGTGCCGCGCGTGAAGAAGAATCGCTGCTGTGGTCCACCCGAGGTCGAGCCCGTCACCGATCCCGGCCGGATCGCATTGGTCGCGGCCGCCGCCGTATCGGCGATGTTGTCGCGCCAGCCTTCCATGTCCGCGCCGTAAACCACCAAGCGCGCGGCCAAAGTATCGGTGATCGGACCCGAGATCGTGGCTTCCAGCTGGCGTTCCTGGGCATTAAACTCATAGCCACCGCGCACTTCAGTCTCGAAGGTTCGGGTCGGATCGGCGGTGGTGATCGAGATCACCCCGGCCGGGCTGTTCTTGCCGAAGAACAGCGCCTGGGGTCCGCGCAGAACCTCGATCTTCTCCATGTCGATCTGACCGACACGCACCGCACCGCCGCGTGACAGCTGAACGCCGTCGATATTGACCGCAACGGTCTGCTCGAAGGTCGGGTTGGAGCCGGCCGTGGTGCCGACACCGCGCAGGGATACCGTACCACCCACGCCGCCCGATACCTCGCCCACGGAAATGCCGGGGGTCACAGCGCGCAGGTCCTGAAGGCTGTCCACCGCCAGGGTTCGCAACTGTTCGGACCCCAGGACCGTGACCGACACGGGCACCGAGATCGGCGCCTCATCGCGACGCCTCGCCGTGACCACGACCTCGTCGATAGCCGACGCCTCGTCCTGATCGGTTTGAGTCTGCGCTACGGCAGGCATGGAAACGCATACGAGGGCCCAGGCCAGAGCCGCGCACGATACGCCGGTCTTGGTGATGTTCATTCTGCTCTCTCCCCGCCCTCGTCCCCGCGTCTGTGGCGGGATCCGTTGGAGCCAATACGGGGCCCGCCTGACAGCCCGACCCCACGACGATGTTAACAGAGACTGGATCGGGAGCAATCGAAAAGTCTGATATCGAAATGGTGTTCTACAATCCGAACTAAATTTGCAGTCTTTATTAAGCGGATCGACGAGCTATTCGGACGGCGACACCATGCCGACAAGGGTCGCGACCAGGTCGTCCAGCGTCTCGTCAGGATGCCAGAAGGGATGGGCCGGGTTCGCGGCCAGCGCCGCCTCGCGCGCCGTCATCACCGCCCGCAGACCCAGACTCAGGAACACCAGCCTGCGCTCCAGCACCTCGGGACTGGCCGGGGCCAGACGCCGGATGTGGTCCAGGCACCGCTGGTAGCCCCGGTTCCATCCGTCCCCGATGATGGCCTCGAACGCCACGCGGTTCTGCAGGCTGAAGGTCGAGATGAAACGTAGATAATCGCCCTCCCCTCCCGCGCGCCCCAGGTCGGTGGACGGCAGGATCAGCACCTCCATCAATTCGCGCAGGAAATGGGGCCCACCGGCGGCCTCCAGCGCGTCCAGTCTCGCATTGCGGCGCTCGTCGATCAGCCTGGCCCCGTCGATGACCAACTGGACGACCAGATCGTCCTTGGAGCCGAAATAGTAGTGCAGCGAGGCCCCGTTCTTCTGGCCGGCCGCCGTCAGAATGTCGCGCACCGACACCGCATCGACCCCGCGCGCGGCGAACAGGCTCTGAGCGGCGCGCTTGATCGCGTCTCTGGCGACATCGGCTTTCATGCATTGACGGTTTAACCCAGACATGTAAAATAAAACAACTGTTTCATTCTTTCGCTTTAGGCATCTTGTGGACCTCGACTTCACCGACCGGAACGTCCTCGTCGTCGGCGGGTCCAGCGGGATCGGCCTGGCCTGCGCCCAAGCCTTCGCCGCGCGGGGCGCATCGGTCGCCGTGACCGGAACGAGAGCGAACAAGGCGGCCTATGGCGAAGGTGCCGGGGCGCTGGAGCCATTCGCCTTCTCCACCCTGAACGTTGCCACGCCGGGCGCGGTCGTGGCCTGGGTGCCGCCGTTCGATGCACTCGACGTGGTGATCCTGTCCCAAGGCGCGGTCCAGTACCGCCGCCAGGAGTTCCAGGCCGAGGCTTTCCGCCAAGTGGTCGAAGTCAACCTGAACAGCCTGATGGCCTGCGCCCAGAAACTGGCACCTGCACTGGAGACCCGCAGCGGAAGCCTGATCGTCATCAGCTCGGTCGGCGGCCTGCGGGCCGCGCGCGGCAATCCCGCCTATTCGGCGTCCAAGGCGGGGGCCATCCACCTGACCCGCACCCTGGGCGACGCCTGGGCCGAGCGGGGGATCCGGGTCAACGGCATCGCGCCTGGCCTGATCGCCACCAAGATGACCGAGGTCACAACCTCAGACCCCGTGCGCCTGAACGAACGCCTCAAGGGCATTCCCCTGAACCGCCTGGGTCGGCCGGAAGAGATCGCCGGGGTGGCGCTGTTCCTGGCCTCTCCCCTGGCTGCCTACATCGTCGGCGAGACCATCGTCGTCGATGGCGGCCGAACCCTGTCCTGAAAAAAGCAACAACGAACGGAAACTCCGATGGCCTGGGAATTCGAGACTGACCCCGATTTCGCCGAACAGCTGGCCTGGATCGACGCCTTCGTGCGCGACGAGGTCGAGCCGCTGGACATGATCCTGCAAAGCCCGTTCGACGTCGACAATCCCCTGAATGTCCGGTTCGTCCGGCCCCTGCAGCAACAGGTCAAGGATCGCGGCCTGTGGGCCTGCCACCTCGGGCCGGAGCTGGGCGGTCCAGGCTACGGTCAGGTCAAGCTGGCCTTGATGAACGAGATTCTCGGCCGCTCGGTCTTCGCCCCGACCGTCTTCGGCTGCCAAGCACCCGATTCCGGCAATGCCGAGATCCTCGCCGTCTACGGCACCGAAACCCAGAAGGCGCAGTATTTGAAACCCCTGCTGGCCAACGACATCGTCTCCTGCTTCTCGATGACGGAGCCGCAAGGGGGTGCCGATCCGACCACATTCACGGCGCGCGCCGTGCTGAAGGGCGACCAGTGGGTACTGAACGGCGAGAAATGGTTCGCGACCAATGCCCGTTACGCCAGCTTCTTCCTCGTGATGGCGGTGACAGATCCCGATGCGCCGCCGCATCGGCGCCTGTCGGTCTTCATCATTCCCAAGGGCACGCCGGGGCTCGAAATCGTGCGCAACGTCGGCTACGGCGACCGCGATCCAAGCCACGCCTATCTGCGCTTCACGGACGTGGGCGTGCCGCTGGATCATATGCTGGGCGGTCAGGGCGATGGCTTCGTCGTGGCTCAGGTGCGGCTTGGCGGCGGGCGCATCCACCACGCCATGCGCACCATCGGCAAGGCGCGCCAGGCCTTCGACATGCTGTGCGACCGGGCCCTGTCGCGCGTCACCCGCAACGAACCGCTGGCCAACAAGCAGATGGTCCAGGAGAAGATCGCCGACAGCTGGATCGAACTGGAGCAGTTCCGACTTCTGGTCCTGCGCACCGCCTGGAAGATCGATCGCGAGAAGGACTACAACAAGGTCCGCGGCGACATATCGGCCGTCAAGGCGGCCATGCCCAAGGTGTTGCACGACATCGCCGCCCGCGCCGTCTACGTCCACGGAAGCCTGGGCCTGTCGAATGAAACGCCACTGGCGGCCATGGTGCTGGACTCATTCCAGGTCGGTCTCGCCGACGGCCCCACCGACATCCACAAGGTGACCCTGGCCAAACAGCTGCTGCGCGGCCGCAAGCATTCGCAGGGCCTGTTCCCCGACTATCATCTGCCCGCCCGACGCGAGGCCGCGCTGGCCAGATACGGCCTCTCGGGCGACGAGGCGGGCCTGAAGGCAGCGGTCGCGTGACCATCGATCGCCCGCACGGCATCGAACTCGTCGATCTCGGCGACCTCGCCGCCTGGATGGATGGTCAAGACCTCGGCACCGGCCCCATCGTCGATGTCGTCCAGTTGACCGGCGGGTCCCAGAACGTCCTGCTGCGTTTCAAGCGGAGCGGCCGTGAATACGTCCTGCGCCGCCCGCCGCTCAACCCGCGTCACGACGGAAGCGACACCATGCGTCGCGAGGCCCGAGTGCTTAAGGCCCTGGCCGGATCGAACGTGCCCCACGCCGGCCTGATCGCCGCCTGCGACGCCGCGTCAGTGCTCGGCGCGGCCTTCTATCTGATGGAACCGCTGGACGGCTTCAACGCCGCCGTCGGAATGCCGCCGCTCCACGCCGGCTCGCCAGACGCCCGCCACGCCATGGGTCTGTCGGTGATCGAGGGCCTCTCGCGCATCGCCCTGATCGACTACCAGGCCGTCGGCCTCGGCGACTTCGGCAAGCCGGAAGGGTTTCTGGAGCGCCAGGCCCGCCGCTGGATGAAACAGCTCGAAAGCTATGGCGAGTTCACCGGCTGGCCCGGTTCCGGCGGCCTGCCCGACGTCCACGCCATCGGCGACTGGCTGGAGCTGAACCGCCCAACGACCTTCCGCCCCGGCCTGATGCATGGCGACTTCCACCTGAAGAATGTGCTGTTCCGCCAGGATGCGCCGGAACTTGAGGCGATCATCGACTGGGAGCTCTCGACCATCGGCGATCCCCTGGTCGATCTCGGCTGGCTGCTGGCCACCTGGCCCGGCCGCGGCGGCGACATGAGCCAGACGACCATCGTCATCCAGCCCTGGGACGGCTTCCCCGAGGCCGAGGAACTGGTCGAGGTCTATGGCCGGCTGACCGGTGCCGATCTATCGAACTTGAACTGGTACCGCGTCTTCGCCTGCTACAAGCTGGCCCTGATCCTGGAGGGGTCGTACGCCCGCGCCTGCGCCGGCAAGGCCCCGATGGATATCGGCGAACGCCTGCACGGCAACGCGGTTCGCTTGCTCGGCCGCGCCAGCCGCTGGATCGAAGGTCGGCGGACGTAGAAAGCCAGACATGAAAACGCCCGCCGGATGCGATCCGGCGGGCGTCTCTGTCTTCAGTCGATCCTAGCGGCGGCCCGAAACGGTCGATTCCGCCGAGGCGTTCTCGAACATCCGGTTGATGTCGCCTGACGTCACCGGCTTGCCGGCCTCGCGCTTGGGCGCTGCACCACCGAGGTTCAGCAGCGGATCGGTGTGGACGGGCACGGCGGCGGCGGCGGCTTTCAGGGCACCGACCGTGCAGTCTTCCTTCTTGAGCACCGAGAACGGGTCGTAGGAGAATTCACGCATCGCATTGATGTGGGTGATCTTGTCGATCGTCTCGCGCGACAGATGCTGGACATCATTCCACAGCTTCTCGGCCGAGTGCGGCCAGACCGAGTCCGAGTGCGGATAGTCGCATTCGTACATGACCATGTCCTCGCCGATGTAATCGAGGTTGGCGAGGCCGAACTTGTCTTCGATGAAGCAGCTGATGATGTGCTTCTTGTAGATGTCGCTCGGCATCTTGCCGGGACCGAAGTTCGAGTTGGTCCAGGCATTGTGGTGGCCATGGGTAAAGTCGGCGCGTTCCAGCAGGTAAGGAATCCAGCCGATACCACCCTCCGACAGGGCCATCTTCAGGTCCGGGAATTTCTTCCACATCGGACCCCAGATCCAGTCGGCCGCCGAGTTGGCAATCGAGATCGGCATCGAGGTGATCCAGGCGTCGATCGGCGACAGGTCCGAGGCGTGCTGAGCGGCCGACCCGGTGCCGATGTGGCAGCAGATGACCACCTTGTTGTCGGCACAGGCCTTCCACAACGGATCCCAGTAGTCGTCATGCAGCGAAGGCCAGCCAGCCAAAGCCGGATTGTCCGAGAACGACAAGGCGTGGACGCCCAGTCTGGCCATCCGTTCGACCTCGGCCACCGCCGCCTGCATATCCCAGAACGGAGTCAGCATCAGCGGGATGAACCGGCCCGGCGCGGCGCCGGCCCAGTCATGGACGTGCCAGTCGTTGTAGGCGCGGATCGCGGCCAGGGCGACGTCCGGGTCCTGTTTCGACGCGGTCTGGAACCGGGCACCAGCGAAGCCGGGGAAGGTTGGAAAGCAGATCGAACCCAGGATGCCGTTGGCGTCCATGTCCTCCACGCGGGCCTTGATATCCCAGGTGCCGCGACGCATCTGCTCGTAGTTGAGCGGCTCCATGCCGTACTCTTCCTTGGGCCGACCGACGACGGAGTTCAGGCCCATGTATCCGGCAGCCTTTTCCTCGAACATCCAGACATCGCGTCCGTCGCGCTGCTCGATGTGGGGCTGGCGGCCCTTGAGGCGCTCGGGCCAGTGGCGGTCGAACGCGTTGGGCGGCTCGATGACGTGGTCGTCCACGCTCACGAGGATCAGGTCATCGACGGTCATGCGGCTCTTCCTCATTTCCAAGGGCGGCTTGTCGCCACCTCTAATCCGGGCGCAGTCTCGTAAGGGCTGCGTCATTCAGAATTCCGTTCTATAACAAAAACGCAAAAACTGTCTAGAAAATATGATGCGTCATCTGGACGCCGGATGCCGAGAGGGAGGGCCACATGATCCGCCGCATGGACCATTTTACCATCGTCACCGATCGATTGGCCGCGACGCTGAATTTCTATGCGATTCTGGGACTGAGCCCGGGCCCCCGCCCCGACTTCGGCTTTCCCGGCGCATGGCTCTATGTCGCAGACAGCCCGGTGCTCCACGTCGTCGAGACGGACCGGATGCCGGAGCCCCGCCGCGGTGCCTTGGATCACATGGCCTTCTTCGCCGAAGACCTGGTTGGAACGGCAGACCGGATCACGGCCGCGTCCCTCGACTATCGGATCATCCGCACGCCACGGCCGTTCAGCCGTTGGCAGATGTTTCTGTTCGATCCCAACGGCGTCGAGGTCGAACTGGATTTCGTCCCGGAAGAGCCACCACCCGCCGACTGGAAATCCCGCGCCGGCCGTTGACGCCGGAACCGATCAGGTCAAGGCGCTGGTCAGACGGCGGCCTGCATCCCGCAAGGCCGCGCCGATCTCGTCAAGCTGGCCGTCTTCGTACTGACCCAGCAGCATGACGCCGACGATGCTGAAGGCGACGTCGCCCGCCCGGTCGAACACCGGCGCCGCGATCGTCTGCACACCCTTGGTGAAGTAGCCCTGATCGCTGGCCCAGCCACGCGCCTCGGCCGCCTCGACCTGCTCCCAGTAATCTTCGAACGTCAGCGGGGTTTGCCAGCGCAGCGCCTTGAAGGCCGCTTTCAGGTCCTTGCGCGACCAGCCCAGATGGGGCGCCATGATCCGGCCCGTCGATGCCATCAAGACCGGCAGCCGCTGACCCTCCGCCATCTCGATACGGACATTGGCCGGACTGGCGACGCTCTTGACCAGAACAATCTTGTCGGGCCCCAGCCGTTTCCACAGGGTCATGGTGATATTGTAGCGGTCGGCCAATTCGCGCATCTGCGGCGTCGCCGCCGCCACCCGCTGGCCTTCGGTCAGCAGGTTCCCGACCAGGGTCGTCAGCCCGACGCCGACGGAATAGGTCTTGGCCACCGCATCAAACTCGACCACGTCCTCAAGCACCAGGGTGCGCAGGATGTTGAAGCAGGTGCTGGCGTTCAGGCCCAGGCTGCGCGAGATCGTCACCGACCGCGTCGGCCCGCCCGCCTCGACCAGAAACTTCAGAATCCGAATCGCATTGGCCGCCGGTTTGACGATCACCATCTTCTCGCCGGCATCGTTCGCCGTCACAGACTCCGCGCCATCGGAGACGCTGGCCTCTTCGCGGACGGCCTTTCCTGCTGCTGATCGCGCCATGCGTACTCCGTCAGTTCGTGCGGCATGGCCGCAATAACCTGTTTTGCCTAGCAGGCATTGGCGCGCAAGCGAAACTGGAAACGACGTCGGCCAAGGCCCGCAAACCCAGGCGGCGCGGCATCGGGGCAAAAGAACTGCGGCGACCCGCCTTGCGCGAGCGGTTCTGGTGCGAGAAACGACATCTCCATACAGTTGCGTCTCGCGGCAGCGTTGGGGGGAAAATCCGATGGTGGATCACATTGCTCTGTGCCGGGGATGCCGCGTCGGCGTTCGGGCCTGCCGATTTGGCGCCGACGACTTCATTGCGATCGGCCCCACCGAGGGCCTGGTCCGTTTGACCTGCCCGTCCGACTTCCAGGGCGGACCCGACGTCGCCCATGGCGGGTGGATCTCCGGCGTTTTCGACGACGCCCTCGGCCGGTTCCTGACCCACAGCGGCCTGTTGACGGTGACCGCCACCCTGACCGTCGACTTCCTGATGCCGGTCCCCGTCGAACGACCGCTGATCCTGGCCGTCCGCATAGACAATGAGGACGGCCGCCGCCGCATCATGTCGGGAAGCCTGCGCCTGGGAGGAGACGACCGCGACCGCGCCACGGCACACGGCGTCTGGGTCGAACGCCGACCGGACCATTTCGACCGCCATCAGGCTCAGATGTCAGGGTTCCGAGACTCGATGCCCGACTCCTGACGGCCGGTGTCCGATCAGCCCTCGCCGAACGCGGCCTCGGCCAGCACATCCTCGAGCGACCGGGGCGGCCGACCCGAAAGCCGTGCGATATCGCCGGTGATGATGTCGAAGCCTCCCGCGACAAAGCCCTGACGGATCGACAGGACGACCTCGACGATGTGAGGTGGCAGGCCGGCTTGCAGGAAGCGGGCGCGCAGGTCATCGGTCGTCATGACAACGTGGCTCAGGGGCTTGCCGCTCAGTCTGGCAACCAGCTCCGCCCGTTCAGTACCCGACCATGTTCTGGGCCCCGTGCCGGTATAGATCGCCCCCTCGTGCCCCTCCCCGGCCAGCAGCCCCGCTGCCGCTGCCGCCAGATCGGCCCGCGACACGAAGGCCACCCGGTTCTCGC
>NZ_JAEMRD010000162.1 GCF_016463485.1 Brevundimonas sp.
GCTTCCATGTGGCCGGGGGTGCGGCCCAGCATCTGCTTGGCCTCGATACCGACGGCGTGGACGATTTTCCGTCCGCCCACGTTGCGAAGTGCGACCACCGACGGCTCGTTCAGGACGATGCCCTTGCCCTTCATATAGATCAGGGTGTTGGCCGTCCCCAGATCCATGGCGATGTCGTTGGAGATGGCGCCGAAGAGGTGTGAAAACATGGGGGTCTGGTACCGTCTCGTTCTGGCCGCTCAGGGCGTTCTTTTACATCCGAAGGCTTCGGCGACCCCCGCTGCACGCATCCCCATACGCGCCGCGTCCTGTCTGTTCCGCCTGACCGACTGTGCGCCCGTTTGCCCGCATGGTGAGGCGATTACAAGTCCTGATACCCTGCGATCCGACGCACGTGATCACGAGCGAGTTACGGCCTCGCTTGGCCTCGACGGCCGCTCGCCCGCGAGGCGAGTGATCCGCTCAGCCGACTGCCCGCCGCGCCGTAATCGGTGCCCGGGCCAGGGCTTCGAACGCCGGGTAGAGTTCGGTGTTCTCACGCTCGACCCGCAAGGCCAGGGCACCGATGACGCCCGCCGTCGCCGCCGAGAACCGGGTAGGATCCGCCGCGATCGCGGCCGCCGTCCACTGATCATGGTACGCGACCCAGGCACCGCGAATCCCGCCCATTTCCTCGGAGCAGTCGGCCGCCATCGCGGCGACCTCGCTGTCGGGTCCGGCCAGTAGCGCGGGGTACAGATGGTCGTCCTCGAGCGTCAGATGTTCGATCAGCATCCTGTGGATCCCCTTGATCGCCGCCCGCGCCTCTTCGGCGTCGTGGCGGGTCTTGATCATGTCGCCCAGCCCTCTCAGGCCCGTGGCGTGGATCATGATCAGACGATGCTGCCGCCTCAGTTCGTGGATATCCAGCATGGGGTTACGCTCCTGACAGGCACCCCTTTTCCTGCATAATGTCTAAACGGTGCTGAAGACGCCTATAGGTAGTTATACGTCACCGGCGGCCTCGCGACGCTTGACGACCTCCCGCACCAGAAGCATCAGCGCCAGCCAGGCGACCGCGACGGCCGCCAGGATCAGCGACGTCCAGACACCGTCGCCCCGCACCGCCGTCATGAACGATCCCCCGAAGAATGCGACCAGTGCGGTCTTGGGCAACACGCCCAGCGCGCACCCCGCCAGATAGGCCGGGAACGACGCCCGCGCGGCGCCGAACGCCATGTTCACGACGATGAAGGGGGCTGAGGGGACGTTCCGGATCATGAAGGACGCATAGAAGGCGTTCTTGCCCACGAACCGCGTCATCCGCCCCATGGTCTTGCCGCCGAACCGCTCGACAAGCCGCGCCGTCGGCCCTCGCCCGAGCCAGTAGGTCACCCCCGCCGAGGCAATGGTCCCGATCCAGCTGTAGGCGAACCCCCACCACGGCCCGAACACGACGACGCAGGCCGCGATCAGGACGAACTGCGGCACCCCCAGAAACGCCGAGGCCGTGAACAGCACGATCGCCGCCACCAGCCCCCAAGGCCCGGACCTGAATCCGCCCAGCCAGTCCTCCAGCCGCGCCTCCGCCCCCAGGGCACCCTGCCCCAGACCCAGCGAAGACTTCCCGAACGCGAACAGCCCCACGATAACCGCGAACAAAAGCAGCGTCGCCAGGATCGCCC
This sequence comes from Brevundimonas sp., assembly GCF_016463485.1. GTDB lineage: Bacteria > Pseudomonadota > Alphaproteobacteria > Caulobacterales > Caulobacteraceae > Brevundimonas. The sequence goes on from NZ_JAEMRD010000162.1 coordinate 1,665, forward strand.
GCCAGCGGCGGGCTTCCATGTTGAGGATGAAGTCGAGGATGGGGCGCATCAGGGTGCGGCCGGTGTGAACGGCTCGACCACCCATGTCGAAACCATCCAGTCGAACAGGTTGGGGTCCCAGACCCAGGTCTGCCGATAGGCCGCCCTGTACCATTGGGCTTCGTCGCCGACGCCAGTCTGATAGGACACCACGCCTTGGATGACGGCCTCGCGTCCGGTCCTTCCCTCGAACTGGACAGGCCGGAACGTCAGGGATGGGTGGGCCTTCAACTGGGCGACGACGAACTCGGCGACACGGTTGTTGGACCCTCGATCCGTCCTGATCGTCTCGCCGGCCCAGGTCAGCTCCGGTGACCCGTTCGTGCCGAGATAGGCGCGCCATACACCAGCGTCCAGCAGATCAAGCCCCTGTCGCGGAGCCCCCGACCTGACCCGATTGCGAAGCTCCGCCGCTGCAAACCGGTCGCCCTTCAGGCCAAGGCAGGTCGCCAGGATGGTGACGGTGTTCCGCTGCTGGGTCTCATCCAGCAGGCCGCAGGGTGGGATCGCCTTCACCGCCTCGTCGGCCAGCATGAAGGCGAAGGTCGATCCAAGGTTTCCGCCGCACGTCCCTTGGGTGATCCGCCGCGTCGGGACCACAGTCCGTCCGTCGGGCGTACTGTTCGCCATCTCCACCGTGGTCACCCACGCGTGCAGACACATCGGTGGAAACGGCGGCAGGGGTCTTCCGTCCGGCCCCGTCCGCACCGGCTGCGGCAAAGGTTCAAGCGTCCGATCCGCGAACACCGACTGGCTGCGGACACGGGCCCATGTCTCAACCGCGACCGGACTGCTCATCTTCTGACCTTCAGCGCCGTAGACGACGACCGTGGGGTCCTGTCCCGGCCTGCGTTCAAAGCTGACGGTCGGCATCTCGTTGCCGTAGCCATCGATGAAGGACGCCCGGTAGGTTTCCACCCCGGCCGTGGCCTCGTCCTCGATGGACTCCAGTCCGAATGTCTTCAGCACGGCCGCCCGGTTCTCCGCAGCGCACCGATCCGCACCGTTGTCGTCCCGACAGTCGCGTGGAACCTCGGCCGACTGTCCGACGATAGCCAGACTGAACAACACGGCGAAAAGCATTCGACACCTCCGGCACTGTCTTCATTTGCACGCAGCCCCCCCTGCCCGTAAACAGCGGCCGCCTCCCGAGAACGAGATTCCGCCATGTCCGACCTGCAGTCCGCCGCGCTCGCACGCGTCAAGCCCTCCGCCACCATCGCGGTCAGCGCCAAGGCGCGGGCCCTGGCCGCCGCCGGTCGCGACATCATCGGCCTGGGCGCCGGCGAGCCGGACTTCGACACCCCGGACAACATCAAGGCCGCCGCCATCAAGGCCATCACCGACGGCCACACCAAATACACCGACGCCGACGGCATGCCGGCGCTGAAGAAGGCCATCGTCGACAAGTTCGCCCGCGAGAACGGCCTGACCTACGACGTCAACCAGATCCATGTCGCGCCGGGCGGCAAGCCGGTGATCTTCAACGCCCTGGTCGCCACCCTGAACCCCGGCGACGAGGTCATCATTCCGGCCCCCTACTGGGTATCCTATCCCGACATGGTCCTGCTGGCCGGGGGCGAGCCGGTGTTCGTCACGGGCGAAGAAGCCGACGGCTTCAAGCTGCGTCCCGAGGTGCTGGAGGCCGCGATCACGCCACGCACCAGGTGGCTGATCCTGAACTCACCGTCGAACCCGACCGGCGCCGCCTATACCCGGCTGGAGCTGCACCGGCTGGCCGAAGTGCTGCGGCTGCATCCGCACGTCTGGGTCCTGACCGACGACATGTACGAGCACCTGACCTTCGACGGGTTCGAGTACACGACGATCGCCCAGGTCGCGCCGGACCTCTACGACCGCACCCTGACGGTCAACGGCGTGTCCAAGGCCTATGCCATGACCGGCTGGCGCATCGGCTATGCCGGCGGGCCCAAGCCGCTGATCGACCTGATGCGCAAGGTGGCCAGCCAGACGACGTCGAACCCCACCTCGATCAGCCAGTACGCCGCCGTCGAGGCTCTGAACGGCACTCAGGCTTTTCTTAAGCCCCGCAATGACGCCTTCCAGGCGCGCCGCGATCTGGTCGTGTCCATGCTGAACCAGGCCACCGGCATCCGCTGCCCGAACCCCGAGGGGGCCTTCTACGTCTATCCGTCGGTCGAGGGCCTGATCGGCAAGACGACCCCGTCCGGCGTCGTCATCACCGACGATGAGGTCTTCACCACCGAACTGCTGGAAGCCGAGGGTGTGGCGGTGGTCCAGGGCTCGGCCTTCGGCCTGTCCCCCTATTTCCGCATCAGCTACGCCACCAGCGAGGCGGTGCTGGAAGAGGCCTGCGGGCGGATCCAGCGGTTCGCGGCGAGCCTGAAGTAGCAGGCTTCGTCAAGCCGCCCGGCTGACCGCGAAGTCCGCAAGCGTCTCCAGCGCGTCGCGCCAGTCGCTGCGGGGCAGGATCGACAGCGCCGCCTTGGCCGCGTCGGCATAGTCGCCCGCCGCATCAAGGGTCGCCGACACCGCACCGGTGCCGATGATCAGTTCGCGCGCGCGGCGGAAGTCGTCCTCGGTCCGCTGGCCCTTGTTGATGGTGCGGTCCCAGAAGGCATCCTCGCGCCCACGGGTGCGGGCCACGGCCAGCAGCAGGGGCAGGGTCACCTTGCCCTCGCGGAAATCATCACCGGCGTTCTTGCCCAGGGCCTCGGACGAGCCGCCATAGTCCAGCGCATCGTCGGCCAGCTGGAAGGCCAGACCCAGGTTCAGCCCATAGGAGCGCAGCGCCGCCGTCGTCCGGTCATCCGCGCCCGACCCGACCGCTCCGGCCTCGGCGGCGGCGGCGAACAGTTCGGCGGTCTTGGCCGAGATGATCCGCAGATAGGTTTCCTGGTCCAGGTTCAGGTCGTGGGCCCGCGTCAGTTGCAGCACCTCGCCCTCGGCAATCACGCTGGACGCATTGGCCAGAATGCCCAGGGCGCGCATCTGCCCCGTCTCGACCATCAGCTCGAAGGCCCGGGCGAACAGGAAATCGCCGACCAGCACGCTGGTGGCATTGCCCCAGATCAGATGCGCGGCGACCTTGCCCCGACGCTGTTCGGATCCGTCGACGATGTCATCGTGAAGCAGGGTCGCCGTGTGGATGAACTCCACCGCCGCCGCGAGCTTGAGCGGATGCGCGATGTCGCCGCCCGCCGCCCGGGCAGCCGCCACCGTCAGCAGGGGTCGCATCCGCTTGCCGCCCGCCGAGACGATGTGTTCGGCCAACAGGGGGATCACCGGCACCTGGGACTGCATCCGGTCCAGAATCAGCGCGTCGACCGCCGCCATGTCGGCCTGGGCCAGCCGCGCCAGGGTGTCCACGTCACCGGCGGGGCGGGCGTGCGATCGGGCGGGGCTCAGGGTGACGGCGTCCACGGAAACGATAACTCTCTGAAAACCGGGCAGTGCGAAGAGACAACGCCCGAAAGGCTTCGCGGGGTGTCTTGCTGCGTCGCGAACGCCGGGACAATGGTGATCGTACCATGAAGGGTCAAGCTGCGTGACCGTCACACCCCCGCCCGAAAACGACGATGCGGTCGTCGAAAACGCCCTTCTGGGCGGTCGCGTTCGCCTGCGCCAGCCCGTACGGGGCTATCGCGCCGGCATGGACGCAGCGCTTCTGGCCGCCGCCGTCCCCGCCAGGCCCGGCGAGCGGGTGTTCGAGGCGGGGTGTGGTGCGGGCGCCGTCCTGATGCAGATCGCGGCGCGGAGACCCGGCGTCGCCCTGACCGGACTGGAGCGCGAACACGCCGCCGCCGACCTGGCCCGCCAGAATACGGTGCTGAACGACGCCGCCGACCGCACCACGATCCTCACCGGCGACGTCGCCGACGGGTTCCGACCGCTCGGCCTGCCCCTGTTCGACTGGGCGGTGTCCAATCCGCCCTTCTTCGACGACCCCGACGCCCTGCGCGCGCCCGCACCCGGCAAGCGCGCCGCCTGGATGGCTGACGACGGTCTGAAGGCCTGGACCGACATCCTGCTGGCCTCGGTCAAGGACGGCGGGCGCGTCGTGGTCATCCACCGCGCCGACCGGCTGGCCGATCTGCTGGGCCTGCTGGGTGAGAAGGCCGGTTCCTTCGTCATCCTGCCGATCCAGCCGTTCGCCGAGACGCCCGCCAAACGGGTCATCGTCCGGGCGATCAAGCGGGGCCGCGCGCCGCTGGTCCTGCACCCGGCTCTAGTGCTTCATGACCGGTCAGGAGCCAAACACACCCATCAGGTCGAAGAAATTCTCACCGGGGGCTCAAAACTGAAACTGGAAAGACAGCGCAGTTAATCTCCTTGCGCAGCCTTATCTAAAGTTGTGTGCTCGCCCGAGCATTTCATGGGTTGGGCGGTTACGATGAGACCTCTGTTCACTGGATACGTCTCAGTGATTGTCATTGCTGTCGGCGGATGCGCCAGCAGCACCGGCAATCTGGCTGAACTCGAAGCGAAATGCGTTCCCCTGGAAACCAGCGCACGTTTTTCGTGTTGGTGGTCCAGCGACACCGCGCCGCTCACCCATTGCGTCATGCGGGACGAGGACGAGCCAAGATGCAATCTTCGCCAGAAGGCGGCAGTTTATTTTAATCGAGGTGCTTACACCGCACGTGTTCTTGACCGACCCTCACAAGGAAACTGGACTGTCCTGTCGGTGTTTGAAGACGCCGATGGACGGATTGGCCTGAAGGCGACAAGGACGTCGGGAGAGACGTTTCTGATCCATCACTCGGAAACGCCGATTGACATCAACGCCACCGCACCGACCGAGCCCAAATGGCCCCGCTGGCCAGCCGGTATCGAGTCCGGCCCCCCTCATGCTCATCAGCGAAACCCGGACTGAACTGAAGCTACCCCCCTAGGCCGTCTGAGCCGTTACATCGTCATCGCTGGCACCGAGGACGCAGCCCGGATCGGCCTCGGCTGCGCCGCGTTGTCCGGGGATGACGTGATTCAACGGACTCCCGCCGCAAGGCGTCGGGAGGTGGGAAGGGCCGGCGGAGCGTCCGGGCTCTCACCCGGAATAGGGGTAGTGATTACCGTTTCGGCGAAAGACGAACGCTCCGCGTATGTGGTTTTCGCAGGAGCTGTA
>NZ_JAEMRD010000163.1 GCF_016463485.1 Brevundimonas sp.
GTGTGTCTGGGGTCGAGAACCCCTCCGTCTCGTCGCTGCGCTCCGATCCACCTCCCCATCGCTTCGCGGTGGAGAGGAGACAGGCATCATGACCCCCGCGGAATTCCAGACGGCCACCGGAGCGTGGCCCGAGCGGATGGCGGACCTTGCCACCTTCCTTGATCGGTTGACCGAGGCCAATGCCGTGATGAACCTCGTCGGGCCCGACAGCCTGCCTGATTTCTGGAACCGTCATGCCTTCGATTCTGCGCAACTGCTGGACCTCGCGCCCGAGGCCCGGACCTGGGCGGATCTGGGTGCCGGGGCAGGGTTCCCGGGGGTCGTCCTGGCGATCCTGTTGAAAGGTCGCTCCGACGCCCATGTCTGGCTGATCGACTCGCTCCAGAAGCGGTGCCGCTTCTTGCAGACCGTTGTCGAAGAGCTCGACCTGCCGGCCACCGTCGTCTGGGGGCGGGCCGAGGAACAGGAGATCAAGGTCGACGTGGTGACGGCCCGCGCGGTCGCCCCGTTGGAGAAACTTCTGGGTTATGCACAGCCCTATCTGAAGCGCGGTGCACAAGGTCTGTTTCTCAAGGGAGAGAAGGCGGAAGCCGAGTTGCAAGAGGCCCGCAAGGTCTGGCAAGTGGATGCAGACCTCTCCGTCTCCCGCAGCGATCCGCGCGGACGAATCCTAACCGTCAGGACACTGCGCCGTGGCTCTTGAACGCGAAAAGCGAACCCGTGTGCTTGCCGTCTCCAACCAGAAGGGCGGGGTGGGCAAGACGACGACGGCCATCAACCTGGGCACGGCCCTCGCGGCCATCGGCGAGAAGGTCCTGATCGTCGATATGGACCCTCAGGGGAATGCGTCCACGGGCCTGGGTGTTCCACGTGAAACACGGCGGATCACGATTTACGACGTGGTGGTCGACGGACGGTCTATCCACGAGGCGGCGGTCCAGACCAGCGTCCCGGGCCTGTTCATCATCCCCGCCGACGCCGATATGTCGGGCGTCGAGATCGAGCTGAGCCAGGCAGACCGGCGGTCCTATCGACTGCGCGATGCCCTCGAAAAGCCCGCCGAGGCTGGCCATACCGCGTATGACTATGTCCTGATCGACTGCCCGCCGTCCCTGAACCTGCTGACGCTCAACGCCATGGCCGCCGCCGACGGGGTGCTGGTGCCGCTGCAGTGCGAATTCTTTGCGCTTGAGGGCCTGACGCAGCTGATGAAGACCATCGAGATGGTGCGCCAGAGCCTGAACCCGTCTCTGGAAATCCAGGGCCTGGTCCTGACCATGTATGATCGTCGCAACGCCCTGTCGGGTCAGGTCGCGGCCGATGTGCGCAGCCATTTCGGCGACAAGGTCTATGACGCCGTGATCCCGCGCAACGTCCGGGTCTCGGAGGCGCCGTCGTTCGGCAAGCCTGTGCTGATCTATGACCTGAAATGTACCGGCAGCCAGGCCTATCTGCGCCTCGCCAAGGAAGTGGTCGGCCGCGAGCGCCGTCGCCGCGCCCAACTGGCCGCCTGAACTCTAGCGAACGGAAATGCCTGAAGTGTCTGAACGTCAACGCGGTCTGGGTCGCGGTCTGTCCGCCCTGATGGGTGAGACCATCAACGAGCCGGTGTCGGTCACCGGCGACGCGTCGCGCGGCGTCACCACCCTGCCGATCGAGCAGATCAAACCCAACCCTCATCAGCCCCGCAAGATCTTCGCCCAGGAGCAACTGGACGAGCTCGCCAACTCGATCCGCGACAAGGGCGTGCTCCAGCCCATTCTGGTGCGGCCGATCACGGGCCAGGCCGACCTGTACCAGATCGTCGCCGGCGAACGCCGCTGGCGCGCGTCCCAGGCGGCCCGCCTGACCGAGGTGCCCGTCGTCATCCGCGAGATGAACGACGCCGAGGTGTTCGAGGTGGCGATCATCGAGAACGTCCAGCGCGCCGACCTGAACCCCATCGAAGAGGCCGAGGCCTACAAGCAGCTGATGGAACAGTTCGCGCGGACCCAGGACATGGTCGCGGGCATCGTCGGCAAGAGCCGCAGCCATGTGGCCAACACCATCCGCCTGTTGCAGCTGCCCGACGGGGTCATCGACTATGTCCGCGACGGGCGGCTCAGTGCCGGTCACGCCCGGGCCCTGGTCACCGCGCCCGACCCCGCTGCCCTGGCCGAACAGGTCCACCGCGACGGCCTGAATGTCCGCCAGACCGAGGCGCTGGCCCGCAAGGCCGCCGCCGGTCCGGGAGCGCCGCCGAAGAAGGCTGCGGGTGGCGCACAGGAGGGTGCGGCCGACATCGCCGCGCTGGAGAACGACCTCGCCGACGCCCTGGGGCTCAAGGTGTCGCTCGCGGATCGGGGCGGGAAGGGGGATCTGGTCCTGTCCTACGCCACGCTCGAACAACTGGACGATCTCTGTCGGCGTCTCATGCGGCTGTAGCGACCATTGCGTGCTAGGCTGACGCCATGACCGATACGCCCGAGACCCCCGCCGAAGCCCTGAAACGCGTCCTCGCCGCCAAGAAGGCCGGTGCGGCTGGCGGTGGCGGCGGTTTCAAGCCCGCCCAGCACGCCGAAAAGGCCGCCCAGGCCAAGAGCGCCGCCATGGCGAAGCCCGCGTTCAAGAAGGCGTCGAAACGGGGTTAATTCTCCTCCCCGTGCGTCGCATGGGGAGGTGGATCCGAGCCTCTTTGGCGAGGAGACGGAGGGGTTCTTGCCCCAGACACGGTGTGCGCGGACAGGGCCCCTCCACCACTTCGTGGTTCCCCTCCCCACGCTGCGCGCGGGGAGGAGAGGCTGTCTACAGCCCCAACCGCCTCGCGCGGGCCGCGATTTCCAGCAGCAGTCGTTCGGCGATCAGGGCCTCGGGCATCCCCGTGGTCTTCGTCGCCACATCGGCGACGTTGATGCTGTCCAGCACCCGGTCGAGATCGTCGAGGCGCCAGGCGCGGGCCTGACGGAGCATTTCGGCCTCCTGTTTCCAGAAGACGCCGGCGGCCTTGGCGGCCTCCTTGGCCCCGCTGCCGGTCTCCTGCAGCACATTGATGCGGCGCAGCTTGCCCAGATGGATCGAGGCCTGGCGCACGGCCATGACGGCGCTCTCGCCCTCCGCCAGGGCGCGGCGCAGGCCCGATTGCGACGGCGCGGGACGGCCTCCGAAGGCCTGCAGCGCGGCGTCCTGAAGCGAGGCGTCCGGTTCGACACCCAGATGGGCCTCCAACTCGGCCACGTCGATCTGGCGGCCGGAGCCGGGGCCGATATAGAGGACCAGCCGCTCGATCTCCTGGCGCATCAGGCCGCGTTCGCGGGGCAGGCGGGACACGAACCGGTCCAGCGCGTCGGAGGTCAGGGAGACCTTCTCAGCGGACAGCGCCTCGCGCGTCATGCGGGCCACGTCGCCGGTCTCATCCTCGTAGCAGACGATGGCGGCCGAGCCCTTGCCCGCCTCGGCGGCCTTGCGCAGGGCGGATTCGCGGCCCAGCGCCCCGGCCTCGATGACCAGCATGGCGTCGGGGTTGAAGCCGCCGTCCCCGTGGGTTTTCACGACGGCCGCCAGCATCTTGTCGATCGAGGCCTTCTCGCCGCCCAGCCGCACGCGGACCAGACGCCGCCCACCGATCATGCTGAGCGCCGTCAGGGCCTCTTCCAGCCTCGCCTCGTCGCCGTCGATATCGCTGTCTGTGAGGACAGTGACGTTGAAGGGGTCGTTGAGGTCCGGCGTCACCGTCTTGCACAGGACGGTGGCGCGCTCGGAAACGCCCGAGCGATCCTTGCCGTGGATGACCACCGCCCGGATCCCTGCGTCCGGACGGGCCAGGAAGCGGTCGATCTCGGGCCGCTTGGCCAGGATCACTCCGACAACGCCCTGAGGATGTCCAGGCGGATCAGGCGGGCCAGTTCGGCGGCGGCGCGGTCCTCGCCGTCCTGCTGGGCGGCGATGGCGGCATAGGGCTGGTCGGCAGCGGCATAGGTCAGAGTCGCCGTCTCGACGCCGGTCAAGGGCGCTCCGGCGCCCGTCGGCGTCAGGGTCCAGACCGTACGGACGGTCAGCTCATAGCGGGTGGCGGTGTCGTCGATCCGGCGACCGAGCGGGCGGCGGCTCTGTTCGGTCAGGGTGGTCAGGCGCCAGGCAGGCTGTGATCCGCGGTCCCAGCCCAGCGAATCCTCGAGCTGCTCGCGCAGGCGGTAACCGAGCCGGTTGTCCTCGGCCGTCACCGCGATCCGCGACATGACCGGTGCCCCGCCCGTGGCGTACATCGGCGTGAACCCACAGGAACTGGTGAACAGACCCACGATCGCGATCGCGACGAGGGTCAGCGGTCTGGCGCGCCCGCCAGTCATCCGGCCACCAGATTGACGATGCGGTCGGGCACGACGATCACCTTGCGGATGGATTGGGCGTTGGCCTCCAGATAGGCCTGAACGGCTGGATTGGCGAGCGCCTCGGCTTCGACGGCCTTGGGATCGGCCCCGCGCGGCATTGTGATCTCGCCGCGCCGCTTGCCGTTGATCTGGATGGGCAGAACCACCTCGTCGTCGGCAGCCAGGGCCGGGTCGAAGACCGGCCACGGCGCGTCCAACACCATGCCGTCCAGACCCAGTCGCGCCCAGGCTTCCTCGGCCAGGTGGGGGGTGAAGGGGGCGATCAGCCGGGCCAGGGCCGACAGGGCCTGCGCCTTGGCCGCGCCGCCGGCATCCTTGGCGTCACGGACCGTGGCCAGGAAAGCGTAGAGCTTTGCTATGGCCGAGTTGAAGCGGAAGCCTTCGACGCCTTCGGATACAGCCTTGATGGCCTTGTGGGTCTCGCGGATCAGGGCGGCATTGGCCGTCGCGTCGCCCTCGGGAGCCGCATCATAGGCGTCGAACTCGGCCCAGACGCGCTGGACGAAGCGGCTGGCACCCTCGACCCCGCCGGGGGTCCACTGGACGTCGCGCTCAGGCGGACTATCGGACAGGACGAACAGGCGGCCTGCGTCGACGCCGTGGGAGTCCAGGATTTCAGCCGGGGCGACGACGTTCTTCTTGGACTTGGACATCTTCTCGATGTCGCCGATGACGAGGGTCTCGCCGGTGGAGAGCTGGCGGGCCGAGCGGACGCCGGCGTCGTTGGTCAGGTCCACGTCGGTCGGCTCGACCCAGGCCCCGTCGGCCCGGCGATAGGTCTCGTGGACCACCATCCCTTGCGTGAACAGGCCGGCGAAGGGCTCCCGCACCGACAGCATCCCGGCGTCGGCCAGGGCGCGGGTCACGAACCGGGCATAGAGCAGGTGCAGGACCGCGTGCTCGACCCCGCCGATATACTGATCCACCGCCAGCCAGTGGTCGGCGGCGGCGGCGTTGATCGGCTCGGCCGCCGTGGGATCGGTGAAACGGGCGAAATACCAGCTGGAATCGACGAAGGTGTCGAGCGTATCGGTCTCGCGCGTCGCGTCGGCCCCGCAGGACGGGCATTTGACGTGTTTCCAGGTCGGGTGCCGCGCCAGGGGATTGCCGGGCACGTCGAAGGTCACGTCGTCGGGCAGGACGACGGGCAACTGATCGGCCGGGACCGGGACGACGTCGCACGCCCCGCAGTGGATGACCGGAATCGGACAGCCCCAGTACCTCTGACGTGACACGCCCCAGTCGCGCAGGCGATAGATGGTCGCCCCCTTGCCCTGGCCGGCGGCCTCGATGCGTTCGATGGCCGCGGCCTTTGCGGCCTCGACCGACAGGCCGTCCAGGAAGCCCGAGTTGAAGATGGAGCCGGGACCGACATAGGCCTCGGTCCCGATCTCGACGGTCTCGGCACCGTCGGGCCTGACCACCGGGGTGACGGGCAGGTCGTATTTGCGGGCGAAGTCCAGATCGCGCTGGTCGTGGGCTGGACAGCCGAAGATGGCACCGGAGCCATAGGTCGAGAGCACGAAATTGGCCGCCCAGACCGGCAGGGTCTTGTCCGGATCGAAGGGATGACGGACGCGCACGCCCAGGTCGACGCCCAGCTTCTCGGCCTTCTCGATGTCGGCTTCAGAGGTGCTGGTCCGGGCGCAGGCCTCGGCGAAGGCGGCCACGTCGGGGCGGTGGGCGGCGATGGCCCGGGTCAGAGGATGGTCGGGGGCGAGGGCCAGGAAGCTGGCCCCGAACAGGGTGTCGGGCCGGGTCGTATAGACCTCGACCGGATCGCGGGCGTGGTTGGGCTCACCCTCCGGCGAGGCGGGCAGGAAGTCGGGGGCGACCGTGATATCCCACCACAGGGTCGCGCCCTTGGACTTGCCGATCCAGTTTTCCTGCATCAGCCGGACCTTGTCGGGCCAGCGGCCTTCCAGCGACTTCAGGCCCTCGATCAGCTCGTCGGCATAGTCGGTGATGCGCAGGAACCACTGGTTCAGCTTGCGCTTCTCGACGATCGCGCCCGAGCGCCAGCCCCGTCCGTCGATGACCTGTTCGTTGGCCAGGACGGTGTTGTCGACGGGGTCCCAATTGACGACGCCGTCCTTGCGATAGACCAGGCCGCGTCGGTACAGCTCCAGGAACCAGGCCTGCTGCTTGCCGTAGTATTCCGGGTCGCAGGTGGCGAATTCGCGGCTCCAGTCTAGCGACAGGCCCAGCAGCTTCAGCTGTTCGCGCATCGCGGCGATGTTGTCGTAGGTCCAGCCCTTGGGGTGGATGCCGCGCTCCATGGCCGCGTTTTCGGCCGGCATGCCGAAGGCGTCCCAGCCCATCGGGTGCAGCACATCGAAGCCCTGGGCGCGCTTGTGACGCGCCACGACGTCGCCCATCACATAGTTGCGGGCGTGGCCCATGTGGATGTTGCCCGACGGATAGG
>NZ_JAEMRD010000257.1 GCF_016463485.1 Brevundimonas sp.
CAACGTCCTGCCCTTCATCGCCCGCGCCATCGTCGTGGCCCTGCGCGACCAGCCGACGATCAACTCCCACTACGATGACGAGGCCGGGGTGCTGACGACCCATGCCGCCGTTCATCTGGGCATCGCCGCCCAGACGCCGAACGGTCTGATGGTGCCAGTCGTCCGTCATGCGGAATCGCTCGACCCCTACGCCACCGCCGCCGAGATCGCCCGCGTCTCCGGCGCGGCCAAGGACGGCTCGGCCAAACGCGAGGAGCTCAGCGGCTCGACCATCACCATCACCTCGCTCGGCACGCTCGGCGGCCTCGTCCACACCCCGATCATCAACCACCCCGAGGTCGCCATCGTCGGCCCCAACAAGATCGAGGACAGGGTTGTGGTCCGCAACGGCCAGATGGTCGTGCGCAAGATGATGAACCTGTCGTCCAGCTTCGATCACCGCATCGTCGACGGCCACGACGCGGCGGTCTTCGTGCAGCGGATCAAGGGCCTGCTGGAGCATCCGGCCACCCTCTGGATGACCTGAAGACATGCAGCAGATCAAAACCAAAGTCCTGATCATCGGCGCGGGCACCGGCGGCTATGTCGCAGGCATCCGCTGCGGCCAGCTGGGGCTGGACACCGTCCTGGTCGACGGCGGCGACGGGCTGGGGGGCACCTGCCTGAACGTCGGCTGTATTCCCTCCAAGGCCATCATCCACGCGGCCTCGAAGTTCGAGACCGTGTCGAAGGCCGCCGGCGACGGCGCCCTGGGCATCACGGCTTCGGATCCGGCCATCGATCTGTCGAAGACCGTCGCCTGGAAGGACGGGATCGTCCGTAAGCTGAACAGCGGCGTCGCGGCCCTGCTGAAGAAGGCCAGGGTCAAGGTCATCAAGGGCTGGGCGACCTTCGAGGACGCCAAGACCTGCCGCGTCGAGACCGCCGACGGTCCGATCACGATCACGGCCGAGCACGTCATCCTGGCGACGGGGTCCGAGCCCGTCGAACTGCCCTTCCTGCCGTTCGGCGGCGACGTCATCTCCTCGACCGAGGCCCTGTCGCTGGACGCCGTGCCGGGCAAGCTGGTCGTGGTCGGCGGCGGCTATATCGGTCTGGAGCTGGGCATCGCCTATCGCAAACTGGGGGCCCAGGTCGCCATCGTCGAGATGGCCGAGCGCATCCTGCCGCTCTACGACAAGGCCCTGACCGATCCGGTCATGAAGTGGCTGACCGACCACGGGGTCGAGATGCACCTCGGCGCCCGGGCCGGCGGTTTCGGGGACGGGAAACTGTCGATCACCACGAAGGACGGCGAGCCTCTGTCGCTCGACGCCGACAAGGTGCTGGTCACCGTCGGGCGTCGTCCTCGCACCGCCGGCTGGGGTCTGGAAAACATGGGTGTCGCCATGGCCGGGCCGTTCGTGAAGACCGACGACCGCTGCGCTACCTCGATGAGGAACGTCTGGGCCGTCGGCGACCTGACCGGCGAACCCATGCTGGCCCACAAGGGCTCGGCCCAGGGCGAGGTCGTGGCCGAGATTATCGCCGGCCATGACAGGCGCTTCGACCCGGTCACCATCGCCGCCGTCTGTTTCACCGAGCCGGAGATCGTCTCGGCGGGCCTCGGTCCGCTCGACGTCGCGGGCCGGGACGATGTGATCACCTCGGTCTTCCCCCTGGCGGCCATCGGCCGCGCCCTGGCCATCGAGGCGGGCGAGGACGGCGGCTTCGTCCGCG
>NZ_JAEMRD010000164.1 GCF_016463485.1 Brevundimonas sp.
CGGCGTCGCAGTCGCGGATATTGGCCAGGAACTGGTTGCCCAGACCCTCGCCCTTCGACGCGCCGCGCACGAGGCCGGCGATGTCGACGAAGGTGATGCGCGAGGGAATGATCTCTTTCGAGCCGGCGATCTCGGCCAACTTCTCCAGCCGCGGCTCGGGCACGGCCACGTCGCCGGTGTTCGGCTCGATGGTGCAGAACGGATAGTTGGCCGCCTGGGCCGCCGCCGTCTTGGTCAGGGCGTTGAACAGGGTGGACTTGCCGACATTGGGCAGGCCGACGATCGCGACTTTCAGAGCCATGGTGTTCCTGGGGTGTGACCGTGTCGTCGAACGGCGCGGCGGGGCCTTGAATCAAGGCGCGAGCCTTTAGCCGGTTCGGGGCCGTTTGTCAGGCGGTGTGTGCGCGGCCTATTCCGGCTGACGCACCGGGGCCTCGACCGTCATCGCCGGGGTCGCCGAAAAGGTCAGGGTCAGGGGCACGGCGGTGCCTTCGGTCAGGGGCGCGGTCAGGCCCATGAGCATCAGATGCTTGCCGCCTGGGGCCAGCTTGACCTCCTGGTCCGGCGCGAGCGGCAGGCCGTCGGCCATCTCGCTCATCTTCATCATGCCACCGTCCATCGTCATGTCGTGGATCATGGCGTTGCTGGCCAGGGGCGTGGCCACGCCCGTGACCCGGTTGGCGACGTTGGATTCGATGGTCAGGTAACAGGCACCCGCCTGGGCCCCGTTCGGCGTGGGGCGGCACCAGGGATCGCTGATCTCGACGACCGCCTTGACCCCGTCCTTCTCCATCGTGGAGGTGGTCGAGGCCTCTCCGCCGCCCTTGCAACCGGCGAGGGCGGCGAGCGACAGGAGGGCGAACAGGGGGGCGGCTGCGATCTTCATGCCGACTTCCATAGGCCAACCCGGCGCCGATGAACAATGACCCTCCGCACCCCTGCGGTGCGAACAGCGACATGGGCGCTTGAAACGCGGGGCGTTGTTCGGCATAAGGCCCGCCCTATCCCTGAAAACGGAAACTGTTCAACGGCCCGCGACGGCTCCCCGGAGCTTGATCGCAAACACTCCCGAAATGGAGTAGGGTCGAACGGTCGAAGTCTTCAGCGGCTTAGGACTGAAGGAGTTTAGCTCAGCTGGTAGAGCACCGGTCTCCAAAACCGGGGGTCGTGGGTTCGAATCCCCCAACTCCTGCCATTTTACCCCTGTCGCCTCATGGTGGGACTTCCCATCTGGGGCGGCAGGCATAATCGTTTGAAGAGACCCTCATGGCCAAGGCCAAGACTCCCGGCGGCCAAAAGCCCACCGTTCGCGGCTTCCGCCCCGGTCGAGGCCCTGCGACCGTGCCTGCGGCCCAGACGACGGTGACGGTGGATCCCGCAGCGCCTCCGAAGAAGAAGACCTCGATCCCGCAGTTCTTCAGCCAGGTCCGCGCCGAAGGCCGCAAGATCGTCTGGCCGAGCCGCAAGGAGACCTGGATCACCTCGGTGATGGTCTTCATCATGGTGGCGATCGCCACCCTGTTTTTCTGGATTGTCGATTTCGTCCTGGCGTGGGGCTCGCGCCTCGTGCTGGCGATCGGCGGCTGACCCTCAAGGATACGCGCATGACCGATGCAGCGCCCAAGACCGCCAACCCGCGGCACAAGTGGTATATCGTCCACGCCTATTCGAACTTCGAGAAGAAGGTCGCCCAGCACATCACCGACCAGGCCAAGCAGCGCGGCCTGGACCAGCATTTCTCTGAAATCCTAGTGCCGACCGAGGACGTGATCGAGATCCGTCGCGGCCGCAAGGTGAACTCCGAGCGCAAATTCTTTCCCGGCTATGTGCTGGTGAAGATGGAGATGACCGACGAGGCCTATCACCTGGTCAAGGACACGCCCAAGGTCACGGGCTTCCTCGGCGCGGCGGGCGGCACCAAGCCCCTGCCGGTCAGTGAGCGTGAAGTTCAGGCCATCATCGGTGCCGTGGAAGAGGGCGTCGAGCGTCCCAAGCCCACCATCCGCTTCGACATCGGCGAGACCGTCAAGGTCATCGACGGACCTTTCGCCAGCTTCGACGGCCAGGTCGAAAGCGTCGACGAGGACAACGCCCGCCTGCGCGTGGCCGTGTCCATCTTCGGCCGTCCGACGCCGGTGGATCTGGAATACAGCCAGGTCGAGAAGGCCGCGGCGTAAGCGTTCACCTCCCCATCGCCGAAGGGCGATGGGGAGGACAGATCGCGAAGCGATCAGGAGGGGGCGACTCGGTGAAAGCCGGTGGCCCCTTTTTCGGGCCTGACCTCATGGTGCCGCGCCGCCCCCGCCTGATCGGCGAAGCCGCCGATCTGTCCTCCCCCTTCGCCTGCGCGAATGGGGAGGTGATGTCCGGTTTGCCACCCACCCCATCGTCTGCTACACGCGCGCCTCCTTCGCCCTCGGGCGCAGGCAAATCCGTGGGAGGCAGCCATGCCCGACCACGGCTCACCGGCCCCGATTAGCTTCGGGGTCATTCACAGGAGAGACCAATGGCCAAGAAGATTCTGGGCTATATCAAGCTGCAGGTGCCGGCCGGTTCGGCCACGCCTTCGCCCCCGATCGGGCCCGCTCTGGGTCAACGCGGCGTGAACATCATGGGCTTCGTCAAGGAGTTCAACGCGCGCACCGAGAAGGAGGTCAAGGGCACGCCCCTGCCGACCGTGATCACGGTCTACCAGGACAAGAGCTTCACCTTCGTCACCAAGACCCCGCCTGCGACCCACTACATCAAGCAGGCCGCCGGCATCACTTCGGCGTCGAAACTGCCGGGCCGCGAAGTGGCCGGCAAGATCAAGCGCAGCCAGCTGCGTGAGATCGCCGAAAAGAAGATGAAGGATCTGAACGCGAACGACCTGGACGCCGCGACCAAGATCATCGAAGGCTCGGCTCGCGCCATGGGCCTCAACGTCGTGGAGGGCTGAGCACATGGCCAAGCAAACCAAGGCTCAAAAGGCCCGCACCGGTGATACCCTGGCCCTGATGCCGTTCTCGGACGCCATCGCCGCCGTCAAGGACAACGCCAAGGCCAAGTTCGACGAATCCATCGAGATCGCGGTCAACCTGGGCGTCGATCCCCGTCACGCCGACCAGCAGGTCCGCGGCGTGGTCAACCTGCCGTCGGGCACGGGTCGTGACGTTCGCGTCGCCGTCTTCGCCAAGGACGCCAAGGCTGCCGAGGCCCTGGCCGCCGGCGCCGACATCGTGGGCGCCGAGGATCTGTACGAAAAGATCAACGGCGGCTTCATGGACTTCGACCGCGTCATCGCGTCCCCGGACATGATGGCCCTGGTCGGTCGTCTGGGTAAGGTGCTGGGCCCGCGCGGCCTGATGCCGAACCCGAAGGTCGGCACCGTGACCCCGAACGTCGCCCAGGCCGTCAAGGACGCCAAGGGCGGTGCGGTCGAGTTCCGCGTCGAAAAGGCCGGTATCGCCCACGGCGGCATCGGCAAGGCCTCCTTCACCCAGGAAGCCCTCGAAGCCAACGTGAAGGCCTATGTGGACGCGCTGCAACGCGCCAAGCCGGCCGGCGCCAAGGGCACCTATGTCAAGCGCATCACCCTGTCCTCGACCATGGGACCGGGCTTCAAGATCGACCCCGCCTCGCTGGCGTAGTTCGATCCTGAATCGCAATGATGACGGCCCCGGAGAGCGATCTCCGGGGCCGTTTTCGTTTTCAGAATGGCCGCCATTGCGGTGGACGAACCGCGACGACGGACTGCAAATCTCTGAGGCCATGAACCGCCGACCCTGCCAAGAGGGGCGGGATTGACCGCAAATGCCGCCATCGAGTCTCAACAGGCGACCTTTGATCGATGCCAATCCGCCGTCTGAGCCTTGGCGAGCGGGGCACGGACGGTGCATGATCATCCGCAGACGGAGCATTCGCTCTGCGTGAGCGCCTTCCTATGTTCCTTTCCTCCCCTGTTGCCTGCCGATGACCGACGCCGGGGCACTACGCTCGGGCCGGTCGGAGACGCGCCAGGTCGCCGCCCTGCCCTGGAGGGTCGGCGATCGTGATGTCGAGTTCCTGATGATCACCTCGCGCGAGACGCGGCGCTGGGTCATTCCCAAGGGCGGGCGGATGGCCGGCAAGACCGACCCTGAGGCCGCTGCCCTGGAAGCGATGGAGGAGGCCGGCGTTCAGGGGGCGATATCCACCACGGCCGTCGGTGCCTTTCGCTATGCCAAGCGTCTGAAAAGCGGCCAGGACCGGCTGTGCGTTGTCGCCGTCTATCCGTTGAAGGTGTTGATCCAGCTGGGGGTGTGGCCGGAATCCACCGAGCGCGAGCGGCGCTGGATGACCCGCGACGAAGCCGCCGCCGCCGTCCACGAACCCGATCTGGCCCGACTGATCGTTGCCTTCCAGCCCCCGGCTGACTGAAGCGGAGTCTCAGCCGCCGGTCATGAATTTGCGCTGGGCCTGCATCATCGCCGTGATCATCGCCTTCTCGCCCTCGGCCAGGAAGGGGTTCCAGATGTCGAAGATCAGGATGACCCGTAGCTGATCCGCGTCGTTCCACGCTTCATGCTCGATGGTGTCGTCGAACACCCAGGCCTGGCCGATCTTCCAGTCGCGGGTCGTATTGCCGACACGGAACCGCGCCGGTCCCGGCAGGATCAGCGGCAGGTGGCAAAGCAGCCGCACGTTGGCCGACCCCGTATGCGGCGGGATGTGGGTGTGGGGTTGCAGGGCCGAGAACACGGCCGTGGGCGCGAACCCGGGCTGGTCCGCCATGGGCAGACTGTCCAGCAGGGCCGCCGTGCCGGGACAGCGATCACAGACCGCCTGCTGACGCTCGCCGTCCTTGTACAGGAACAGCGACGACCACCTGTCTGAATGGTTCAACTCGCCCCACTGGTTGACCGGAACCTCGGGCGGATAGGCGATATAGGGGGCGAATCCCTCCATGCCCCCCGCGATGAGGGCCTCAAGCTCGCCCTGGATCATCGGCGTCGCCGCCTCCAGCGTTTCCAGCCAGGGAAACAGCGCCCGATCATAGAAGGGGATGGCCGGCAGGCGCGGGTAGTTGAGCAGCAGCGGCTCCTGCTTGGGCGCCGGCTTCAGTCCCGCATAGATCTCCAGCCCCTCGTCGAACCGGTCCAGGATTGCGGGATCGACGCTCGCTCTCAGGGCCTCGACCTCGGCCCGCATATGGTCTCGCAGGGTTTCGGCCTCACGATGGATCAGGGTCGAGGCATAGTCGATCTGGGCCAGCAGGGCAGGGGGGCACCGATCGCGGGGCGGGGCGATCTTCAGCGCGTTGCGATAGACGGGGACGGCCGCGCGGGCCTGGCCGATCTTTTCCAGCAGCGCCCCCTTGGCCAGCAGGGCGATGAAGTCATAGGGCTGGATCGCCAGGGCGCGGTCGATCTGCACCAGCGACCCGTGGAAATCCCCCTTCAACCGCATCGCCACCGACCGGTTCAGAATGCCGTTGTGGGTCACGCCGTAAGCGTCCGCCTGGTCGATCAGCCCGAGCGCACCGACCGCGTCCAGACGCGCCAGAGCCTCGCCCGCGCGCCGCAGCAACGCCGATTGTTCGGAGTTCGGATCGACCATGAAAAGCAGGCGTCCCCCGACGCGGCCGTGCAGTGATTACGGTTCTGTAATCCACAAGCTTGGCCGCTACGTCAATCGGGGTTCGGTGGGCATGAATTGAGGGCGCGGCTAGCCGATGGTATGTTCTGGCTATCCAGGAGAGCGAATATGGCGTTTCACGTCAGACGAAAGGAGACCGACGAGATCGTCCGCAGGTACGCGACGCGCCATCGCGTTGGGGTGACCGACGCAGTTCACAAGGCGGTTGAAGACGCGTTGAAGCGAGACGAGGATGAAATTGCTGAAAGGCTGAAGAAGATGCGGGCGACATCCGATCGCGTCTCTGGCCGTCCCCGAACAGGGCTCAAGGCCGACAAGGCCTTTTTCGACGAAATGTACGAAGACTGATGTTCGTGGACGCTTCGGCGCTTTGCGCCATCCTGCTGGCCGAACCCGAGCGTGATCGCATGGAGAGGGTGATAGGAGGTTCGGATCGCGCCTTCACCTCGGCCGTGGCCATCTGGGAAACGGCGAGAGCCCTCGTTCGTGAGGAGGGGATCACGGTCACCGTCGCCAGACACGATGTCGAGACGTTTCTCGCCGATGCCAGCATTGCCACAATCTCCATCGGCGAAACGGAGTCTCGCTTCGCCCTCGACGCCTTCGACCGCTTCGGTAAGGGACGTCATCCGGCGGCGCTGAACATGGGCGACTGTTTCACCTACGCCTGCGCCCGGTCGCTGGGCGTTCCGCTGCTCTACAAGGGCGACGACTTTTTACAGACGGACATCGCCGCCGCCTGAGCGGTTGCTTTCCCGTTCGCAGCGTGTATACAGCGCGCCTTCCCGCCAAGGCTTCGGTCTTTGCGGACCTGTCCGAGAACTTCGGGGTCTGGGGGTCACCCAGGCCGTAAATGTCAGAGAGCCCTCTGACGCCGTGGGGAGATGGGGAAGCGACACTGGATCGCCGTCGGCCCGCACGTCGGGATGACAGCCTCAGTCGCATCCTTCGGACATCGCTACCCGGCCAGGCGTTCCGCATCCTTGCGGCGCGCGACAGCCACGACGTCGTTCGGGAATAAGCCCGGGCGGCAACCCAAGACTGGAGACCGCAATGGACCGCGCACAAAAGGCCGAGTCGATCGAGACGCTCAAGGGCGTCTTCGCCGACGCCGGCGCCGTGGTCGTGACCCACAACCTGGGTCTGACCGTTGCGGAAAT
>NZ_JAEMRD010000258.1 GCF_016463485.1 Brevundimonas sp.
TGACCTTGACCATGTCCAGCACCGGGATGCCTTCGGTGATGCAGGTGATGAAGGGGATCTCGGCGTCGATCGCCTCGATGATGGCGGCGGCGGCGCCCGACGGCGGGACGTAGATCACCGAGGCATCGGCACCCGTGGCCTCCTTGGCCTCGGCGACCGAGGCATAGATCGGCAGGCTTTCGCCGTGCGATCCGGTCCAGTTCGTGCCGCCCTTGGTCGGGTGGACGCCCGCGACCATCTGGGTGCCGTGATAGGCCAACGCCTGTTCGGTGTGGAAACCGCCCGTCTTGCCGGTCAGGCCCTGGACGATGATCTTGGTGTTCTTGTCGACGAGAATGGACATGGCGGTTCGCTTCTTTGTTCAGGTGGAGAGAAAGGGGTTTTCGACGCGGACCGACCCGTAGGTCTGACCGTGATTGAGATCTTCGGAATAGAGCACCTTGGCACCCAGCCGTTCAGCGGCGGCGATGATCGCCCCGTCCCAGTAGGACAGCTGATACCGGCGGGCGTGGTCGATGCCGGCCAGGACGACTTCGGGCGTCACCGGCTGGCAGGGCTTCATCGCGACGATGCGGACCCATTCGCGGGCCTTGTCCGATGTCAGGGGCATTGCGCCCTTTCGGGTGGCGTTGTTGTAGAACTCGGCCAGCACTTGACTCGACGTGCAGTAGTCCTCGGTCAGCACGATCTCGCGCGCCCTCTCCCAGCGATGACCTGCGTGTTCGCGACCGAGGGCAGCATAAAGCAAGATGTTGGTGTCGAGGAAAACCTCAGAACTCGCGATCAAACCGAGGTTCCCCGCTATAGGTCTCTTCGCGGCTGGGGCGCCAGTCACCCATCCTGCCCTTGGACTCGTCGATCAACTTCAGCAGCGCCTCGCGTGCTTCGTCCTTGGACGTCTCCTGCTCGACCAGGCGTGCCAGAAACCCACGCACCATCTCGTTCACGCTGGTCCGCTTCATGGCCGCCAGCACCCGCACCTTGTCGAGCAGGTCGTCGTCGATGGCGAGGGTCAGATTGCGGGTCATGAGGTCTACACGGGTTATGTGTAGCACATAGCCTGTGTTGTCGATCTAGTCGAGGCCGGTTCAGTCAAGATGGGGCCGGAAATAGATCAGGGTCGAGCCCGGCCCCGAGCGATCCAGCGCCACCAGCCGCATCTGGCCGGTCGCGGCCATGGCGACGAACTGGGCGTCCGACAGGCTGCGGCTCGGCGCGCGCCCCTCGGGCGTCTGCAGCCAGGCATAGGCCTCCAGACCTGCGGCACGTATGGGGGCGAAGTTCATCATCCGCCTCAGGGTCGAATCGAGGGCGCGGTGGTCGGTGGGCCGGGCGCTGACGCCGCAGAAATCCAGAACCACGGTATCGCGGCCGACCCGACGCGTCATCCGGCCGGTCATCACGAAGGTGATGTCGGTCGCGTTCGATCGCATGAAGCCGGCGCGTTCCGTGGCGTTGCGCATCCGCGGCACCATGGTCTCCGGCACCGGCGAATACCCCGCCTCCGCCGCCAGCGCCGCCGCCCTCGCCGGGTCGCCTCCGGCCGCAACGCAGACGGTGTTGAGGGTGGCGATTACGTCGGTGGGAGCGGGGCCCGGCGCGGCCTGGGCCGCAACGAGAAACGGCGACGCTGCAAGCAGCGCCGCCGTCACAAGGCCGCGAAAGCCTCTCATGATTTAGCCGACCGCCGCGACGATCTTCTGGGCGGCGT
>NZ_JAEMRD010000165.1 GCF_016463485.1 Brevundimonas sp.
GGACCGAAGAGACCGTCCCCACACGCGGCTGGAGCCTGCTGGCCTATCCCCCGGGTCCACGACTGCCCGCCGAGATCGACGGAGTCTATTGAACGCCCCTCAGCTCGCCGGCGGAGCGTCGAAACCAAAGGTCAGGCTCGAGAAGGTGGTGTCGAAATCGGCGGCCGGATTGCCGCTCAACGGCTCGCCCCAGACCACGTTCAACTGCCAGTCGCCCGACCGCGGGATCGAAAAACTGACGTTGCCGCGACGGTCGCTGATCCGGGTCGCGACAGGGCGTTCGTCCGCAGCCAGATTGACGAGTTTCACCAAGGCCCCGGGCAAAGGTCGCCCTTCATACAGAACCTGAAAACCGAGAGGCTGCCCGGCTGCAGCCGTGTAGGGGTTCTGAACCGGCACCAGTTCAAGCCGCAAACCCATAGGCTGGGTTACATAGGGGGCCTCCGAACCAGGTCCGGCTCCAACCCTGATCAACGCTTTCGCGCGTCGGCTGTAGATTTCCCGCCCCGGAGCATCGCTCTGACGCGAACGCTGGCGCTGCGCCCGTATCAGCGTCAGCCCTTCGGTTTCGACGTAGTCGTTGAATCGGATCGAGGGGAGTTCGCTGGGCGTATGTCCCGTCTCCAGGGTGATGACATGGGTGCCGGGGGTGGTGAAGGTCATCCGTCCCACCCCACCCTGACGGATGGAGCCCTGCTGATTGGTGGTGCCGTTGGGACCGACGCTGCGCAGGATGGTGACCTTGGCGATATCGGCGTCCCACAGCTCCCGGTTCACCCCGTGACCGACCCACAGGCTGACGGACGCCGGACGACCCGCCGCGACCCAGAAAGGGTCGGGCTGCACCCAGAAGTCATGAGCGGTCGCTGGTAGGGCGAAAGAGGCGACGAGCACGCCGAGCCAGATTTTGCGCAAGACACGCCTCCATTTCGCTAACGTCATGACATCTGCGGCCAACGGCCAGACGTATGTGATGAAGGCAGCCTTCGTGCCTTCTGCGAATGTACGATCCAACGTTGGAAAAGGACGCGGTTTGACTTTCAAAACAACATCCCGATCGGCCTGTTGGTCCTTGTGGTCGACCGAGAAGACTGTGCCCGTCGCCCTGGCCGTCGTGATCGTCGCCCTGACCGCGGGTACAGCCTCGGCACACGATGGAACCGGCCTGGCCGGCGGTTTCATCTCAGGCTTCCTGCACCCGCTCAATGGCCCCGATCACATGCTGGCCATGGTTGCCGTCGGCCTGTGGGGCGCGATCCTGGGCCGGCCCCTGGTGATCGCCTTGCCGGTCGTGTTTCCGCTCATGATGGCCGTGGGCGGCGTTCTGGGAATACTGGGCTTCCCGATGCCGCCCGTCGAACTCGGCATCGGCCTCTCGGTTCTGGTTCTTGGATCGGCGATTGCCTTCAGCTGGAAACCCGCCGACTGGATCGCGATCGTCCTGGTTGCGGTCTTTGCGCTGTTTCATGGCTTTGCCCATGGCCAGGAGCTGCCGTCAGCCGCCGACCCCACCGGCTACAGTCTCGGGTTCGTGGCTTCGACCGGCCTGCTGCACATCGTCGGGATCATCATCGGTTACGGCGCGCTCCGGTTCGGTGGATTGGCCGTGCTCCGCGTTCTGGGCGGTCTGATCGCAGCGGCCGGTCTGTGGTTCCTGTTCCGGGCCGTCGCCTGATGCGGGACGGTGCGCTCCCTGCGGCCCTTCTCTGCGCCGCCCTGGGACTCCTGCTGGCCTACGCGTCGCGAAAGGCGCTGGCCCCCGCAGCACTTGCGCTTGTCATCTTTGCCCTGGTCGTCTTCGCCGTCGGCATTCCGGTTCGCTGGGAGGAGGCTGCATTTTTCGGATGCTGGGCCAGCATCGTCGTCATGGCGGCCTCCATCCACATTCGGGGGGGGCCGGGATTCGCCTGGCCCGTCGTCCTGGCCGCCAACGCCGGCGTCTGGGCAGGCGCTGTGCTTTCGGTGGCTGGCCGATCGACGGACCTGGCCATCGCACTGCCGTGGATCCTGTTAGTGGTGCCTGCCTTGTGGGTCCGCAAAACCAGGATCGGGCTTGCGATCAAGATCGTGGCGAGTTGGTTGGGCGCGGTGGCCATCCTGGCCGCTGCCATACCGCTGACCCCGACCCCCGGATACGCGCCCGATCACCGGGAGTAGTGGCGCAATGGCACGACAGAGCAAATGGTTGGCGAGTGCCTGAGGTCTAGATCCGGTTTTGCGACTGGAAGACAGAAATCGCTCACTGGCCCTGGCTTCCGATCTTTTCGTGCGTGTTCGAATCCCGCCGCCCGCTCCAGCGCCTGCGAAGTCCGGCGACCCGCCTCAGGTCTGGCCAAGGCTCATCCGGACCAGGGCCGACAGGTTCGGCGCCTCCATCTTGGACATCACCTTGGCGCGAAAGATTTCGACCGTGCGGGGGCTGATCGTCAGACTGGCGGCGATTTCCTTGTTGGACAGGCCCTCGACGAGCTGATCGAAGACCTGCCGCTCGCGCACTGTCAGCTGCGCCAGTCGCTGTTCGATCACGGCCCGCTTGTCGATGTCCGCGCCGACCTGATGCACCCGGTTGACGCAGCCCTTCAAGGTCTCGATCAACCGCTGGGGCTCGAACGGCTTTTCGATGAAATCGGTGACGCCGGCCTTCATCAGGTCGACGGCCAGGGAAATATCGCCGTGGCCCGTGATGACGATGATGGGCCAGGCTTCTCCGTGCAGGGCCGTGATCCGCTTCACGACCTCGGTTCCGTCCATGCCCGGCATGTGCAGGTCGGTGACCACACAGGCGACCCTGTCGGCAGGCAGATTGTCGAAGAAGTCGACGCCGCTGGCGAATCCCCGGGCGCGCAGGCCCTCGGCGCGAAGCAGGGTCACAAGAGAATCGCGGACGGCGAAATCGTCTTCGATCACGAATACGGACGTCGTCATGGCAGAGGCTCCGACAGGCGCTGCAGGCTGAACGCGAACGCGGCTCCGCCAAGATCGCTGGTCTGGACGCCCAGAACGCCGCCGTGGCGCTCGACGATCGTGCGCGTGACCGACAGACCCAGACCCATGCCGCCTGCCTTGGTCGTCATCAGGGGCCTGAAGATCCGGCCGATCTGGTCGGGCGCGATGCCGGGGCCGCTGTCTTCGACCCGGATGCGATACTCGGTCGTGGAAATCGCCTGGCCCAGGATGGCGACCTCGCGTCTCGGGCGTTCGGCGACGGCCTCGATCGCGTTCCGAACCAGGTTCACGATTGCCTGCTGGAATTGGATCCGGTCGGCCAGGACCCAGTCCGCCTGATCCTCGACGGCGATCCGGAGATGGGCACCGGCGGCAGGGCCGAGAAGCTGGAGGATCGGTGCGAGATCGTCGATCATCGAGGAAACCCTGTGCGGATCCAGCCGGCGCTCATCCCCGGCCAGCAGGTTGCGCGCCCTGCGGATGATGTCGCCGGCTCTCAGGACCTGGTTCTTGGCCAGTTCGACGGTGCGGCTGGCGCTGTCGGCGAAGACGCCGGCGCGACCCAGATCAGCCTGGGTCGCCTGCAGATAGCTGGCGGCGGCCGTCAGCGGCTGGTTGAGTTCGTGGGACAGGGTCGCGGCGATCTCGCCCAGGGAGTTCAGCCGCCAGACCTGGTTCAGCTGCTCCCTGAGTTCCTGATTGCGCGCCTCGGCTGAACGCCACCGACTGAGATCCGTGAGTGTAAGGATGGTGTTCGGCGGGCCGTCGGGAGTCTCGATCGACGCCCTGTGGATCCCGACGGGAAAGACATCACCGTCGCGCCGCCGACCCAGCCAATAGAGGTCTTCGGCACCGGCGGTACGATCTGCGGCGCTGTCGAAGGACTCGACGAAATCACCGAACGGCTGGCCCAGAACATCCGGCTGGCGAACCCCGAACAACGCACAGGCCGGTTCGCTCATCGACAGGATTTTCGATCGGCGGTCGAGGCTGACGACCGCAGCGGACGCCAGCATGGCGCTTATGGTGGCGTCGCGGGTGGAGAGCCGTGCCGTCAGGGCCCGGGCGTTGGCCCTCGCGGCGCGTCCGATCCGTCCGAACTCGCCGATCGCCAGGCCGACGCAGGCGAAGAGCACGGCATTGACGGCACCGTCGACGACGCTTTCACGCGGCACCAGGGCGACATTGGCCGCGATCGACAGGACGATGGCCAGGGCCGTCGCGCCACGCGACGCCAGCAGCGCCGGAAGCATGACGGCCGGGATCAGCGGCAGGTAATAGAACTTCCCGAACGCCTCCAGCCCCAGGCGTGCGAGCAGGGCCGCACCGACGGCCACCACCGCCAGGATATAGCCGTTCGCCCCCCGAGAGGCGAAGGTGGAGACCCCACCCAATCGCGTCATCAACGATGACTTTTCCGTGGCCGTCATAAGCAAGCCGTCGAACTCTGGCGGTCGATTTCAGGCATTCTGGCCTGACCGGAAGCTATCAGCCGGACAAATCCGGGTAAATAGCCAATCAATGTCGCGAAAATTTGGGTCTGCGGGCGTCGGCATTGCAACGGTATGCGAGACAGCATTTGCCTTGCCGGCAAGACAACTGAACACCGTTTAGTTGTCTGACTCTGACTGTTGCGGATACCGCAACAGTTGCAGATAGCGTCCGGGACGTCGGCACCGACCTATCCAAAGGATACCGAGCCTTGGCGACAGGCCGATCGCGCGGTCCGGAATCCCTCGCGCGACGCTGCGTTAAGTATTCTTACGTAGGTAGCGGTTCACGAAGAATATTCGCTCTGTCGTCAACCTTAACGGCGAAATCGGGCCAGAACGGCTCTCTGCAAAATGAACCCCATGACGAACAATGTGATCCGACTCGCCGGCCTCATGATGGCCTTCGGCGCTGCCACCGTCGCCTGTGACGCACAGGCCAGCGACCCGTTCTCGTTCCAGTTGGGTGTCGCCAGCCAGTACATGGGCAAGGGCCTCGGCAAGAGTAACGAGGAGCCCAGCGTCTCCGGCTCGGTCGAAGTCACCCACAGCGGCTTCTACGCCAGCCTGTTCGGTGCGACCGCCGAACTGTCGCAAGGGTCGGACGCCGAAATCCTGACCACGGTCGGCTATCGCACGACCGTCGCCGGCACCGGACTGGATTTTGCGGTCATCAACCGCGACCTGCCGGGCACCCGCCGCGGCGTCGATGCCAACTACACCGAGTACCAGGCCGATCTGTCGCGCAAGATCGGACCCGTCTCGACCCGGTTCCGCGTCAACTACACCGCCGACGGCTTTGCGGCGACGCAGGAGGCCTGGTGGATCGAGTTGCAGGGTGGCGTCGCCCTGGACGCCAACACCCGGGCAACCGCAGCCATCGCCGATCGCACCGCTGACGGCGGCACCGAATACACGGCCTGGAACGTCGGCGTGAAGCGCAAACTGCCCCACGATCTGTCTCTCGACCTGCGCTGGTACGACACCGACGGCCACCGCTTCGGCGAAAGCTACGAAGGTCGGCTGGTTGCCGCCCTGACCCTGTCTCTCTGATCCCGTCCTGATTTTCCCGTCCCGTTAGCGTCTCTCGACCAGGAACCCGCGATGCACCTGAGCAATGTCCCGATCGGCAAGAAACTGATCCTCGCCTTCGCCGTCGTCCTTCTGGCGATCGGGGCCATGGGTGCCACCATCTTCTTCAGCCTTCAGGCCCTGTCAAAGGCCGGCGAGATGCGAAGTTCGACCAACGCGATCGTGCGCGACACGGCGACCATCGAGTTCAAGATGGCGCGCCAGGAGAACAGCTATCGCGGCTTCCTGGTTTCCGGCGACCGGTACTACCTGGATCGGCTTGATTCCCATCGCGCAGACTTCAAGGCCGGGCTTGAGGCCCTGCGCAGGGACGGCGGTGCTGAAGCCGACCGTCTGGCGGACGTGATCGAAGAAGGTGGGGACGCCTGGTTCGAGAACGTCGTCACGGCCGGTGTTGCTCTGGCCGCCAATCCGGCGACCCATGCCCAGGCCGTCGCGATGGTCGGTCAGAACGGTACCGCCGACAACTACACCAATGTCGTCGAGGAGGGTCTGGACGCCCTGAACACCCAGAACATGGCCGCACTGGAAGTCGCGCGGAATGCCCAGGTCGCCGCCACCAATACGGCCCGGATCGCCCTTCTGGTCGGCCTGGCGCTCACCCTGCTGATCGCGCTGGGTGCCAGCTGGGTCCTGTCCCAGGGCATCGCCAGTCCGGTGCTGAGAATGACCGGGCACATGCGCAAGCTGATGGCCGGCGACAACGCGATCGAGGTGCCCGAAGCCGCCCGCAAGGACGAGTTCGGTCAGATGGGCGTGGCCATCCTGGCCTTCCGCGACGCCGCCCTCGAGAAGATCCGCATCGAGGCCCAGGCCGCTTCGGACCGTGGTCAGTCCGACGCCGATCGCGCCGCCAACGAGGCCGACAAGGCCCGTACGGCACGCGAAGACGCCATTGCCATCAGCGCCCTGGCGGAAGGGCTGTCCGCCATCGCCAATGGCGACCTGACCCATCGCTTCACCGCCGAAGTGGCACCCAAGTCCGCCCAACTGAAGGAAGACTTCAATACCGCCGTGGCCCAGCTTCAGGACACGATGGCCGTGGTGGTCACCAATGTCTCGGCCATCCGTTCCGGTTCGGGCGAGATCAGCCAGGCCGCCGACGACCTGTCGCGTCGTACCGAGCAACAGGCCGCGTCTCTGGAAGAGACCGCTGCCGCTCTGGACGAGATCACCGCCACGGTGAACCGCACGGCCTCGGGTGCCCGTCAGGCTTCCG
>NZ_JAEMRD010000166.1 GCF_016463485.1 Brevundimonas sp.
CAACCTCGACCTCGCCCCCATCGGCAACTGTTCGATCAGCGCCCTGATCGATCGTCAGGGTCGGTTCGTCTGGGCCTGCGCCCCGCGTATCGACGGCGACCCGGTCTTTTCGGCCCTGATGAACGGCGAGGCCCCCGAGCACGGCTTCTGGTCGGTAGAGCTGGAAGGGCTGAAGGATGTCACCCAGGCCTATGTCCGGAACACCCCGGTGCTCAGGACGGTCCTGACCGCCGGGGACGGCGCCTCCGTGGAAATCATCGATTTCGCCCCCCGCCACATGAAGCATGCGCGGACCTACCGCCCCCTGGCCTTCAGCCGGATCATCCGCCCGCTGGCCGGTGCGCCGCGCATCACCGTCCGCCTGCGCCCCTCGGCCGACTGGGGCGCGCGCCGTGCCGAGGTCACCTCGGGCTCGAATCACATCCGCTACCTGTGCAGCGACATCACCTTGCGGCTGACCACCGACTGCCCGGTCTCGCATGTGCTGGAGGAGCGCACCTTCCGGCTGGAGCAGCCGCTGGCCTTCTTCCTCGGGCCGGACGAGGGCTATGACCAGGAGGTCGGGCCGGGTGTTTCCGCGACGCTGGACCGGACGATCGCCTACTGGAAGGACTGGGTCCGCACCCTTTACATCCCGCTGGACTATCAGGACGCGGTGATCCGCGCCGCGATCACGCTCAAGCTCTGCGTCTATGAGGAGACCGGCGCCATCGTGGCGGCCATGACCACCTCGGTGCCCGAGTTCCCGGAAAGCGGGCGCAACTGGGATTATCGCTACTGCTGGGTCCGCGACGCCTATTATACGGTCCGCGCCCTGAACCGGCTGGGCGCGGTGGACATCCTCGAGAACTACCTCGTCTATCTGAGGAACCTGGTCGACCAGTCGGCCGGGGGGCATGTCCAGCCCGTCTATGGTGTCGGATTGGAAGAGGACATCGACGAGCGGATCGTGACCTCCGTCGCCGGCTATCGCGGCATGGAGCCAGTCCGCGTCGGCAATCAGGCCCGCGAACACCTCCAGCACGATGTCTACGGCCAGATCGTCCTGCCGCTGGTGCAGAGCTTCTACGACACCCGACTGCTGCGCCCCGGCACGATCGACGACTTCTATGCGCTGGAAAATGTCGGGGAACGGGCCTTCGCCATGCACGATCAGGTCGACGCGGGCCTGTGGGAGTTCCGCACCATCGCCCGGGTCCACACCTATTCGTCGGTGATGTGCTGGGCCGCCTGCGACCGTCTGGCCAAGGCCGCCGATCACCTGGGTCTAGCCGAGCGCGCCGCCTTCTGGGCCGACCGCGCCCGGATTATCCACGAGCGGGTAGAGAAAGAGACCTTCATCCCCGCAGAGGGCCGCTTCGGTGCCTCCTTCGGCGGGGACGAGCTGGACGCCTCCCTGCTGCAACTGGTCGACCTGGGCTTCCTGACGCCGGACGATCCGCGCCAGGTCGCCACCTTCGAGGCCATCGAGCGGGATCTGAAGAAGGGCCCCTATCTGTTCCGCTATGTGATCCCCGACGACTTCGGCGAGCCCGAGACGGCCTTCAACTTCTGCACCTTCTGGTTCATCGAGGCCCTGCATCAGAACGGACGCAGCGAAGAGGCGCGCGAGATCTTCGAACAGATGTTGTCGCGCCGGACCAACGCCGGCCTTCTGTCCGAGGATATCTCGCTGGGCGACGACGAACTGTGGGGCAATTACCCCCAGACCTATTCGCTGGTGGGCATCATCAACTGCGCCATCGAGCTCAGCCGATCGTGGACCGATGTCCGCTGACGCACAATCGGTTCACGTCCGGTTCATCGGCGTGATCCAATCGCCGAGCTTGGCGTTATAGGCGCATGTCTCGACTTATCGTTGTCTCGAACCGGGTGTCGGCCCCCGCCGACCCCGCCGCCGGTTCGGCCGGTGGCCTTGCCATGGCCCTGTCCGCTGCCCTGCGCAAATACGACGGCCTGTGGTTCGGCTGGTCGGGCGAGACCGTCGATCACTTCACCGGCGACATCAAATGGGAAGACCGGGCGGGCGTCACAGTCGCCCTGGTCGACCTGGAGGCCCAGGATGTCGACGAATACTATAATGGATACGCCAACAAGACCCTGTGGCCCCTGTTCCACCACCGGGTCGACCTGACGGCCTACGAGCGGTCGTACGGCGAGGGCTATGAGCGGGTGAACGCCCGGTTCGCCGAGGTCCTGCGGCCCCAGATCCAGCCGGACGACATCATCTGGATCCACGACTACCAC
This sequence comes from Brevundimonas sp., assembly GCF_016463485.1. Lineage (GTDB taxonomy): Bacteria > Pseudomonadota > Alphaproteobacteria > Caulobacterales > Caulobacteraceae > Brevundimonas. Next base: position 2,248 of record NZ_JAEMRD010000166.1, read on the forward strand.
CTGATCCCCATCGCCCGGGACCTCAGGCGACTGGGCGTGACCAACCGCATCGGCTTCTTCTTGCACACCCCCTGGCCGGCGCGTCAGCTGCTGGTGACCCTGCCGCACCACCGACGGCTGGTGGAAAGCCTGTTTGCCTATGACCTGATCGGCTTTCAGACCCAGGAATGGCTGGACCTCTTCCGCGACTATGTGGTGTCCGAGGCGCGGGGCGAGCTGGTCGGCGACGGCGGGCTGGAGTGTTTCGGCCGCACCGTCCAGGCAGGCGTCTATCCCATCGGCATCGACGTGGACGCCTTCATCGCCGCCAGAAACTCGCCCCAGGGCAATCGGACCTACGACCGGATGGCGGCCTCGTCTGCCTTCCGCTCGATGATGGTCGGGGTGGACCGGCTCGACTATTCCAAGGGGCTGGAGGAACGGATGCTCGGCTATGAGCAGTTCCTGCACGACAATCCCGGGATGCGCGGCGACGTCTTCCTGGTCCAGGTCACGCCGATCAGTCGCGACGATGTCGACACCTACCAGGACATCCGGGCGCGGTTGGACGCCCTGGCCGGGCGGATCAACGGCGAGTTCGCCGACATGGACTGGCAACCGATCCGCTACCTGAACCGCAGCTACCGCCGCGATCAGCTGGCGGGCATTTATCGCGCGTCACGCGTCGGTCTGGTGACGCCGCTGCGTGACGGCATGAACCTGGTGGCCAAGGAATATGTCGCGGCCCAGAACCCCGAGGATCCGGGCGTCCTGGTCCTGTCACGCTTCGCGGGGGCGGCCGAACAGATGGGCGAGGCCCTGCTGGTCAATCCGTTCAGCCGGGAAGAAATCGCCGACGCCATCAAGCGCGCCCTGCTGATGCCGCTGGAGGAACGCATCCGGAAATGGCGCGCCCTGATGAAGGTGGTGCGCGACACCGACGTGTCGATCTGGCGAGACGATTTCGTCGGCGACCTGAAGTCCGTCGGCATCTCCGGCAACGGCGGCGGCCTGTTCCATCACGACCAGAGAGCGGACGCGGCGTAGAACCCTCTCCTCCCCATCGCCGCTTGGCGATGGGGAGGGGGACCACGAAGTGGTGGAGGGGCTCGCGCAGCACGTGCAGTGTCTGGAGCGAACAGCCCCTCCGTCTCCTCGCCCAAGCGGGCTTCGGATCCACCTCCCCATCGCTCCGCGACAGGGAGGAGAGTTAGTAGATCTCGAACAGCCCCGCCGCGCCCATGCCGCCGCCGATGCACATGGTAACGACGCCGTACTTGGCACCGCGCCGTTTGCCCTCGAGCAGGACGTGGCCGGTCATCCGGGCGCCCGACATGCCGTAGGGGTGGCCGATCGAGATGGCACCGCCCGAGACGTTCAGCCGGTCATCGGGGATGCCCAGCACGTCTTGGCAATGCAGCACCTGGGCGGCAAAGGCCTCGTTCAGTTCCCAGATGCCGATGTCGTCGACGGTCAGGCCGTGACGGCGCAGCAGGATCGGCACGGCATAGATCGGGCCGATCCCCATCTCGTCAGGCTCGCAGCCGGCGACGGCCATGCCGCGATAGGCCCCGAGCGGCTGCAGCGCCCGCTTCACGGCCTCCCCCGCCTCCATGACCACACAGGCCGAGGCCCCGTCCGACAGCTGGGACGCATTGCCGGCCGTTATGTATTCGCCTTGCTGGATTTCCTCGCCGCCGCCGAAGACGGTCTTCAGCGACTTCAGCCCTTCCAGCGTCGTGTCGGCGCGGTTGCCCTCGTCCTTCGACAGGGTGACTTCCTTGGCCGAGGCCTGGCCCGTCGCCTTGTCCATGACCTGCATGGTGGTGGTCATCGGTACGATCTCGGCGTCGAACCGCCCGGCCTCTTGCGCTGCCGCCGTGCGCTGTTGCGAGCGCAGGGCGTATTCGTCCTGGCGATCCCGGCTGATGCCATAGCGGCGCGACACGATCTCGGCCGTTTCCAGCATCGACATATAGATGTGCGGCGAGACCTTCAGCAGGTCCTCGTCCTTCATCCGGTACAGGTTCATGTGCTGGTTCTGGACCAGGGAGATAGACTCCAGCCCGCCGCCGACCGCCATCTTCATCTGGTCGAAGACCACCTGTTTGGCCGCCGTGGCGATCCCCATCAGGCCCGAGGCGCACTGGCGGTCCAGGCTCATGCCCGGAACCGAAGCCGGCAATCCGGCGGCCAGGGCGACCTGGCGGGCGACATTGGTGCCGGTGCCGCCCTGTTGCAGGGCCGCGCCCATGACGACGTCCTCGATCTCAGCCGGATCGACACCGGCGCGGGCGACGGCGTGTCTGACCGCATGGGCCCCTAGCTGCTGGGGCGCGGTGTCGTTGAAGGCCCCACGATAGGCGCGGCCGATGGGGGTCCGGGCGGTCGAGACGATGACGGCTTCACGCATCAGCGATGCATCCTTGTTCTAGGGCGCTACCGTTCGGCTCGCGGAGCCTCACTGCTTGAGCGCCGGTTTCCTCTTCGCGTCCGGCTTCTGTGTCCGGGATCGCGCGCTTTCGTATCGAACCTACGCACCTGCCGTGGCGTCAACGCAAGTCGGCATCCGTTTCAAGTCTCGAGGCAGAGTGAGCCGAGCGCAGGCGCGACGGCGTCAACCGCCATGATATTTCTGCGCCTTGGTCAGTTCGATCATGCCTTGAGCTGCCCCCATCTCGGGCACGATCTCACCAGCGCGGTCCGAGATGGCGTCAAAGCGATCGGCGATCTGCTCGACCGCATCCGGGCCCGTCGCATAGTCGCCCTGGGTGATCGTCACATAGGCCCGCTCGAACCCACCGGCACCGGCGGCCAGGATGACCCGGCTGGGGGAGTCCTCGCTGACGAGGTACAGCAGGCCCGGCGACACCAGTTCGGGCCCCAGCGCCTCGAGCGGCAGGGCGGCGCCCAGATCCTCGGTCATGCGGGTGTGGGCGGTCGGGGCCAGGCAGTTGACCTTGATGTTGTTCTTGGCCCCCTCGATCGACAGGGTCTGCATCAGCCCGACCAGCGCCATCTTGGCCGCGCCGTAGTTGGCCTGGCCGAAGTTGCCGTACAGGCCGGAGGACGAGGTGGTCATGACGATGCGGCCATAGTTCCGCTCGCGCATCCCGTCCCAGACCGCCTTGGTGCAGTTGACCGCCCCCATCAGGTGGACGTCGACGACGAAGCGGAAATCCTCCAGCGTCATCTTGGCGAACGACTTGTCGCGCAGGACGCCCGCGTTGTTGACCAGGATGTCGACCGAGCCCCATTTCGCGACGGCCTCGTCGACCATGGCCTGGACCGCGACCGAATCGGTGACGGAGGCCCCGTTGGCGATGGCTTCGCCGCCCGCCGCGACGATCTCGGCGACGACCGACTGGGCCGGGGTAGCGGATGAGCCTTCGCCGTCGCGCGCGACCCCAAGGTCGTTGACGACCACCCTGGCCCCCCGTGCTGCAAGCGCCAGGGCGTGCTGTCGGCCCAGGCCGCCGCCTGCGCCCGTCACGATCGCCACCTTGCCGTCGAACCGGATTGCCATGGTCATCCTCCTTGAAGCTGCGGATCGCGTTTAAGCGCGCGCCGTTACGGAAGCCAAGAGCGCCGGATGTGTTGAAACGGCGCCACAGTCGCCACATTCAGGGTCAAAATATGGAGACGTACGGAACCCTGCACACGGGTCACCGTTCCGGCAGTCGAGTGCTTCGCGGCAAGCGAGGCCCATCGACATTATCTTTGTATGAGGACGACCATGAAGCTGAAACTTCTCGCGAGTGTTGCTGTTGCGGGGCTGTTCGCAGCCGGTGCGGCGGCGGCTGAGCCCGACGGCTGGTACGGTGCCGTTGACGCCGGCTACCATCACATGGACCGCGACATGGTCATGGAATCGGCCACCACCGGCAACAACTTCCAATTCGAGGTCAACGACGGCTGGGCCGCTTTCGGGCGTCTGGGTTACCGGTTCAACCCGAACTGGCGCGTTGAACTCGAAGGCGGTTATCGCTCTGGCGATGTCGGCACGGTTCGCGCCTCGACCGGCCCGAACGGCGTCTGCAACCTGACGCCCGCCACCGGTCCCTGCTTCTCGCCGGAAGGCGACATCACCTCGACGACCCTGATGGCCAATGTCATCTATGACTTTGGCTGGGAATACTGGGGCATCCGTCCCTTCGTCGGCCTGGGCGCCGGCGTGAACCACGTCAACACGGACCTGATCGGCCGTCACCGCAACAACCGCACGGTCGGTTTCGCGGCCGACGATTCGTCCACCAAGTTCGCGGCGCAAGCCATCGCGGGCCTGGCCTGGGCCGTTTCGGACCGCGCCAACATCGACCTGACCTATCGCTACCTGACGGGCGACGCCGAGTTCTTCACGACCTCGTCGGTCGCGGCCTTCTCGCAGGGCACGCTCGAAGGTGACTACGACTCCTCGCACACCGTGACCCTGGGCCTGCGCTATGCCTTCGGTCCCGATGCCGAGCCGGTCGCACGCAGCCGCGCGGCCTCGGGCGCCAAAGCCAAGA
>NZ_JAEMRD010000259.1 GCF_016463485.1 Brevundimonas sp.
GTCCGACTGGTGGCCATCGGATGATCGCCCTTCCGTACGGCCGCGACCCGACCGAGCCGGAGGTCGAACTGCTGGACGCCGAGGTCTTCGAGGCCCCGCGCCGGCTCGGCCTCTGGGAACTGCGGGACCAGACCGGCACCCGGTCCGACCTCCGCCCCTTCAACGAACCCGATCTCGAGGATGACCGATGACCGAACCCCTGATTTCCGAGACCGCCGTGCCGGTTACCCCCGATCCCCACGTTCAGGCACCCGACATCCCGCCCCTGGCCGAGGGGCGGTGGCTGTGGCGACGCGTCTATGTCTTTGCGGTCAGCACGGCCCTGTGGACCCTGCTGGCGGCGGCTGTGCGCACCGCCACGCCCCAGACCCTGCCCCGGATCACCGACGGGATCATGGGGCTGCTGGCCCTTGTGCTGATCCTCTATCTGGTCGCGCCCACCACCCAGCAGTTGATCGAGCTGATGGCCAACCTGCGCCTGCGGCTGGGAGGCCGGTCATGAGCGCACTGTCGCGCCGTTCGCGGGATCGGCTGGTCGGGGTCCATCCCGATCTGGTCCGGGTGGTCGAGGCCGCCATCGCCCGCACCCCGGTCGACTTCATGGTCACCGAGGGCCTGCGCAGTCCCGAGCGTCAGGCCGCCCTGGTCCGGGCGGGTGCCAGCCGCACCCTGAACTCGCGCCACCTGACGGGCCATGCCGTGGATGTCTGCGCCTTGGTGGACGGAAGGGTCCGCTGGGACTGGCCGCTCTATCCGCGCATCGCCGGGGCCTTCAAGGCGGCGGCGCTGGCGCTGGACGTCCCCGTCATCTGGGGCGGCGACTGGCCCCGCCTGCGCGACGGGCCGCATTTCGAGCTTGATCGATCCCGCTATCCCTGAGGCGGCCCGGACCGGGCGGTTGAAACGGTTGAAACGGTTGAAACGGTTGAAACGGTCGACGCCTCGAACCCGGCCGTTTCAACCGCACGGCCTGCCAGTCGGGTGCCCTTGCGGCAGAACTTGCCGGGCGATCGGCAGATCTTGCCGGGCGACCCGGTCTGTCCCGGCAGATCTTGCCCGGCGCGAAGCGTGGTTAAGGCAAAGTACCGTAACGAAATCAACGAAACGGGGGTCTGGCACGCCGTCGCGGCGATCGGCGTGATGTGGCGCGGCCCTTGCTGCCTGTCTTTCCGAGCAAAATGCTCCCGACGGCTAAAATGGCGGTCGGACACCTTGAAACAAGGACTTTCGTCATGGCGCTGAACAGCGTGAACACGAACTCGGGCGCCCTCGTCGCCCTCCAGAACCTGCAAGCCACGAATGCCGAACTGGCCACGACCCAGTCGCGCATCAACACCGGCAAGAAGGTCAACTCCGCAAAAGACAACGGCGCTGTCTGGGCTATCGCCCAAGGCCAGCGTTCGGAAGTCACTGCCCTTGGTGCCGTCAAGGACAGCCTGTCGCGCGGCTCTTCGGCCGTCGACGTCAGCATCGCGGCGGGTGAATCGGTTTCCGATCTGCTCATCCAGCTGAAGGAAAAGGCCCTGTCGGCGACTGACAAGTCCCTGACCACCGCTGCTCGCAGCGCCCTGAACGAAGACTTCAAGGCGATCCGCGATCAGATCACGACCGTCGTCACCAACGCCAAGTTCAACGGCGTGAACCTGCTGGACAACTCGACCGGCACCGGCGGCTACAAGGCCCTGTCGAACACGGCCGGCTCCAC
>NZ_JAEMRD010000167.1 GCF_016463485.1 Brevundimonas sp.
ACCGCCATCGAGTACGGCCTGATCGCCGCCCTGATCGCCGTCGTCATCATCGCCGCCGTGACCACCCTCGGCACCACGATCTCGTCCAAGTTCGAGGCCGTCACCACCGGCATGACCGGCGCCTGATCCCGTCAGTTCAGTAAAGTCTTGAAGTCAGCCTGCGGGCTGAAGATGGGGCCGGAGCGGAAACGCTTCGGCCCTTTGCCTTGTCCGGCCCGGAAACCGGGTCTTAACGGGACCGAGGTTAGAGGTGGATCATGGACACCGTCACCCTACTGCTGCTCAGCCTGCTGCCCGGTCTGACGATCGCGGCGGGTATTCGTGACCTGACGACGATGACGATCCCGAACTGGATCTCGGCGGCGCTCATCCTGGGCTTCTTCCCGGCCGCCTTCATGGTGGGACTGAGCCCCATGAGCGTTCTGACCCATGTCGGCATCGCCGCCTGCGCCCTGTTCGTCGGCATGGGACTGTTCGCGGCCCGGATCATCGGCGGCGGCGACGCCAAGCTGATGGCCGCGGCCTGTCTGTGGCTGGGTCTCAGCGGCTCGGGCGCCTTCATGCTGTGGACCGGGGTGGCGGGCGGCCTGTTCTGCCTGACGCTGATCTTCGCCCGCACCCAGGTCCGGCCCTATGTCGCCGGCGGCCCCGACTGGGTCCATCACCTTCTCGAGCCCAAGGGCGATATCCCCTACGGCGTCGCCATCGCCGTCGGTGTGCTGATGGCCTTCCCGTCGAGTGCGCTGCTCACGACGTTCGCGTCGGGAAACTGACGGCTTTCTCCGCTTAGGAGCGCGTTAACCCGCAGCCTTCATTCTCGTTAACGGCAGAGGCCGGGGAACCGATTCCACGCGCGCTCCCATCCTGCCGGAGACCGTCATGAAGCCCGCCAAGATCGCCGTCATCTGTATCGCCGCCGTCGCGGCCATCGGCCTGGCCTTCGTCGTGCGCGCCATGGGCTCTTCGGGCGGACAGCCTGTCGCCACGGCCACGGCCGGCCCCGCCGTTCCGGCTCGCCCGATGGCCAAGGTGCTGGTCGCAGCGCGCGACCTGGATCCCGGCAAGCGGCTGGAAGACGCCGACCTGACCTGGAAGGAATGGCCGGTCGACGAGGTCAACCCCGCCTTCATCACCGACGGCACCACCCCCATTCCCGTTCCCCCGACCGCCGGACAGGCCGAAGCGGCCGCCGGTGCGCTCGAAGGCGCAGCCGCCAAGCCCGCCGGTGCCGTCGCCTCGGTCACCCGCGTCGCCACCGACATGGCCACGGGCGGCGCCAAGGCCGACTATTTCGGATCGGTGGTGCGCGAGCCCATCCTGGCCGGTGAACCCATCGTGGCGCGCAAGATCGTGCGTGCCGGCGACAGCGGATACCTGGCCGCCTATCTGGAGCCCGGGATGCGGGCCATGGCCATCAAGGTCTCGGTCGAGACGGCAGCCGGTGGCTTCATCCTGCCCGGCGACCGGGTCGATGTGCTGCTGACCCAGCAGACCACCCTGTCCAACCTGGACGGTGCCAGCCAGGCCTCCAAATTCCGGTCCTCGATGGTGATGCAGAACGTCAAGGTCCTGGCCATCGACCAGACCACCCGCGCCGGCGAGGACGAGCAATCGGTCGTCGGCGCCACCGCCACCCTGGAACTGCGGCCCTCCGATTCAGAGGCCCTGGCCCTGGCCAAGTCCGAGGGCGAGCTGTCGCTGGTGCTGCGCTCCTATGCAGACACCGCCGGACCGTCGGGCCGGGTTCAGGCACCGCGTGAATCCTCCGCCGTCCGCATCTTCCGTGGCGGCGCTCCCGAAACGGTCGTGATCCCGTGAGAGGTTCGATGACATCCAACCCGCGCCCGACCTGGCTGCGCCGCATTGGCGTGGCGGCCTCGGCCCTGCTGATCGGCGCATCGTCGCTGATGCCCGCCACGACCCTGGCCCAGACGGCGCGCACCGTTTCGGCGGGTGGCGAGGCGCAGCTGGTCAATCTGCCGCGCGGGTCGTCGTTCGCGGTGGACCTGCCTGCCGACGCCCATGACGTCATCATCTCCAACCCGGCGATCGCCGAGGCCCTGACCCATTCGCCGCGTCGCGTGACCGTGATCGGCGTCGCGCCCGGCCAGACCGACGCAGTCTTTCTCGATGCCGCTGGCAGGACCATCCTGTCGCTACGGGTCCGGGTCGATGCGGGCGTCTATGCGCTTCAGGACACCATCAACCGGATCGCGCCAGGTTCTCAGGCCCGCGCCGAGGCGGTCAACGACAGCATCATCCTGACCGGACTGGTGACCAGCCCGGCCGAGGCGGACCGGATCGTCCAGATCGCCCGCGCCTTCGTCTCGGCCCCCGAGAAGGTCATGAACATGATGAGCGTCGCCGAGAGCGACCAGGTCACGCTCAAGGTCCGGGTCGTCGAGATTCAGAGAAACGCCATCAAGCAGCTGGGCTTCAACACCTCGGCGGTGCTGGGTCAGTTGGGCGACGCCCAGTTCCTGATCGGTCAGGCGGCCAGCTTCGGAGTCAACGGGGCCCTGCTGGGCGGGATTTCGGCCGGATCCTCGATCGACACGACCCGCAACTATCAGCTTGAGCGCCCCTGCATCGGCGCAGGCTATGTCGCCGGCACCATGTGCCCGTTCGTGGCCAACGGTCCCGAGGACGCCGGAAACTGGGACACCGCCCAGCCCGGCACCGGTCCCGGCGACCGCGACCTGAACCAGGGCAATGCGACCATCAAGGCGTTCGAGCGGGTCGGTCTGGTCCGCACACTGGCCGAGCCCAACCTGACCGCCGTGTCGGGCGAGGCCGCGACCTTCCTGGCCGGCGGCGAGTTCCCGGTGCCCTCGGGCCGCGACCAGCAGGGCAATGTCAGCGTCGAATACAAGCCCTATGGTATCAGCCTGGCCTTCCGTCCGGTCGTCCTGACCGGCGGCCGCATCTCGATGCAGATCAAGGTCGAGGTTTCCGAATTGACCAGCCAGGGCGGCTTTACGCTCGGGGCCGGCACGGTCGGCGCCCTGACCCTTCAGGGCCTTCAGGTCCGCCGTACCGAAAGCACCGTCGAACTGCCCTCGGGCGGGTCGATGATGATCGCCGGCCTGCTGCAGGAACAGACCCGCCAGGCCATCGACGGCCTGCCCGGGACGACGACCGGCATCCTGGGCTCGCTGTTCCGCTCGCGCGACTATCTTTCGGGAGAGACCGAGCTGGTCGTGATCGTCGAACCCTATATCGTCACCCCGACCTCGCCTGGCCGGATGCAGACGCCCGCCGACGGCCTGCGCATCGCCACCGACATCCAGACCACCTTCTTCGGCCAGCTGAACCAGACCTATGGCAGCCCCGCCCCGACCGCCGTCGCCGGCGTCGGCTGGCAGGGCCCGGTCGGCTATGTGATCGAGTGAGCCCGCTGATGATCCGCACCGCCTTGCGCACCCTTCTCGTCGCCGCCGTCGCCTCGGCCTCCCTGACCGCCTGCATGGGCGGCCCGGCCGGGGGGGAGGGTCCCATGCCCCTGACCCCGACGTCGCGCTATTCCCTCCAGGTCGAGCCCGGCGTCGACCGCATCGCCCTGGCCGTCCGCGAGGACGGGGTGTCCCCGGCCCAGCAGGCGGCACTGGGTGCCTTGATCCGTCGCTTCGGCGCCGAGCGCGCCACGGCCCTGCGTATCCAGGCCCCCGGCGGCGGCGACGTGGTCGCCGGTGACTTCGCCTACCGGATCAAGGCGGCGCTGGAGCACGGCGGCGTTCCCGGACACCTGATCCAGGTCGAAGGCTATGACGCGCCGGACGCCCGCGCACCGGTTCTGGTCGGGTTCGAGACCCTGGAGGCCGTGGTGCCCCAGTGCGGCCTGCAATGGAACAATCTGGCGCGCACCAACCGGAACGAGACCTCCTCGAACTTCGGCTGTGCGGTCAACGCCAACCTGGCGGCGCAGATCGCCAATCCGCGCGACATCGTCACGCCGCGCAACATGACCGCTTCCGACCAGGGCCGACGTGCCGTGGTCTTCGACAACTACCGCAAAGGCGAAGCCACGGCGGCCCCTCAAGAAGACCTGATCGCGAACGAGCGGGTCTCGCAGGCGGTGGACTGAGCGGATCATGAGTAACGCTTTCGCGCCACGCAGCTATGAGGCTTTCGAGGACGAGTTTGACCTGGACAGCGAGTTTGCGCCGGGCGGTTCCGCCGCGCGCGAGCCGCTGCAGTTCATGGCCCCCGCCGGAGCCTCGCCCCAGGCCGCTGCGATGCCGCAGGTCGCCGCCATGCCCCAGGCCGGCGGTATGCCCGCGTCCATGCCGGCGCCCGGCTACAATCCCGTGGGCGAAATGATCGCCGGAGCCCAGACGGCCCTGGCTCCCGCCCCCATGCAGACGGCCCCCGTCCACACGGCCGCGTCGCTGGGTGCGCCGATGGGCGCCGAGGTGTCGGTGCCGCGCATCGCCATCCACGTCTTCGCCGAACGCCAGGACACCCTGGCCGCCGCCGAACGCGCCGGGCAGGACCGTCGCCTGTCGCGCGCCACGACCCAGATTCGCGTCGGTGGCGTCCCCGCTGCCGTCGAGGCCTATCATCACGAGCCTACGCCGCCCCTGATCATCGTCGAATGCCTGACCGACCCGCACAGCCTGCTGGCCCAGGTCGACGCCCTGGCCGAGGTCTGCGACGCGGGCACCAAGGTCGTGGTCATCGGCGCCTCGAACGACATCATCCTGTTCCGCGAACTGATGCGGCGCGGGGTTTCGGAATATCTGGTGGCCCCGATCCAGCCGCTGCAGCTGATCGCGGCCATCGGCGGCCTGTTCGCCGACCCGGCCATGCCCTTCGTCGGACGTTCGATCGCCTTCGTCGGCGCGCGCGGCGGGGCGGGATCGTCCTCGGTCGCCCACAATACCGCCTACGCCATGTCCGAGCGGATCGGCGCCAACACCGTCATCGTCGACTATGACCTGCCGTTCGGCACGGCGGGGCTCGACTTCAACCAGGATCCGCTGAACGGCGTCGCCGACGCCCTGGGCCAGCCCGACCGGCTGGACGCGACCCTGCTGGACCGGATGATGGTCCGCTGCACGGACAAGCTGAGCCTGTTCGCGGCCCCCGCGACGCTCGACGTCGACTGGGACATCTCGCCCGACGCGTTCGAAGAAGTGACCAGCCGTATTCGTTCGACGGCGCCCTTCGTGGTGCTGGACCTGCCGCACCTGTGGTCCGGCTGGATGCGCAAGACCCTGATCGCCGCCGACGAGGTGGTCGTGGTGGCCACGCCGGATCTGGCATCCTTGCGCAACGCCAAGAACATGATGGACCTGATCCGCGCCGGACGTCCCAACGACGCCCCGCCGCGGCTGGTGCTCAACCAGATGGGAATGCCGGGCCGACCGGAGATCCCGGCCAAGGATTTCGGCGCGGCCCTGGGGGTCCACCCCAGCCTGATCATTCCGTTCGATGCCAAGCTGTTCGGCGCCGCCGCCAACAACGGTCAGATGATCATCGACGCCGGCGCCAAGTCCAAGGCGGCCGACGCCTTCCAGACCCTGGCCCAGATCGTCTCGCGTCGTGAACTGCCCGCCGTCGCGGGTCCGAAGGGCAAGGCCTCGGCCAAGGCCCCGTCGGAGAGCAAGTCGCTCTTCGGCAAGCTGTTCAAGAAGCGCTGACGGTCCCGCCGTGTTCGGAAAACGCACAGGATCGTCCAGCCCCTCGGCTCCCCTCGCCCCTGCCTCCGGGAGTGCGGGCCGCCCCGCGCCGGAGCAGCCGGATCAGGGTGTCCAGACCCAGGCCTTCGCCTTTGCCGACGAAGCGCCCCAGGCAGCAGCGCCATTCGGCACGGGCGGCACGGCGCGACAGGCCGAGCCTTCGGGGGGCGCCGACCGGCTGGATGCCCTTGCGGCCCGGCCCAAGCCCGCTGCCTCCGCACCGCCGCCTGCCACGAACGGCCCCGGCCCCAAGGCCACGCCCGCCTTCGAGCAGCTGAAGAAGGCCCAGGCGGTCACCGAGATCGTCCGCGAACAGAGCGACTATTACCACGCCACGAAGACCACCATCTTCAACGCGTTGATGAACACCATCGACCTGTCGCAGCTGGCCCAGCTCGACACCAAGGCGGCGTCCGAGGAAATCCGCGACATCGTCGCCGAGCTGGTGGCGATCAAGAACGTCTCCATGTCGGTCGCCGAGCAGGAGCATCTGGTCCAGGACATCGTCAACGACGTGCTGGGCTATGGTCCGCTGGAGCCGCTGCTCGCCCGCGACGACATCGCCGACATCATGGTCAACGGTGCCGGCCGGGTGTTCATCGAAGTGAACGGCAAGGTCCAGCTGACCAACGTCCGCTTCCGCGACAACACCCAGCTGATGAACATCTGCCAGCGGATCGTGTCGCAGGTCGGCCGCCGCGTGGACGAGAGCTCCCCGATCTGCGACGCCCGACTGCCCGACGGGTCCCGCGTCAACGTCATCGCCCCGCCGCTGGCCATCGACGGCGCGACCCTGACGATCCGGAAGTTCAAAAAAGACAAGCTGACGATGAAGAACCTGGTGGAGTACGCCTCCATCAGCCCGGAAGGGGCCCGCGTCCTGGGCGTCATCGGCGCCTGCCGCTGCAACATCGTCATCTCGGGCGGCACCGGCTCGGGCAAGACGACCCTGCTGAACACCCTGACCGCCTTCATCGACCCCACCGAGCGCGTCATCACCTGCGAGGACGCCGCCGAACTGCAGCTGCAGCAGCCGCACGTCGT
>NZ_JAEMRD010000168.1 GCF_016463485.1 Brevundimonas sp.
ATCCCCTGCTGGGCAATGACGGGGGCGACACCATCACCGGCGGCGGCGGGGCCGACGCCATCGCGGGCGGGGCCGGGCGGGATGTGTTCCGGTATGTGTCGCGCGGGGATTCGAACCAGCAGACCGGGTTTGACAATCTGTACGACTTCACCTCGGGCGAGGACCGGATCGATCTGACGGGAATCGGGGCGAGGTCCATCAGCATCCTGAGGACCGATAACGGGTCAAGCTTCATCTATGCGGAGACGGCGCAGGGCGTGTTCCTGACCACCGCCGCGAACCGGACGGTGCAGGCGACGGACATCACCTTTGGCGGCAATGTGAATGGTGTCGGGAATTTCGGCATCTATATGGTTGGATCGGGTCAGGCAGATACGCTGGTCGGGACCATTCTAAACGATCCGATCTCGGGTGGGGCCGGCGACGACACGATTACCGGCGGCGGCGGGGCCGATGCTCTTTTCGGCGATGCGGGCGCGGACACCTTCGTCTATCTGAGTGCATCCGACTCGTTCCAGGGCTTGTCCGACGGCATCTTCGGGTTCGTGTCCGGGACGGACAGGCTGGACCTGAGGGCGGTGCGGACGGGGGCGGCGGATACGTTCGGGATCGCATACCTGAGCGGCGGGTCGTATCTGTTCGTCGATCTGGGCGGCAACGGAACCAGCGATCTGGTCATCGGGCTGGCCGGGACGACGCTGGTGGCCGGCGACATCCTGTGGAACAGCGGCGCGATCGGCGAGGAGCCGGGGGGCAAGGCGGCCGGGCCAGAGGTGCTGCCCGTCGGGGGTGAGGGCGAACTGTTCGATGGCGAGATGTCGCTGGACCTTTCGCCGATGACCGGGCGGTGGATGCTGGACCTCGAAGGCGCGCGCGGGTTCCACGGCCAGGACTGGTATCTGTAGCGCCCCGCCGACGACGAGCCGCACGCGAGGTCAACGCCGCCCGGCGTCCCGGGCTAGGGCAGGAAATCCTTAACTGCGTTCGTGAACGGGACTGCAAGCGAGGGGGGCGTAAGGGTTGGACGTCGGCGAGAAACGTCGGCGGTCTGGCGAGTCATGCCCTCATGCTGTTCCTGCTCAACGACGTCGTGTTCGATCTGGACGAGGCCTCCCCGGTCTCGGCCGCCGACGCGCGCCGGTTCGAGCGGCTGGGGTTCGACTATGTGCTGGAGCTGGGGTGCGAGCTGTTCGCCGAGGATCCGATGATGCACCGGACCGATCCGGGGCGGGCGCGCCGTCTGGCCTGGCTGATCGCGGACCGGTCGCCGGAGGTGAATGCTGCCCTGTTTGCGGCACCCGAGGCGAACTGTAATCCCGACCTGGTGGAGCCGCGCTTCTGTGCCCTGCCCGACACGGTGATCCGTCAGTTGGGCCAGCATGACCGCAAGGGCAAGCTGGACGCCGTCGCCGCCGACCGGGCGGTGTGGAACCGCATGGCGGCCTGATCCGGCGTTTGCCCCACGGTCGCGCTTGACGGCGACGGGACCCTGGCCAAAGTAGCCCCTCTTAGGGTTGTGGGGCCGGGGACGTCGAAATGTTGAAGTTGATGGGGCGGATGCGTCTTCTGATGACCGGAGCAGCGGGGGCGCTTGCGCTCGCCGGCGTCGCTGCGGGCCCGGCGCGGGCCGAATGGCTGAAGGCCGAGAGCGAGCATTTCGTCATCTATGGCGACACCAGCCGTGGCGAAATCACTCGCTACAGCCAGAAGCTGGAGCGTTTCGACGCCCTGCTGCGCGCCTATTTCCCGATTCCGACCGAGTACGAGACGCCCAGGCTGGACATCCTTCTGGCCAACGGCGCCACCGACATGAACAGTATCGCGCCCGGCATCAGCGGCGGTGTGGCGGGTTTCTATGCCCCGGATTCGGGCCGCATCTTCGCCGTGGTCAACACGCGCAGCGAGATGGGCGATGTGGTGATCTTCCACGAATACGCCCACCATTTCATGTTCCAGATGACGGCGACGGCCTATCCGTCGTGGTTCGTGGAAGGCTTCGCCGAATACTATGGCATGTCGGAGATCAGGCCCGACCGGGTCAAGATCGCCCGCATCAGCCAGGGCCGGATGAACACCTTGGTCATGGGTGCCAACCGCTGGGCGCCGATGGAGGACGTGCTGCGCTGGCGGGTGTCGGACACCGGCCGCTATCGCGCGTTCGACTACTATGCCCAGTCCTGGGCCCTGACCCACTATATGCTGGCGACGCCCGAGCGGACGGCGAAACTGGGTCAGTATCTGGGACTGGTGAAGACGGGTGCCGATCCGGTGGTGGCGCTGAACACTGCCTTCGCCCTGACGCCCGAACAGTTGCAGGAGGAGCTGCGGCGGTATCTGCGCGGGGCGGTGAACGAGCTGACGCCGCAGATCCAGTTGCCCGAGGCGGAGGTGACGGTGAGCGCCCTGCCGGCCTCATACGACCGGTTGATCTGGTACGACTTCAGGCTGGATCGCGATCCGTTCAAGCCGGGCGAGCCGACCGAAAACGCGACCCAGGAACAGCGCCAGGCCCTGGAGCGTCGCAATCGCGAAGGGGCACAGGAACAGCGCGATCTGATCCGCGACGCCCAGGCCGACGCCGGACGCTTTGCCGGAGACCGGATGGCGACCCTGGTGAAGGCCCGGGCTCAGCGGCTGGACGGCAAGCCGGCCGATGCGCTGGATACGCTCAGCCCCCTGCTGACCGGACCGACCGAGGATGCCATCGCCCTGCGTCTGGCCGGGGAATGCCTGCTGGAAATCTCGAAGACCGAAGCCGACGCCACGGCCAAGGCGGCGATGCAGCGCCAGACGCGGACCTATCTGGCCCGCGCCGTGGAGGCCAATCCGCTGGATTTCCGAACCTATCTGGCGCTCGACGACAGTCGCCAGGGCGCGGCCGGCTATCCGAACGCCAACGACCTGTCGACGCTGGAGGTGGCGGTGGCCCTGGCCCCGCAATCCAGCGACACCCGTGTGCGGGCCGCCCGGGTCTATATGGCCCAGAACCAGCCGGTCATGGCGGTGTCGATGCTGACGCCGGTGGCCAACAATCCGCACGGCGGGTCGGGCCTGGGGCCCATCCGCGCCCTGCTGGCCCGCGCGCGCGCCGCCGCCGGCATGACCCCCGCCGCCGAAGGTGACGCCCCCGCGCCCTCTGACGAGGACGAAGGCGAAGGAGCCGGCGAGTGAACCGGGCTGCGTCCCGCTTGGCGGTTGGAGCCACCGCCCTGACGCTGGGCCTGCTGGCCGCCCTGCCCGCCTCGGCGGAGTGGCGCAGGGCCGAGAGCGAGCGGTTCGTGGTCTATAGCGAGGGGTCCGAGAGCACCCTGCGCAGCTATGTGCGGCGGCTGGAAATCTTCGACCGGGTGCTGAACGTCAAGCTGACCAACTCGATGGGCGAGGCGCCGGGGCGCAAGCTGCCGATCTATCTGGTCGGGTCGCGGGCGGGGCTGGTCAGGGTGCGGCCGGACGTCGGCGAGAACGTCGCCGGTTATTACATGACCAGCCGCGAGGACATCTTCGCCCTGGGCATCCGCGAGGCCGGGGACGAGACCCTGCTGCACGAATACGCCCACCATTTCATGTTCCAGAACTCGGCCTATCCCTATCCGTCCTGGTTCGTGGAGGGGTTCGCCGAATACTACATGACGGCCGAGTTCAAGTCAGACCGCGTGTTGCTCGGAAAGCCGAATGCCGCCCGGACGTCGTGGCTCGCGGGGTCGGGCTGGCTGGACATGCGGGCACTGCTGTCGACGCGACCGGGCAAGCGGGCACGGGGCAGCAACACCTATTACCCGCTGGCCTGGCTGCTGACCCACTGGTTCTGGGGCAATGTCGAGCGGCAGCAACAGCTGGACGCCTATCTGCGTGACGTAGGCGCGGGCGGCGATCCGGTGGAGGCGATGCAGCGGGTGACCGGCATGGACATCACCCAGCTGCGTCGCGAGCTGCGCCGCTACATGAACGGGCGGATCCCCTATCAGGCGGTGATCATGGACATCCCCGAGGTGCCCATGACGGTGACCGTCCTGCCGCCCTCGGCAGACGCGATGTTGCTGCTGGGGCAGCGGGTCAAGCTTCTGGACAAGGACGACGCGGACGCAGCGTCGGTGCTGGCCGAGGTGCGGCGTCAGGCGGCGCGGTTCCCCGGCGACACCCTGGCCGAACTGATCCTGGCACGGGCGGAGATGGCGGTAGGAGATGGCGCGGCCGGTGAACGCGCGGCGAACGCTGTGCTGGAGCGCGAACCCGACAAGGTCGAGGCGATGCAGCTTCTGGCGGAACACGACCTCGAGGCCGCCTATGCCAGTAACGACAACGACGAGCGCACCCGGCTGATGGTGCGGGCCCAGCGCCATCTCGGTCGCACGTTTCAGGTCGATGACGAGAACTATCTGACCTTCATGCTGCTGGCGCGGCTGAGATCAGGTCAGTCCGGCTATCCGAACGATAACGATCTGGCGACGCTGGAGTTCGCCCATGCTCTGGCCCCGCAGTTGCCGGATACGGTGCTGAACCTGGCCTCGGTGCTGATCGAGACGGGCCAGCAGGACCGGGCGGTGGCGATGCTGGAGCCCCTGGCCAACAGTCCGCACGGCGGCGGCGGTGCCTCGGCGGCGCGCGCCATGATCAATGAGGTGAAGGGGATCACCGCCGAGCAGGACGACGCCAGCGAGGGCGAGGCCGAGCCCGAGGGCGACTGACGCCTAGATCAGGGCGTTGAAGGCGAAGTGGAACGCGAATGCCGTAGCAACCAGGAAGGTGACGCCGGCCAGCAGGCACAGGCGCGGCTTGGTGGTGCGCTCGTGATGGTCGGACCGGTGCTCGGTCGAGTCACGGTCGTTCGGATGCAGCATGGCCATGGTCGTTTCCTTGTCTCCCCTTGCGGCACCCGGCTACGTGGCCGGAACGTCTCGCAAGGCGGACGATGACTCCAAAAGCCACGTTTGGCGAGCGGTTATTTCGCCGTTTGTCGACGGTCCTTCGAGGATGGAACCCGGACGGCTCCACAGGGCCTTCACGACAATGTCCGATTGCACGGCTAACGAAGTGACGGTGCCGGTGCCGCGCCGATCGTACCTCAGTGATTTCAAGGCCTTCATGCTGTTCCTGGTCCGCCGCCTTCGCCACGTTCTGATCCTGGCCCTGGTCGGGACTGCCCTGCCCGCCCAAGCCGAATGGCGGAGAGCGCAGACCGATCGCTTCATCGTCTACAGCGAAGGATCCGAGGCGGATTTGCGCGAGCGGGTCATCCTGTTGCACCGGTTCGACCGGCTGGTACGCAGCCCGTTCGGGCTCAGCGACACGCCCCCGGTGCGGCCCCTGACGGTCTTCATGCTGTCCGGTCGCGACGGGATGGAGGCCATCTATCCGGACGTGCCGGAGAACATCGGGGGCTGGTATTCGGCGACCCAGCACGGGATCTATGCGGCCCTGAACCGACGCAGCAAGGGCAATTCGCTGCTGCACGAATACGTCCACCACCTGACGCTCCAGAACTTTCCGGCCGCCACCCCGGCCTGGTTCACCGAGGGGGTCGCCATGTTCTATGCAACCGCGCGGATCGAGGATCGGGAGACGCGGGTCGGCTATCGCGACGAGGGGCGGGCGGCGGTTCTGGCCTATCTGCCGTGGATTCCGATGGACCGGCTGCTGTCCCGTCGGGCGCTGAGCGGCACACCGCAACAGATCGCGGCCTTCTATGGCCAGTCCTGGCTGCTGACCCACTATCTGTTGAGCGACCCCATGCGGCGTCAGCAGCTGGTCGCCTATCTGAAGGCGGTGTCCGAAGGCGTCCCACCGATGGAGGCGGTGCAGCCCACGTTCGGCATGACCCCTGCCGAGCTGGAACAGGCATTGCGTCGATACCGGTCCAGCTCCGTGCCCTATGCGGTCTATCCCACACCGACATCGGATGCGGTCGATATCCGGATCGAGACCCTGCCGCCGTCGGCCGATGCCCTGTTTCCGCTGTCGATCCGGCTGAACTATGCGCAGCGCGGCACGGATGGGCCGCAGGTCCTGGCCCGGGTCCGCGCCGCCGCCGAACGGTGGCCCGACGACCGGCTGGCCCGCATGACCCTGGCCAAGGCCGAGGTGGCCTGGGGCACGGCCGAGGCGGCGGAAGCCGCACTGACCACCGTACTGGCGGCCGATCCCGTCGACGTCGAGGCCCTGCGCTGGATGGCGCGGATGCGGATGACGGCGGCCCAGGCGCTGAGAGACGAGGCGGGCGGCCGCGAGCAGGCGGATACGCTGAACCGTCAGGCCCGCGCCTTCCTCAGCCGGGCCCTGGTGGCCGATCCCGATGACTATCGGCTGTATCTCGCGCTGGGGCGCAGCCGGCGGACAGCGCCTGACTATCCGACCGAGAACGACCTCAATATCTGGACCAGGGCCATCGGACTGGCCCCCCAGGTTACCGCCATCCGGGGCGAGGCTTCGGAAGTCTTCGCCCGGGCAGGCCAGATCGACACGGCGATCGCCCTGTTGCTGCCGCTGGCCAACGACCCGCACGGCGGCGCGATGGCGGCCCGCGCACGGGCGAACATCCAGGCGCTGCGTCCAGACGCCGAAGCCCCCGACGAACCCGAGGTGGTCCCGCCTGAAGGTTCCGAGGATGCGCCTGCGCCGCCCGAGCCCGTTGCTCCGGAGCCGGATGCGGGCTAACCGGCGGGCCCATGTCGAAACTCACTCTCGAACAGGAGGCCCTGCGCCGCAGGACCTTCGC
>NZ_JAEMRD010000169.1 GCF_016463485.1 Brevundimonas sp.
TGAGCTTCACCGACCGCCCGATCACGTCGGACGGGCGAAGGCGGGCCTTCAGTTCTTCCAGGAAACGGTCATCGAAACGCACCGCCGACCCTTAACGCCAATCCCGTCGCAAGCGAAGCGCCGGGGGAGGGGGGTCACCCGCCGCTTGGCGAATGGTGGACGGGATGGTCCCGAAACGGCGTCCGAGCGCAAATTCCTCATTGACTCGACAACTTTGAAATTGAAAGTAGTCATATCGAAACCGGAGCCCCGCCATGTCCGACGCCGCCACGCCCGCGCCATCCTCCGACGAGAGCGACATCGCCTATCTGAAGCGGCTGGCCGTCGCCGGGCGGGGGGAGCCTGCCCCCTTCCTGCTGCTCATGGCGGTGTTCGGCGGGGCCTATGGGTTCGCGATGCTGGCCGTGATGATCGGCCTGGCCATTGAGGGTTTCCCCGACCCCGCGCAAGGCCGGTACCAGGCTGGACCGCTCGTTCAGGCGCTGAACTGGAGTATCATGGCCGCCCACCTCGTCTTCCTGCTGGCCCTGATCTGGACGGCGTGGCGGACGATCGGGCCCAAGCGAGTGCGACTGAGCCGCGCGGCGACGGCGACCTGGAGCGCCGCCTTCGTCGCCATGGTCACCGTCGTCGCCGGCTTCAACTTCTTCACCCAGGGCCAACAGCCGACCGACAGCGTCTATGCCGCCTACATGATGCCGCCGGTGCTTCTGGTCCTGTGGGGCAGCGCCTGGTGGGTTACGGCCATCCTGAACGACCGGCGCTGGCTGCTGCTGGTCGCGGTGGGCAGTTTCGCCGCCGCGATCGCCATGGCGGTGGTGGGCAACAGCCCGCCTATCCTGCCCTTGGCAACCGCCTGCCTGCTGCTGCTCGCATTCGTCCCGGCGGTCGTCCTGATGCGGCAGAGGGCCCGTTGAACGCGCCGTTTGCGGTCGATCCGCTGCTGTCCAGCCGTGTCCGGGCGGGTATTCTCGCCTTCCTGTCTGATCGCGGTGCGGCCGACTTCACCGAACTGGCCGCCGTGCTGGAACTGCCGAACAACAGCCTGTCCAGCCACCTGCAACGGCTGGAGGGGGCCGCCTATATCGAGCTACGTCGCGGATTTCTCGGCAGAAAACCCCGTACACGGATCGTTCTGACGCCCGTGGGGCGCAAGGCCTGGCTGGCGCATCTGGCCCGGATAACCGACCCGGCCTGAGGTGGACTATTAACCTTCTGTTTACCAATACGCTCAAAGCGTGACCATAACCGCCTGAATACGCACATATTTTCTGACCATACATGGAACTGTCCACAGGATCTGTGGATTAACCATACGACCCTCGCAAAAGGCGATGGGCCACCGGGGCCAGGACGCGATCGGCGTCGCAATCTCGATACCTGCGTTACGAAGGCTCGCCATGTTCATCTCTATCGCCCGCCAGGCGGTGGAGCCCATCGGACCCGACACCGTCGCCGTTCCCGGCTCTCCCGCCATCGTCGAACTGTCGCCTCGCGCGATGCACGCCCGTCTGCTGGAGAATGCCGCCCTGCGCCGCTTGCGCGGCGTGGAGCGCAAACAGGCGCACCGCGACGATGACGCCGGCTACTGGTTCAGCGCCGCCCCGATGGCGGTCCGCAAGGCCTCGGCCCTGCGCGAAGACAAGAGTTTCGCGCCGCTTCCCTGATTTCACGGGCTTCGCCGCGTAGTGAAGTTTCAGGGAAGGCCTGCGTCTTGCGGCCTCCGGCAGGGGATATAGGCTTGCAGGGCCAGGCCGGTTGAACCCATCGGGGGGTCTTCGAGCCGCAGAGGGAGCCTCCCGTGAGCCTCGACACCCTGTTCAACATCGCCAACACCGTCGCCCTGGTCGGATGGATCATCCTGGCGCTGGCCCCGCTGCGACGCGAACTGGTGATCGCGGCGGCGCGCTGCATCGCCGTCGGCCTGGCCGTCACCTACACGGTATTGCTGGTCCAGGCGGTCGCGAGCGGCGGTCTCGGCGGCGACCTGACCACCCTGTCGGGCCTCACCGAGGGCTTCAGCCAGCCGTGCGCGGTCCTGGTCGGCTGGGTCCACTATCTGGCCTTCGACCTGTGGGTCGGGGCGTGGGCGATCGAGGACGCCGGCAAGCGCGGCGTGCCCCACTGGGCCATGCTGCCGGTGCTGTTCCTGACGCTGATGGCGGGACCGGTCGGGCTGCTGGCCTATCTGGGGGCGCGGGCGGCGCTGGCTCGGAAGGCCGTCTGAGCCCGAAGACCGGATTGCGACACCGTCCCGCTTGAGGAACCCTCAGCGAATCGCCACCTTGTCATCACCATGAGCGATCGCGCCACCGGCCTGCCGCCCTCCCGCGTCGTCGCGGTCCTGGGTCCGACCAATACCGGAAAGACCCATCTGGCGGTCGAACGGATGCTGGGTCACGCCTCGGGCATGATCGGCCTGCCGCTGCGCCTTCTGGCCCGCGAGATCTATGAGCGGGTGGTCAAGCTTCGAGGTGCCAACGCCGTCGCCCTCATCACCGGCGAGGAAAAGATCATCCCGCCGCGCCCGCATTTCTGGGTCTGCACCGTCGAGGCCATGCCGCTGGAGCGCGAGGTCGAGTTCCTGGCCGTCGACGAGATCCAGCTGGTCGCCGACCCGGAACGGGGCCACGTCTTCACCAACCGGATGCTTCACGCCCGGGGCCGGTTCGAGACCATGTTCCTGGGTGCAGGCACCATGGCGCCCCTGATGCGCCGCTTGATCCCCGACATCGAGATCGTCACACGGGAGCGGCTGTCGAACCTGTCCTATTCCGGGTCCAAGAAACTGACCCGCCTGCCGCGCCGCAGCGCCATCGTCGCCTTCTCGACGGAGCAGGTCTACGCCATCGCCGAACTGATCCGCAGGCAGCGGGGCGGAGCGGCCGTGGTCATGGGTAGCCTCAGCCCCCGCACCCGCAACGCCCAGGTGGCCCTGTTCCAGTCGGGGGAGGTGGACTTCCTGGTCGCCACCGACGCCATCGGCATGGGGCTGAATATGGACGTCGACCATGTCGCCTTCGCCGGGATGCGAAAGTTCGACGGCCGCCGCACCCGTTGGCTGCACGCCCACGAGATCGCCCAGATCGCCGGCCGCGCCGGTCGCCACATCCGTGACGGCACCTTCGGCGTCACCGGCGAATGCGAGGACCTGGACGAGGATCTGGTCGAACAGGTCGTCAATCACCAGTTCGATCCGGTCCAGAACGCCGAATGGCGCAACGCCCGGCTCGATTTCGACACCCTGCCGGACCTGCTGCGGTCACTGGTCCAGACGCCCCCCAACTCACTCAGCGGGCGCGGCGGCCTGAAACTGACCCTGCCCGCGCTGGACGAAACCCTGCTGCGCCGGGCCATGCAGGACGACGACATCAAGGCGATCAGCCGCTCGCGCGGGACCATCATGCGCCTGTGGGAATGCTGTCAGCTGCCGGACTTCCAGAAGACGACCCTGGACGAGCACGCCCGGCTGTCGCGCGACATCTTCCACGCCCTGACCGGAAAGCGCGGTCGCCTTACCGACGAGTGGATGGGCCCCCGGTTCGCCGAACTGGACCGCGACGACGGCCAGATCGATCAGCTTTCAGCCCGGCTCAGCGGCGTCCGCACCCTGTCCTACATCGCCGCCCGCCCTGACTGGCTGGATCAGGCGCAAGGCTGGCGCGACCGCACCCGCGCGCTGGAGGATCGGCTGTCGGACGTTCTGCACGACCGCCTGACCGCCCGGTTCGTGGATCGCAAGACCACCGCCCTGATGCGCTCCCTGCACGACCGTGCCGACACCCTGGCCGAGGTCGCGACCGACGGCGTCGTCACCGTTGACGGCGAGGCGGTCGGTCATCTGGAGGGAGTCCGCTTCGCCGCCGACAAGGGCGGCTCGGCCCTGGCCGATCGCACGCTGAAGACCGCCGCCCTGCGCGCCGTGACGCCCGAGATCACCCGCCGCCTCGGTCGTCTCGCCGCCGACGCCGACGAGGCGTTCAGCGTCACGCCCGAAGGCGACGTGCTCTGGTCGGGGGCCCTGGCGGCGAAGATCACCAACACCGAACCCTTCTCGCCGCGCGTCCGGCTGATCGGCGATCTGGGCCCCCAGGCCGCGCGCGATCGGGCCCAGCGACGCATCGAGGCCTGGCTGGCGGGCGAGGCGGGCAGGGCGCTGCGCGACCTTCGCCGCCTGAAACAGGCCATCGAGACCGGCGGCCTGAAAGGCCTGCCACGCGGGATCGCGTTTCGGCTGCTGGAGGCCGGCGGCGTCATCGACCGCCGTGACGTCGAGCGCGACCTCGCGGCCCTCAGCCAGGTCGAGCGCCGCACGATCAAGACCTTCGCCATCAAGGTCGGCGCCCATTCGGTGTGGCTGCCGGGAGTGCTCAAGCCGCGCGGCCGGGTGCTCTCTCAGGCCTTCGCTGCGACCGAGCCGTTCCGCGCTAGCGGGCAGGGGCTTGCCCTGCTGCCGATCCCGGCTCCGTCGATCCGCGCCCTGTCGGCCTTCGGGCGGCGTGCAGTGGGCCGTTGGTCGGCCCCGATCGAGCTGCTGGAACGCCTGGCTGACCTTAAACAGGCGGCGGGCAAGGGCGATATCGCCCCCGACGCCCTGACCGATCTCGGGCTGAAATCCGGGGACGTCGGTGCCCTGCTCGCCGCCCTGAAATCCACCCGCGCCCAGCAGCCGGATCGGCTTGGCAAGCTCGTGGTGGTCAAGGATTCGCCCTTCGCCAGACTGGCCGAACTCACTGCCCCCGCGCCTCCCGCCCGCCGCAAGCGGCCGAGACGGAAGAAGTCGGCACCGTCCGCATGAGCGAAGGCTCAGTCCGCATCGACATCTGGCTGTGGCGCGCGCGGTTCGTGAAGACCCGGTCCCTGGCAGCCGCCCTGGTCGAGCGGGGCGCGGTGCGCCTGACCCATCACGGCCGCCAGACCCGCCTCGACAAGCCCAGCCGTGTCGTCCACCCCGGCGACGAGATCACCTTCGCGATCGACGGCCGTGTCACCGCCGTGCGCGTCGAGGCCCCGGGCGAACGGCGCGGACCCCCAACGGAGGCCCGCGCCCTGTATTCCAGTCTTGAAGGATCGCTCGACCCGGCCTCAAGCAGTGAGCCGCCGTGCGGCGAGCGTTAGGCCCCTATCAAGGTTGTTTGACGAACTCGCCCTCGATGTGCAGTTCGACCTCGTCGCCGATGGCCGGAAGACCATAGGTCATGCCGAACTCGGACCGCTTGATCGTGGTCTCGCCGTCGAAGCCGAGGCGATAGGCCCCGCGCATCGCGCCGGCCTGGTTGAACTTGACCTCGAGGGTCACCGGCTTGGTCACGCCGTGCAGGGTCAGGTCGCCGACCACATCAGCCTCGGTCGCGTCGTCGCTGTCGACGGTGATCGTCTTTGCAACGAAGGTGGCGGTCGGAAACTGGGCCGCATCGAAGAAGTCGGGCGTCTGCAGGTGGGTCTTCAGGCCCGGCGAGGTGTCATCCAGGCCTGAGATCGGCACGGTTGCCGTCAGGGTCGCGGCCGACGGATTAGCCGGATCGATGGTCAGGTCGGCCGTCACGCCCGTGAACTGGCCCGTATAGGTCGAGAAGCCCAGATGGTTCAGCGACCAGGTGATCTTGCCGTGCGACGAATCCAGCTTGTAGGTCCCGGCCTGGACCTCTGCGGGCACCTTGGTGAAGGCGGCCTGGGCGACGACCCCGCCCGAAATCAGGACGGCGGCGGCTCCGGCCAGGGCGGCGGAATGGATGAAAAGGCGGCGGTTCGACATGGAAACTCCTGGGTTGGGACGGCGATGACGGGGGAACTGTAATCAGTACTGATGCAAATAGCCGTGTTTCACACCACTGCAAGAGGGCCAGGGGCGCAAGGGACGACAGATTTGCTGTTCAACGCATTCAGCCCCGTTCGGTTGACAGTCGGCCTCGTCGGGGTCATCTGCGCAACCCGACCTTCCCAACCGACAGCGCCTATTCCCGCCCATGACCTACATCGTCACCGACGCCTGCGTGAAATGTAAGTTCATGGACTGTGTCGAGGTCTGTCCGGTGGACTGCTTCTACGAGGGCGAGAACTTCCTGGTCATCGCGCCCGACGAATGCATCGACTGCGGCGTCTGCGAACCCGAATGCCCGATCGACGCCATCAAGCCCGACACCGAGGACGAGCCCGACGGCAAGTGGCTCCAGATCAACGCCTCCTATGCCAAGGTCTGGCCCAACATCACCGTCAAGGGCACGCCCCCCGCCGACCGCGAGGACTGGGAGCGCGTCGAGAACAAGTTCGAAACCCACTTCAGCCCGAACCCCGGCAAGGGATCCTGAGCCAAGGCGGGGCGACCGGGTATTTGACTGCCCCAATGCTGCCGCAATGCAGCATGGTGGGGCTTCCCGCACGCCCCGCTTTGAAAATCCCCAGTTTTGTGATAGGTTCTCAATCATTGGATCGGGCGGTCGGCGCTTTACGTGCTCCGCCCGAGTTTGCGACAGAATCCCGTCCATGAAGACGGGATCGGCCAGAGGTTGGGTGATCCGTTTCCGCATTTGACGCCTGCATGTTTCCTCCGACAGCTTCGCTGGCGGACGAGAACCTGTCTGCGTCGTGCGCCTTCGTGTCTTTCCGCCCCTGCGTCCGGGAAAGGAATGACATGACCACCAAGAGCGTTCTGGAATTCAAG
>NZ_JAEMRD010000170.1 GCF_016463485.1 Brevundimonas sp.
TCCCGCACCCAAATCACAAACGCCGCCCCTAACAGGGCGGCGTTTTTGCGTTCAGCCTGAGGCTTAGCGAGGCCTGCGGCTCTCCCGCTGAACGGAAGCGAGGGCGCGACGCGTATCCTGGCGTCGCGCCCGTGATCGACGGCGGTGCCGTGTCAGCTCGTCGGGAAACCCCGAACCTTGAGCAGGGCCGACACATCGACGTCCCGGCCCCGGAACCGGCGATAGGCCTCGGCGCGGTCGGTCGTATTGCCGGGTGCCAGGATGGTCGACTTGAACCGCCCCGCGATGTCCGGATTGAACACGTCGCCGGAGTCTTCGAAGTATGCCCAGGTGTCGGCGTCCATCGTCTCCGACCACAGGTAGCTGTAGTAGCCGGCGGAGTAGCCGTCGGACGTGAACAGGTGATTGAACTGCGGCAGACGGTGCCGCATCACGATCTCACTCGGCATGCCGAGACGATCCAGCGACGCTTTTTCAAAGGCGTCGATGTCGGTCGGCGGCGTGGCCTGAGTATGCAGATCCATGTCCACGAGGGCCGATGACAGATAGCTGACGGTCGCATAGCCCTGGTTGAAGGTGCCCGAGGCGTCGACCTTGTCGACCAACGACTGCGGCATCGGCTGACCGGTCTCATAGTGTTTCATGAAGCCGTCCAGGATCGGTCGGCTGAGGACCCAGTGCTCATGAACCTGGGACGGATACTCGACGAAATCGCGCGGCGTGTTGCCGTATGATGGATAGGTCACGACCGAGCTGAGATAATGCAGGGCGTGGCCGAACTCGTGGAACAGGGTTTCGGCGTCATCGAGCGACAGCAGAACCGGCTGACCCGGCTCCGGCTTGGTGAAGTTGTTGTTGTTGGACGCCAGGATCACCTTCGATCCCTCGAGCGTCGAGAAGGCCCGGTAGGTGGTCATCCAGGCGCCCGACCGCTTGCCGGGACGGGCATAGTCGTCCGTGTAATAGAGACCAATCAGGCGGCCCGTCGTCTTGTCGTGGACTTCATAGGCGACGACTTCCGGCTCGAACACCGGGACCGTTCCGGCCGGCAACTTCCTGAACTGGAAGCCGTAGAGTCGTTCGGCCATGTAGAAGGAACCCGCCCGGACGGCGTTCAGCTCGAAATAGGGCTTCAGCTCGTTCTGATCGAGGTCGTACTTCTGCTTGCGGACCTTCTCGGCGAAATAGAGGTAGTCCCACGGCTCGATGTCGAAGCCGGCGATCGCCTTCATGTCGGCCACTTCCTCGACGACGCGCGCCTTGGCGGGGGTCCAGACGCGGTCCATCAACGATTTGGCGGCGGCCGGGGTCCGGGCCATGGTGTCCTGCATGCGCAGTTCGGCGTGGTTGCGGTAACCCAGCAGCTTGGCTCGCTGGTCCCGCAGCGCCACGATCTCGGCGATCGTCGCATTGGTGTCGTTGGCGTCGCCGTTGTCGCCTCGATTGACGAATTTGCGCCAGACCTGCTCGCGCATCGCCCGATCGTCGGCGAAGGTCAGGAATGGATCGACACTCGACCGGGTGTTCATGATGATCCAGCCGGGGATCGACTTGGCTCGGGCGGCGGCTGCCGCCGCAGCCTTGTTCGAGGCCGGCAGGCCCGCCGTTCCGGCCTCGGTCGGGATTACCGTCCAGGCGTTCTCGTCGGCGACGACCTTCTGGCCGAAGCGGGTGAAGGCATTGGACAGGGCGGTATTGATGCGGCCCAGTTCCGCCTTGCCCGTCGCGTCCAGGTTCGCGCCGGAACGGATGAAGGCGTCGCGCCGGCGTTCGGCCAGACGTTTCTGCTCGGGGTTCAGACCCGCCGCGTCGGCACCGTCCGCGACAGCCTTGATCCGCTGGAACAGTTTGGCGTTGAAGGTGATCTCGTCGCCGGCGGCGGACTGGATCGGAGACAGCTCGGTGTCGACGGCGTCATAGGCCTCGCCGCCGATGTTGGACGTCATCACGCCGTAGATGTTGTTGGCGCGATCCAGCGCCCCGCCCGCGAGCTCCAGCGCGACCAGGGTGTTGGCGAAGTTCGGGGGCTCGGGATTCTCGGCGATCGCGGCGATGTCGGCGCGCTGCAGCTCGATGCCTTCGAGCACCGCCGCGCGCAGCTTGGCCGGGGTGACCTTGTCCCACGGCGGCACGCCGTCATAAGGGCCTGTCCAGGGTTGGAGCAGCTCGGCGCGCGGAGACGTGCTCGGCAGGACCGCGCGCGCGATGCGCGCTTCCTCGGCGACCCCGGCGGCGTACGCGCCGCCCTGAATCGCGGTTCCGGACGCGTCGGCCAGAGTCGTGCAGCCGGTGAGAGCCATCAGGCTTGCGCCGCCGATGAGAAGGTTTCGCCGATGCATGGGGTACTCCGTGTCATGATCTTGTGATCCAGCCTTAGGCCCTGCGTACGCGGGCGTCACCTGAACGCCATGCAATGTTGGCGAGCTTTGGGCGGTGCCACCGTGCCAGGCCGTATCGGTCATGGCCAGGAGAGGGCGGGGTGCGCATTGTCACACCGCTCTTCTACGCTTCGACCATGATCGCGCCGCGCGGGCAAAGACGCCTGGGTCCCGGTTCCGCTCGAGCCACCACAGTCCGGCAAGGTCCAGAAGGAGCCCGCAGAACCAGGGCCAGGGAGAGCCCGGGGCGTGGGAGGTGGAGCCAGCGGCGGCGCGGGCCGGCGTCAGGCCGGCCAGAGCCAGGGTGGCCGACCGTCTGTTGGCTGCCTCCAGGGACGGCGCGTCTTCGATCGGATGGACAAAGAACGGCGTCTCTCGGCGTTGGTCATCCCGGACGACGTGCCATCCGGCCTGATCGGGCCAGTAGGCGGCGCAGGCGCGATCGCCTGCGTTCGGGTCGATGCGCAGGCTGTGGACGCGTCCTTCCTGCCCCAGGACATTGGGTTGGCCGAGCAGATGGCACAAGGCGACCCGCACGCCGACACGGGCGTCGCCGGAGAGTTCAGCCCGGCTGTCCTCGCCGGCGCGCCCGATCTCCGAGAAGAGCGCGCTCCACATCTCGCCGTACAGGTCCGAGCGTCCGGTGAGGACGAGGGCATAGCTGTCGGTGACGGTCCAGACACCGACACGCCCGCGGCCTATGGCGCGCCAGCTGGCCAGGGCGACGCCGTCGGCGTCGCGCAGCAGGGCGATGGCCCCGGAGCCCGTGATGGTCAGATCGCGACGGGCGAGCTTGGGCGGCGCTTCGGCATCGTCCGTGGGTTCGGCAGGGCCAGCGGCGTCCGGCGCGGCGGTCTGGGCTGTGGGAGCGAGACGCAGCGGGACGGCGTCGTCGCCGCCGCTGAGGTTCAGGCCGAGACCGGCCCAGTCGCGGCGGGTCCCCGCCGAAAGCGGACCGGTGGGGCGGAGCAGCAGGCCCATGCCGTTGTTTACGGCCGCGGTCAGGGCGGCGCGCTGGCCGCCGGCGAGCGCCTCCCAGCGACGGTCGTCGAGGATGACAAGGTCGAGTCTGTCGAGGGTCGCTGCGTTCAGCGGGACCGGGGCGTCGCCGAGTTGGATTCCACCGCCGATGTCGATGTCGAGGGTCAGGGCGACCTCCGACCCTTCGGCCCATCGCTTCAGATACTTGGTCTCGGCGCTCGGGGCACCCGCGAGGACAAGGACGCGGGGCGGCGTTGGGGCGAGCGTCTCGACCGGGACGGCGATCCGTTCGACGATGGCACCGGACCCGTCCCGGAGGCGGAGATCGAACAGGGCCAAGCCCGGGGTGCGGACGGCGGCCATCAGGGCAAACCGTTCGCCGGAAGCGATGCGGGCGCGGTCGACGACGACATCGGCCGGATCGACCAGTTCGAGGGTTCCGGCGGGCAGGGTCCCGACCTGTCCGCCGACGACGAAGGTTGTGCCGGGCGCTGTAGGCTCCGGCAGGGCGAGGTCGATCAGGCCGCGCGGCAGCGGTGGAGCCGAGAACTCGACCGGGACGGGCAGGGGCGACTGGTCGCGCGGTGTCAGACCCTGGCCGATGATGCGGATGCGAGCGGGTGTCGGATAGCGGCGCAAGGCCGTGGCAAGGTCGGGGACGCGGGTGGCGTCGGTGACGGGGCCGGCCTCGGGCAGAGCAATGAGAATGTCGCCGGGCTCGGTTGCGATGGTCGCGGGGGATCCGGCGGTGGCGACGATCATCGTCCCGGTCCGGATGGCTGATGGGGGCGGATGCAGGG
This sequence comes from Brevundimonas sp., assembly GCF_016463485.1. Taxonomy (GTDB): domain Bacteria; phylum Pseudomonadota; class Alphaproteobacteria; order Caulobacterales; family Caulobacteraceae; genus Brevundimonas. The sequence goes on from NZ_JAEMRD010000170.1 coordinate 4,160, forward strand.
TCAACCAGAGCAGGCCACCGGCGAGGATCTGGAGACCGACCAGTGTCGCCAGACGCCAGCGAGGGGCACCGCCGGGCCCTGCAGAGCGCTGCCACAGGATCAGGCGGGCGATGCCGAGGACGACGGCCACTGTAATCGTCACCGCGGTCCAGAAAGCGGGGCTGGAGAAACTCATCGCAAGCCATTCAGATAGCGCTGGCCCCGGGCACCGGGAGCCCCGCGACGGCCGGGCGCGGGGGTCGGGCGTTGCAGGGCGGTCCACAGCAGGGCGCGCAGACGACGGCGGCAGTCGAGGCAAGTCGGCTCGTTGCGGACCGTGTCGATGGCCGCGCGGAGCGCCAGGGGATCGTCCAGCCGGCCGCCGTTCGCACGGACCCAGCCATCGAGGGCACCCAGGGCCAGGGGGTCCGAGGTCGAGCCGGGGCGTTCCTCCAACGAACGCCAGGCGTCGGCGGCGACGGCGTCGGCGGGTGCGCGTTCGGGCGCTTCAGGATCTTCGGCGACGATGTCCTCGCGCTTTCCGGTCAGCCGGCGGGAGAAGTCGACGGGCGGAATATCGGCACCGACGCGGGGCAGGAAGATGCGGGTCGCGCGCTGGGCCTCCTTGAGCAATTCCAGCGCCGTGTTGGCGTGAGGCAGCGCGGCCTCGGGGCGGCCCTGACGCAACTCCCGCTCCGAGGCCCACATGGCGTCCAGCGCTCGGGCCAGTGCCGACCGGGTCTGCGGCTGGAACAGTGTCGCGACGTCGCGGTCGTCGTGGGCGTGGCCGAACTGGTGCAGGACGTCGACCTCCTTGCCCATGCCGCCGGCGGCCGGTTCGTCGGCGTGGTCCTCACCTTCGTGTTCGTCGTGGTGTTCCTCAGGGCGGGTGCGGGGCGCGGGCGCGTCTGCAGTCGGCAGGGCGGGCGCCGCCGGGGCGTCCGAGGTGGGCAGGATTATGCCGCCGCCCGATCCGCCACCCTCGGCCTCCTCGCCCATGAACTGGCCATAGCGGAGGCGCAGCGCGGCCTGTTCCTCGCCGATGACGTTGGAGGCGTCGGTGAAGGCATCGCCCGTCAGGGCGCGGCGGCGCGCGATCAGGGCCTCGGCGTCGATGATGATCTGGCGTTGGCTGGCGAAATAGGCGGGCATAACGCGCATGGCCATGCCATCCAGGCCCTCGGCCATGGCGAGATTGGCGGGCCAGCGCAGGATGACGCTGGGGCTCTCGACTGTGTGCCGCTCGGGGCTGCGGTTGTCGGTGACAATCAGCTGGACGATCAGGTCGCTACCCGCCGCCATGCCTTCGCGCGTAAGATCGAGCGTGGTCGAGAAGCGCAGTTGTTTGGCCGTACCCTGTCCGCGCAAGGGCATGGAGCGCTGTTTGAAGGTTATGTTCTCGCCGTCGCCCTTTGTGACGGTGATCCGCAGGGTGGCGGTCTCGATGACGCCGTAGTCGTCGCTGGCCTCGAACACCGGGCGCCAGGTGCGCTGGCCGGGTGTCAGCTGGACCAGCTGGCTCTGTGGATCGACGAGGCGGACGACCGGCTCGCCGTCGGTGATGGCGTCGAGACGGTTCAATCTCTGCTGGGCCATTCCGGGGGCGGTGATGCGGTACAACATGGACCGATCCACGATCCGGGCACCGGTCCAGCGCTGGCCGTCGCGGATCAGGGAGACCGGCGCGTTCTCGGGGAAGTCGAGCCCCGCCATGGTGGGTTGGGGCGCGAAGTCGATCGTCCAGTCGACGCGGGAGCCTTCGGGCACACCGGCGTTTAGGGCTGTCTGCTCGCGGACGGGCAGGCCGGTGTAGGCCGGCGGGGTGATGCGCAGGCGAGCGCCGGTCAACACGGGTGCTGCGGCACCGGCGGCGGAGCGGACGGGTGCGGCGGTGCCCGTCTCGGAGCCGTTCGTGGCGGGCCAGAGCAGGATGGCGGCGATCAGCACGACGGCGGCTCCCCAAGCGATCAGGATGGCTCGTCGTGACCAGCCGGGGCGGAGGTCGATGGCGGCGGCTTCATAAGCGCGGCCTTCGAGCCGGTCGCGTTGCAGGGCGGCGAGACCGGCGAGCGTGGCGGGATCGCGGAACAACAGCGCGGCGCTGTCCTCGAACCGGCGGATGCGGGCGTCCAGTTCGCCGATCAGCCAGCGCCGGTCAAAGGGCCGGGACCGCCAGACAGCTACGGCAGTGAGGCTGATGATGCCAAGGACGGCGGCGGCTGCGGCCCCGGCCGCGCCGGACAGTCGCCAGCCCAGCGCGGCGACAAAGAGGACGGCGGGCAGGCCAAGAGCAACCGTGTCGAGACCAGCGCGGGCGCGGGCGGCGCTCTGATGCTTCAGCAGGATGGGGACGGCGGTCACGGCGCGACCGCCCGAGCTCGGCGAGTCGCGAGCCACCGCTCTGCCGCGAAAATCATGGCGATCAGCAGGGCCAGCCAGGGGCGCAGGTCGAGCGGCGGCTGGTCGTAGGGGGCGGCGCCGCTGAGGGGCGCGTGGTCGACGGCGGCAACGCGGG
>NZ_JAEMRD010000171.1 GCF_016463485.1 Brevundimonas sp.
GAAGAATCGGTGCTGGGCTGGAAGGAGTACGAGATGGAGGTGGTCCGCGACACCGCGGACAACTGCATCATCATCTGCTCGATCGAGAACATCGACCCGATGGGGGTCCACACGGGCGACTCCATCACTGTCGCCCCCGCCCTGACGCTGACCGACAAGGAATATCAGCGGATGCGGACAGGCTCGATCAACGTCCTGCGCGAGATCGGCGTCGAGACCGGCGGGTCGAACGTGCAGTGGGCGATCAATCCCGCCGACGGCCGGATGGTCGTGATCGAGATGAACCCGCGCGTGTCGCGCTCGTCTGCCCTGGCGTCCAAGGCCACCGGCTTTCCCATCGCCAAGGTCGCGGCCCGTCTGGCAGTCGGATACACTCTGGACGAGCTTCAGAACGATATCACCATGGTCACGCCGGCCTCGTTCGAGCCGTCGATCGACTATGTGGTCACCAAGATCCCGCGCTTCGCCTTCGAGAAATATCCGGGCGCCGAGCCGCTCCTGGGCACCTCGATGAAGTCGGTGGGCGAGGTCATGGCCATCGGCCGGACCTTCCAGGAATCGATGCAGAAGGCCCTGCGCGGGCTGGAAACCGGCCTGACCGGCTTCGACGAGATCGAGATCGACGGGGCCGCCAATCCCGAGAGCGACGACGCCGCTCGCGCCGCCGTGATCCGGGCGCTGGGCCAGCCGACGCCCGACCGGATTCTGGTCATCGCCCAAGCCTTCCGCCACGGCCTGTCGGTCGAGGAGGTCAACGCCGCCTGTTCCTACGAGCCCTGGTTCCTGCGCCAGATCGCCGACATCGTGCGCGAGGAAGGCCATGTCCGGGTCAAGGGCCTGCCGACCGAGGCGACAGAGTTCCGCAAGCTGAAGTCCAAGGGCTTCTCCGACGCCCGCCTGGCCACCCTGACCGGCACGAACGAAAAGGCCGTGCGCAAGGCCCGCCGCGACCTGTCGGTCCGCCCCGTTTTCAAACGCATCGACACCTGCGCGGCCGAGTTTGCCTCGGCCACCGCCTATATGTATTCGACCTATGAGACCGGTGCCTTGGGCCAGATTCCCGAGTGCGAGTCCGAGCCTACGTCATTGAAAAAGGCCATCATTCTGGGTGGCGGCCCGAACCGGATCGGGCAAGGAATTGAGTTCGATTACTGCTGCTGTCACGCGGCGTTCGCCTTTGCGGACATCGGCGTCGAAAGCATCATGGTCAACTGCAACCCGGAGACGGTGTCGACCGACTATGACACCTCCGACCGGCTGTATTTCGAGCCGCTGACGGCCGAGGATGTGCTGGAGCTGATCGAGGTCGAGCGGTCCAAGGGCGAACTGATCGGCTGTGTCGTGCAGTTCGGCGGCCAGACGCCGCTGAAGCTGGCCCACGCCCTGCACGAGGACGGCATCCCCATCCTGGGCACCAGCCTGGACTCCATCGACCTGGCCGAGGACCGCGAACGGTTCCAGCAGATGCTGCAGTCGATCAACCTGCAACAGCCGCCGAACGGCCTGGCGCGCTCGGCGCAAGAGGCGGCGGACAAGGCGGACGAGGTCGGATACCCGGTCGTTCTGCGACCCTCATACGTGCTGGGCGGGCGGGGGATGATGATCGTCCACGATCGCGAACAGCTGGACCGCTATGTCGGCGAGGCGATGCGGGTGTCGGGCGACGATCCGGTCCTGATCGACCACTATCTGAACCGCGCCACCGAGGTGGACGTAGACGCCATCTGCGACGACGAGACGGTCTTCGTCGCCGGGGTGCTGGAGCATATCGAGGAAGCCGGGGTCCACTCGGGCGATAGCGCCTGTTCGATGCCGCCCTTCTCCCTGTCGCCCGCTATCATCGCCGAGCTGAAGCGCCAGACCGAGGCGATGGCGCGGGCGCTCAAGGTGCGCGGCCTGATGAATGTGCAGTTCGCGATCGAGGAACCCCATTCGGCGGAGCCCCGCATCTTCGTGCTGGAAGTGAACCCGCGCGCCTCGCGCACCGTGCCCTTCGTGGCCAAGACGATCGGCGAACCGGTCGCCGCCATCGCCGCCAAGGTGATGGCGGGTGTGCCGCTGAAGAGCTTCGGCCTGACCGACAAGCCGTATGACCATATCGCGGTCAAGGAAGCCGTCTTCCCGTTCGCGCGGTTCGCGGGCGTCGACATCATCCTGGGCCCCGAGATGCGTTCGACCGGCGAGGTCATGGGGCTGGACTGGAAACGCGACGGCGAGGCCGACATGGCCCCCGCCTTCGCACGCGCCTTCGCCAAGTCCCAGATCGGCGGCGGGACCACCCTGCCCACATCCGGCTGCGCCTTCGTCTCGGTCAAGGATGACGACAAGCCCTTCATCAAGGAGGCCGTCGCCGGCCTGATCGCGCAGGGTTTCAAGATCATCGCCACCGGCGGCACCGCGACCTATCTGGCCGAACAGGGACTGGCCGTGACCCCGGTCAAGAAGGTGCTGGAAGGCCGTCCGAACATCGTCGACGCCATGAAGAACGGCGACGTCCAGCTGGTCTTCAACACCACCGACGGCAAGCAGGCGTTGCAGGACAGCTTCTCTCTGCGCCGCACCGCCCTGATGATGAAAATCCCCTATTACACCACGGCGGCGGGGGCCCTGGCGGCGTCGCAAGGCATCGCGGCGATCAAGGCGGGCGAGCTGGATGTGAAGGCGATCCAGGAGTACGGGTAAGACGAGAGCCCCCCTGCTTCTTCGTCATCCTCCGGCGAGCAGAGCGAGACCGGGGGCCCCCTCGTCGTCCTCCGGCCGGCGAAGCCGGACCGGGGGAGGTGCCGAAGGCGATCTGTTCAGACGTGATGTCGAACGTGTGCATGCGCGACAGGTTCGCGCTCACGCGCGCCGCTGGGTCCCCCGGTCTGCGCCGCAAGAGCGGCTTGCCGGAGGATGACGGAATTGGGGGCGATTGCGGTCAATACAGACGCCTGCGCCAACCGGTGAGTTCCCGGTGATTTCGGCTACGCCGAGGGTGCGAAAGCGCGGCGATCCGGGTCAGGTCGGCTATGCAGAAATCTGACGAAACCTGCAGACTGCGCCGATACGGCGGGGGCGTCGGCTGGTGCGACCGATTCTGACGCAGTCGTGTGCCAAGGTGGGCGGATGGAGCACCATCGTCTGCGCAAATATCGGGGGCCGGAGACCTGGGCCATGGTCCGGCAGGCCTATATTGCCGGAGAATCCGCGCCCTCGCTCGTGAGGCGGTTCGATGTCGGCTACGCCAACCTGCGTCGGCGGGCCCGGATCGAGGGGTGGACCCGCAAGCAGATTGCCGAGACGCTGGATCTGAAGCCGTTGCGCGGCGGGGCCGACGATCCGCGTCCGGCGCTGATGGTATTGGCGGACCTTGACGGTCTGCCGGAGCCGCCGGCCATCGCACCGCGCGAGGCCGTGGCCAGGGCGGTGCGCCGGGCGGCCTGGCTGGTCAGCGAGGGCAAGGCGAACGAGGCATCATTGCTGCTGCGCGCAGCCGAGGCGCTGAACAAGCTGGCGTGGGCGGCGAAGGGGTAGGGTCGAGGTCGGCAGTCGGGGACGTCGGGGAGAGCCGACCGCTACCGCCCTCAGATGTGGATGGCGTGCCCCAGGGCCCTCAGCGTCGCTTCGTGGAAGGCCTCGCCCAGGGTCGGGTGGACGTGGATCACCCCCGCCACATCCTCCAGCACCGCGCCCATCTCCAGCATCTGGGCGAAGCTGTTGGACAGTTCGGCGACGTGCTGGCCGACGGCCTGGACGCCGAGCAGACGGTGGTCGGACTTCGACGCCAGAACACGGACGAAGCCGCCGTCCTCGCCGGCCTCGATGGCCAAGGCGCGGCCGATGGCGGCCAGGGGGAAGACGGCGGTGATGACGTCGTCGCGGCCCTCGACATCCAGCGGGCCGAGGCCCGCCGAGACGATCTCCGGCTCGGTGAAGCAGACGGCGGCGATGGTCACGGGATCGAACCGGCGGTCATGGCCGGCAATGATCTCGGCGACCACCTCGCCCTGGGCCGAGCCCTTGTGCGCCAGCATGGGTTCGCCGGTCAGGTCGCCGACGGCCCAGACATTCTTCATGTTCGTGGCGCAGCGGTCGTCGATCTTCACGAACGGCCCGGCCATGGCCACGCCCATGTTCTCCAGCCCCCAGCCCTTCGTCCGGGGACGGCGCCCGACCGTGACCAGCACCTTGTCGGCCTCGAGTTGCAGCGGTTCGCCGTCCTTGGTCGTGACGTTGAGCCTGCCGTCCCCGAAGCCGCCGGCCCGCGCGCCCAGGTGCATCTCCACGCCGTGGCCGGTCAGCCACTTCATCACCGGATCGGTCAGGGCCTTGTCATAGAGCGGCAGGATGCGGTCGGCCATCTCCACGATCGCCACCTCCGCCCCCAGCTTGCGATAGGCGATGCCGAGCTCCAGCCCGATATAGCCCCCGCCGACAACGACCAGCTTGCCCGGCACCGCATCCAGCGACAACGCCTCGGTCGAGGAGATCACGTCCCCGCCGAACGGCAGGAAGGGCAGCTCCACCGGCTCCGACCCCGTCGCCAGGATGACGTGTTCAGCCGTGATGGTGATCGGCCCGTCATCGGTCTCGACGCGGCAGGTCTTGGCGTCGGCGAAGGTCGCCCAGCCCTTGATGACCTTCACCTTGGCCTTCTTCAGCAGGGCCGCGACGCCGACGTTCAGTTTACGGACGATCCCGTCCTTCCAGGCCACGGTCTGGGACAGATCGATCGCGGCCTGCGACGCCGTGATGCCCAGCGTTCCGTCGCCGGCGGCCTTGGCCACGGTCTCGAACTTGCCCGCCGCATGGATGATGGCCTTGGACGGGATGCAGCCGACATTCAGGCAGGTGCCTCCCAGCCCCGCCGACCCGTCCACCAGCACGGTGTCCAGGCCGAGTTGGCCGCAGCGGATGCCCGCGACATAGCCGCCGGTGCCCGCGCCGATGATGAGGACTTTGGTTTTGATCTGCTGGGTCTGGGTCATTTCGGGAGTGTCTGCTGCTTCTCGAAAAGGGGGGCGAAACGCGATCCAGCCGCCCATTCACCGTGGAATAGTCGCGGCGTGTCGCCGGCAGACTGGATCACGAGAACGGTGTCACCGGGACGGTAAGCCTGGGCATAGAGGCAAAGTGCCGATGCCCTGGGTCCTGGATCAAAAACCTCTACGATGATCTCGGCATCGATGGAGGCCGGGCCCGACCGATTCTCGAACGACCTCAACCGCTCGATGCTGATTGTCGCTCGCCGCAAGTCGAATCCATGCTCCGTCGAAACGGGCAGCGGCGTCAGAGATGTGACACGGCCAGTGAAAATGTCTTCGTCACCTTCGGTCCAGCCTTCCCAGTCCGGTCCCGGAGGTGGGCTGCACGCCGAGGCGTTTAGACCCGTCACGGTCGCAATCATCATCGCCAGCCCCAAACTGATGAGCCAACGAGTCATCGGGCTGGGTGCGCCGTAGAGGCGAGGTCGAGAACGGCGCGGACCATCAGATCGTTCTGGTCCTGCGGATCGACGGCGACGTTAGCGTCCTCACCGATGAAGCGGGGGTCGGCGGGGACGGTGGCCAGCACCGTCTGGCCGAGCGTCGGGGTCCAGCCGACGTAGCAGAGCGGATGGGCGTTCCAGTTGACGACCAGGGGCGCGGCCGGAACCTCGCCCTTGACGGTATGCAAGGCCTCCAGCGTCGCCCGGCCAAAGGCCTCGCAGGCATTGGCCCCCGGCATCCCCGGCTCGATCCGCGCGCGCGCCAGAGTCGAGCGACATGCGGCGGCGTCCCCCGCCTCGACCGCCGTCACCCGCCCCACGAACACCGCACGCGCCTGGGCGATCTCGGCCGCCGTGTCGCGCGGCATGGGCACGCAGGCCAGGGCCGAGGTGGCGAACAGCGAGGTGGCGACGAGGGCGGCGGCGACCGGGGCGAAGGTCTTCATCTCACCCCATCCACAAGGTCGCGGGCTGTTCCAGCAGGCCCTTGATCCGCTGCACGAAGACCGCCGCGTCGTGGCCGTCGACGATGCGGTGATCGAAGCTGGACGACAGGTTCATCATCTTGCGCACGACCATCTGGCCGTTGCGGACCACAACCCTGTCCTCGATCTTGTTGGGGCCGACGATGGCGACCTCGGGGTGGTTGATGATCGGGGTGTGGACCACCCCGCCCAATGTCCCCAGCGAGGTGATGGTGATGGTCGAGCCGGACAGTTCCTCGCGCTTGGCCGATCCGTCCTTGGCCGCGCCGGACACCCGCGCGATCTCCAGCGCGGTGGCCCAGGCGTCGAGCGATTCCGCATGGCGAACCACCGGCACCATCAGCCCGTTCGGCGTCTGGGCGGCGATGCCCAGATGCACGGCGGCATGCTGGGTCAGGACGCCGGCCTCGTCGTCATAGGTGGCGTTGATGCTGGGCTGGTCCCGAAGCGCCACGACGATGGCGCGGGCGATGAAGGGCAGGATGTTGAGCTTGGGCTGATCCTTCTGTTTCGTCGCATTGAGGTGGGCGCGAAGCTCTTCCAGCGCCGTCATGTCGATTTCCTCGACATAGGTGATGTGCGGAATGCGTCGCACGCTCTCGGCCATCTTCTCCGCGATCTTGCGACGCAGGCCGATGATGCGGACCTCGGTCG
>NZ_JAEMRD010000033.1 GCF_016463485.1 Brevundimonas sp.
CGACGAAATGGACGGGACCGAGGTCGAACGGGACGGGGCGAAGGCGAGCGATCATTCAGGCCTCTTAGCGACGGAAATCGCGGATTGCACCTGTCCGTTTCCGTCCGCCCACAGTGGCGATGACGCCGTCAGGTCGCCAGCCGGCCCTTGTCCTTGTCGGCGGTGAACACGACGTCCTTGTCGGGCTTGTCACATTTGACGTCGGGCGCGCCCAGGCGATGCAGGACGTGGCGCAGGATGTTCAGACGCGCGGTCTTCTTGTCGTCGGTGGCCACCACCATCCACGGTGCATGGCCCGAATGGGTCTCGTCCAGCATCCGGTCGCGGGCCTCGGAATAGGCGTCCCAGCGGATCTGCGCCTCCGCATCCAGGGACGAGTTCTTGAATCGCTTGAGCGGCTCGCTCTTGCGGTCTTCGAGCCTCTGCGCCTGTTCGGCCTTGGAGATATCGAGCCAGAATTTGATGATGATGACGCCGCCGTCGCACAGCATCCGCTCGAAGCGGGGCGCGTCCTTCAGGAACTGGGTCGTCTGTTCGGGGGTGCAGAACCCCATCACCGGCTCCACCCCGCCCCGATTGTACCAGGACCGGTTGAAGATCACGACTTCTCCGGCCCCGGGGATGTGGGGGACGTAACGCTGGAAATACCACTGGCCCAACTCGCGCTCAGTGGGTTTGGGCAGGGCGACCACGCGGGTCTGGCGGGCCGACATATATTCGGTCATCCGCTTGATGGCCCCGTCCTTGCCGGCGCTGTCGCGGCCCTCGAACACGATCAGGATCTTCAAGCCCTGTTCGATGGCCCAGGCCTGACTGTCGACCAGTTCGATCTGGAGCTGTTCCAGGGCGGTTTCGTAGGCGTCTGTTTTCTTGCTCATGGGGCGACTATCGGCGCGACCCGCGAGCGGAGCAAGACGGGCGATCCTGACCGCGCTTTAATGTGACCCGGCCAGAAAGGCCGTCTAGGTCTGGCGCATGATCCACACGTCCGCACCTCCCCGACTGAGCCGCCGCCTGATGCTGTCCGGCCTGGTCGGTGTCGCCGCCACGCCCGCCCTGCCGGTCCATGCGCGACAGGCCGCCCCGACGCGGGACGCCCTGCTGGACGCCGCCTTCGCCGCCGCCGCGCCGCCGGCACTGATCGGCGGGGTGGTCACGCGCGAGGGCCTGGTCTGGTCCGGCGTCCGGGGTGTTCGCCGGTCGGGAGGCACCGAGGCCGCCACGCTCGATGACCGCTGGCACCTGGGCTCCAACACCAAGGCCATGACTGCGGCCCTCTATGGCCGGCTGGTCGACAAGGGGCAGGCGAAATGGGGGGCGACGGTCGCCGAAATGTTCCCCGAACTGACGATCGATCCGGCCTGGGCCGCGACTCCGGTCGAGAGCTTCCTGAACCATACGGCGGGCCTGCGCGACGTCGACATGCTGGGGTCGACCTGGCTGCTGACCGCACGCGCGGACACGGCGAGCCTGACCAGCCAGCGCGCCGTCCTGGCCGAGCGCGCGCTGTCAAAACCACCCGGCGGCGCGGTCGGAACCTTCGCCTATGCCAACGCCAACTACATCCTGGTCGGGGCCGCGATCGAGCGGATCACGGGCCTGTCCTGGGAAGATGCCATGGCCGCCGAGGTGTTCCAGCCGCTCGGCCTGAACAGCTGCGGATCGGGCCCGCCCGTCGGCGATCAGCCCTGGGGCCATTCGGGACTGGGCGGACAGGCGACGCCGATGGACCCGACCAACCTGTTCTCGGACAATCCCCTGGCCATGGGGCCGGCCGGGACAGCGCATATGAGCCTGGCCGACTATGCGACCTTCGTGCGTGCCGTCCTGACCGAGGGCGGCGGCTGGCTGAAGCCCGAGACCGTCACCCACCTTATCACCCCCCCGGTCCCCACGGGCCGCAGCTACGCCCTGGGCTGGATCACGGTCGCGGGCCAGCCGTGGGCCCGGGGCACCGTCATCGCCCATGAGGGGACCAACACGATGTGGCACTCCATGGTCGTCGCCGATCCGGCGGGGGGCCGCGCCTTCATCGCCCTGTCCAACGACGAGGTCCGGGGCGCGCCGGCGTGCCAGCAACTGGTGTCGAGCCTGATCCGGATGGGATAGCGGAAATCCCGCAAGACCTTTCCTCGGCTCGTGCGTTAAGCTGAGCAATGAAGAGAGACTTCGCCGACTTCTGGAACCTGTTGTGGGAGTTGGGGCTGGCGGCCTGCGCCATGTTCGCGCTCGTCAACGCCTTCGTCCCGCATCAGGATCTGCCGTGGAAGCCGCTGGACCTGAACCGCCCGCTGGGTGCCGCCACCAGCGCCAAGGTCGCCGATTTCCAGCTGCCCTTCGCCGCTCCCGCCGAACAGGTCCAGGGCGCGACCGAGGCCTGTATGCAGACCCTGCGCGACGCCGGCGTCCAGGTCGAACGGGTCGAAGACCGTTCCGACGGTGGCTTCTGTATCGCGCAAGGGTTGGTCCGGATCACCGGCGGCGACGTCACCCCCTTCGCCACGCGTGACCTGGTCATGCAGTGCCCGCTGGCCGTGCGCTATGTGATCTGGGACCGTCAGGTGCTGCGTCCGGCCGCCCGCTCGACCCTGGGGTCCGAGGTCGCCCGCGTCGACGACATGGGGACCTATTCCTGCCGCCGCATCTATGGCTCGCAATCGGCCGCCGACCGGCCCAGCGAGCACGCCCGCGCCAATGCGCTGGATATCGGCGGGGTCACGCTGAAGGACGGGCGACGCGTCTCGGTGCTCGAAGACTGGGGCGGCCAGGGTCCGACCGGCGTCCCCGGGTCGGGCTTCCTGAGGCGTCTGCGCGACGGCGGTTGCCGCGTGTTCGCAACCGTCCTGACGCCCGACTACAATGCGGCCCACGCCAACCATCTGCATCTGGACGGTGCCCCGCGATCGCTGTGCGCGCTCGGCCCGTCGCCCGAAACGCGCCGGACCGCTGAAAAGGCCGCCACGCCTTAACCAGGAGCCCGATCACTGTCGCGTGACAGGCGAATCGAATCCGGTTGACCGCTGTGGACAGGTGCGAGAGAACGGCTGTGCAGTCCGGATTTCGTGCGTGGGGTCCAAACCCATGTTCTGCTCCTTCGCCTGAACGAGCCGTCCAGATGGACTGTCGGGTCACTCCTCGTGAGGACCTGCCTGGAAAGCGCGTTTTATTGGAGAGCGCAGATATGGCGACCGGTACGGTCAAGTGGTTCAACCCCACTAAAGGCTTCGGCTTCATCCAGCCTGAAAGCGGCGGCGCAGATGTGTTCGTTCACATCACCGCCGTTCAGAAGGCTGGCCTGGCCGGCCTCGATGAGAACGCCAAGGTCGAATACGAGCTGGAATCCCAGCGCGGCAAGACCTCGGCCGTGAACCTCAAGGTTCTCTAAGCCGACGGGTCCATCCGGACCCTAGACATTAACGGGCGTGGGCTCTCCAGAGCCTGCGCCCGTTTTCGTGTCCGGTCCCGGCTTTCGCGCCGACCATTGCGCCAGCAGGATCGCCCCCAGCACCAGGGCCCCGCCCAGGGCCTGAACCGGGGTCAGGGTCTCGCCGAAGATCCACCAGCTCAACAGGCCCGCCACGATCGGCTGGATCAGGATGATGACCGCCGCGATCGCGGGCGGCAGCTTGCCCAGCGACCAGGCCACGCCCCCCTGCCCCGCCACATGCATCACCCCCATGCCGACACAGGCCGCCCAACCCGCCAGCGTCGCCGGGATCATGTCCTCGCCCAGCAGCAGGGCCGCGATCCCCAGCGGCACGACCCCGACCAGCGTCGCCCACAGGGTGACCCGCATCGCCCCGGCCGTCGTCCGTGCCTGTTGCACCGCCAGGAAATAGCCCGCGTACCAGAGGGACACGACCAGCGAGAGGATGTCCCCCAGCACGGGGTCGGTGCCCTGTTGCCCGTCCGCCCCCGCCGCCATGGCGAAGGCCCCGCCCATGGCCAGGGCCAGGGCCAGGATGAACAGCCTGGCCGGGGTCTGCTTGAACACGATCCAGCCGAACAGGGTCACCACCACCGGCGTCAGGTTGCACAGCACCGTGGCGTTGGCGACCGAAGTCATGACGATACCGTAGTGCCAGAACGACAGGTCGAGCGCGAAGAAGACGCCTGCCAGCACCATCCATTTCGACGGCCGCCCGATCCCCTCCCCCTTCGGCAGACCGCAGATCGCGAACAGCAGAGGCAGGGCGAACGCGAACCGCCAGAAGGCCGCCGCCGCCGGCCCCGTCTCCGTCAACCGCACAAGGATCGGGGCGAGGCCCAGGATACAGGCGGAGATCAGCAGGACGGAAAAGGCGAACAGGCGCGACTGGGACATTCTCCCTCCCCTTTATGGGGAGGGAAGGCGGAGCGCCAGCGACGCCAGGGTGGGGCAGTGTCAAACATTCCCCACCCGGCTTCGGCTGCGCCTCAGCATCCCTCCCCATAAAGGGGAGGGAGAAACCCCAACTCTGCCTTCAACGTTGCCGCGGTCATCCCGCTCGTCCGCAACTCGGCCAGGGTCACCGACCGGTCCCGTTTCGCATACCGTTTCCCGTCCGGCCCCAGCAGCAGCGGGTGATGCCGATACACCGGTGTCGGCAGGTCCAGCAGCGCCTGCAACACCCGCTGGATCGAGGTCGTGGCGATCAGGTCCTCGCCCCGGATCACATGGGTCATCCCCTGGCGCGCATCGTCGATCACCGAGGCGATGACATAGCCCGCCCCGATGTCCTTTCGCCCCATGACCATGTCGCCGAGCTTATCCGGTGTGGCCCGACGCAGTCCCGCATCGCCGCCTTCCTCGATCCAGGTCAGCGTTTCGAACCCGCCCAGCCGATCACGCGCCGCTGCCAGCGACAGCCGCCAGGCAAAGGCCTCGCCGCGCCCCAGCCGTTCGGCCTCCTCGTCTGCCGACAGCGCACCACCGGAGAAGGCCGCCGTATCGGCCGGGTCGTCGGCGTGCGCCGCGCCACCCGCCAGGGCCAGGATCTCCTTGCGGGTCCGGAAACAGCGGTACAGCACTCCCATCCCGCGCAACCGGTCCAGCGCCGCGTCATAGTCAGCGACGTGCTCGGACTGGCGCAGCACCGGCTCCTCCCAGTCGAGACCCAGCCACCTCAGATCCTCAAGGATAGCCGCTTCGTAGTCGGGGCGACAGCGGGTGAAGTCGGTGTCCTCGATCCGCAGCAGGAATCGCCCGCCCGCAGCCTTCGCCGCCGTCCAGGCCGTCAGGGCGGAAAAGGCATGTCCCCTATGCAACAGCCCTGTCGGAGACGGTGCGAACCGGGTGACGAGGGTCACGACGGGCTCAGACCCGCGCCAATGCGCCCGCCGTCAGGGCCCTCTCGACCGCCGCGCGGATGGCGTCGGGATCGACGAAGTCGAACTGGGCGCACAGGTCTTCGACGGCGAAATCCGGCTGGCCGAACGCCCAGTCCATGGCTACCGCGACGGGCCCGGAGAAGGCCGGCGAGGCCAGGCCCGTGCGACGATAGCCTGTCAGCGCGGCGCGGACGGGCAGGCCGTATTCGGCGGGCCGCTGCACCAGTTTCTGCTGGGCCATGGCGATCTCGTCGCGGAACTGCGGATGGGCGGCCAGATCGGCCAGCTTGCGGCCCAGCCTGGCCAGATGCGCCTGCAACGCCTTGCCGTCATCCAGCGAAGCCGACGGCAACCAGGCCCGGAAGGCCGGGTCCTGAAGGGCGGCCTTCTCCAGCAGCGAGAACAGGATACGCCCGTACAGGGGCGTCACCGAAAACGTGACGTGCAGCGATGCCCCCGGCTCGGCCAGGGCATCGTGATACCAGCCGCGCGGCAGGTACAGGACATCGCCCGGCCGCATCCGCACGTCCTGCATGGTCCGGCCCCGCGTCCGCTCGAACCAGCCGACCAACTGGTCATCACCGACCGGGAACTCGACGGGATCGTCGGCGCGGTTCTCGTACAGCCGCCAGGTCTTTTCGCCCTCGACCTGGATTGCGAACACCTCGTGCAGGTCGAAATGGGTGGCGAAGGCGCGCACGCCCCCGAACGAACAATAGACATTGGCTCCGACCAGGCCGGCGAACGCCTGACCCAGCATCGCCGAGGTCTCGGCCAGGGCCGGCGTCAGGGTCTGGACGTCATTGGCGACCAGGCTCGCGCCGGTGGACAGGAAGACATTGACCTTGGCCGGCGACGGTCTCAGCCGCTTGCCGGTCTGGGTGTCGGCCAGTTCGCAATAAAATTCGGGCGCGACCGGCCGGGTATTGAGCACCAGCTTCAGCGTCTCCGGCGTCCATAAGGCGGTCTGGCCAAGCAGTCCGTTGAACGTCGCCCAGTCCAGCAGCGCGGCCTTCGGAGCCCCCTCACCCGCCGGAATATGCAGGGGCTTGCGGCCCTGATACTCGCCCCGGAATTGATCGGGCGTGATCGGCTGGAGAAGATCTTCGAGACTACGCATCGGTTGCGACGCTACCGATGCGGTCATGCCTCGTCCAGCAGCGAGACCCAGTCGCGGGCGGCGTGGAATACCCGCGCCACAGCCACGACATCATCGACGCGGTAAAGCAGGACATAGTTCCCCACGGCCCGCTTTCGCAGGCCGCCATGCCCGATCTCGGGATAGCGGCGCGGGAAACGCGACAAAGCGTTCGCGGCACCGATCAGTCGATCGACCATCCAGCCAGCGGCTCGCGGACTGTCTTGCTCGATCCAGCCAGCGATCTCGGCGATGTCGAGTTCGGCTCGACGCGAGATGACGACCTTCATTCCGCTTCGACACCGAACCGTGCTTTCAGACGATCCCGCACCTCATCGATCGGCGACACGCGGCCCGCATCGATGTCTGCGATCCCCTCATCCAGCTTGGCCAGAAGGGACGCCAGCGCCGCCTCGCGTTCCTGAACCAGACGCACGCCGGTGCGCAGCACCTCGCTCTTGGAGCCGTATCTTCCGTCGCGCACCAGGTCGGTCACAACCTGCTCAAGGGCACCCAGTTCGACAGTCATGGTCATGGCGGCTCTCCAAATAGGCCAATAATAGTTATTACGTCCTGCGGTGACAATGTCCGCTTTCCGCGATCGGGCGATCCGTCCCCGTTTGCGATCCCGCCCTCGGGCTCTATCAAGTCTCATGGCCCATATCCCGACCGCCGCAGAGATCGCCGCCGCGCGTCAGGCCCTGGCCGAGGCCGACCCCGCGCTCGCCATCGCCCACGAACAGACGCCGATCTTCGAGTGGCGGCTGCGACCCGGCGGCTATGAGGGGCTGTTCCACATGATCGTCGACCAGCAGGTCTCGGTCGCCTCCGCCGCCGCCATCTGGGCCAGGGTGGTCGCGGGTCTGGGCGGGGTGGTAACCGCCGAAACGGCCCTGGCCCACGACATCGAACGCTTGCGCACCTTCGGCCTGTCGATCCAGAAGGCCCGCTACGCCCACGAGATCGCCCGGGCCCAGGTCGAGGGTCGGGTCGATCTGGACCAGATGGACAGCTTTACCGACGCCGAGGCCACGGCCGCCCTGGTGTCCATCAAGGGCGTCGGCCGCTGGACGGCCGAGACCTATCTGATGTTCTGCGAAGGTCGCACCGACGTCTTTCCAGGCGGTGACATCGCCTTGCAGGAGGCGATGCGCTGGGCTGACGGCGCGGCCGATCGCCCGAACGAGAAACAGGCCTATGCCCGGGCCGAAGCCTGGCGTCCCCATCGCGGCGTCGCGGCCCATCTGCTGTGGGGCTGGTACGGCGGGGTCAAGCGCGGCGAGATCACCCGCGAGGAAGCCATCATGGGTGCCGCCGTATGACACCGCTCGTGGATCCCGAAACCGCCCGCGCCCTGACCGATCCGCAACAGGTCCTGGTCGCCCTGGACTTTGCCGGCGTCGCCGTCTTCGCCGCAACCGGGGCCCTGGCGGCGGCCCGGGAGAAGCATGACCTCGTCACCTTCGCCTTCTTCGCGGCCATCACCGGCGTGGGCGGCGGCACCTTGCGCGACCTGCTGATCGGTCAACCCGTTTTCTGGGTCGAGGACTGGCGCTATATCGCCGTCTGTTTGCTGGCGGCCGTGGCGATCTGGATGATCGGGCGGCGCGACTGGCGGTTCCGGGCGCTGCTTTGGCTCGATGCGGTCGGACTGGCGGCCTATGGCGTCATGGGTGCGGCCAAGGCGGAAGCCGTCGGCATGGCACCCCTGATCTGCATCGTCATGGGGGCCCTGACGGCCTGTTTCGGCGGCATCGTGCGCGACCTGCTGGCCGGCCAACCGTCGATCCTGCTGCGGCGCGAGATCACCGTCTCGGCGGCCCTGCTCGCAGCGACCGCCTTCGTGGCCCTGCGCCTGCCCGACATGCCGATCTGGCCCGCCGCCGTCATTGCGGCCCTGCTCGGGTTCGCGCTGAGGGCCGGTGCCCTGATCCATGGCTGGAGCCTGCCGGCGTTTCCGGATCGGGCGCGGCGGTAACCGTTGGAGCGTGATCATCTCCGAAAACCGCTGACACTTTTCGGGATCACGCTCGAATGTCGCGAAACCTTGCTTTTTCCACCATGGCGGCCCCGACGAATCGCGCCTAGTCTGAAAGCCTGATCTGGAAGGAGACGCGTCTTCAGTCCTGTCGCCTCACACCGCACGGAGCGGACCTGATGCAGGTCCAGTCTCTCGCACCGAACGCCTCGGTGGCCCGTCCCTTAGTGGCCCAACCCCATGTCGGTCAGTCGCCGGCGGGTTTTCCCGCCTTGGTGCTCAACGCTGACTTCCGCCCCCTGTCCTACTACCCCCTGTCGCTTTGGCCGTGGGAAGAGGCTGTGAAAGCCGTCTATCAGGACCGGGTCGACGTCGTCGCCCAGTACGACAAGGTGGTCCGCAGCCCCTCCATGGAGATGCAGCTGCCCAGCGTGATCGCGCTGAAATCCTATATCGACCAGGACCGCAGCCCGGCCTTCACCCGCTTCAACGTCTTCCTGCGCGACGGCTTCACCTGCCAGTATTGCGGAAACGCCGACCAGCTGACCTTCGACCACGTGGTGCCGCGCTCACAGGGCGGTCGCACGACCTGGGAGAACATCGTCGCCGCCTGTTCGCCGTGCAATCTGAAGAAGGGTGGCCGCACACCGCGGCAGGCCCAGATGCCGATCCGCCGCGAACCCCACCGCCCCAACGCCTGGCAGCTTCAGGACGCGGGCCGTCGCTTCCCGCCGCACTATCTGCACCAGAGCTGGCTCGACTATCTGTATTGGGACATCGAGCTGGAGCCTTAGATTACAGCGGGCCGGGTGCTCCGCCGAACCCTTTGGGCGACGCCGAGCTGGCAGGCAGTTCGGGCAGGCCCTGCCAGTTCCTCAGCATGTCCCGCGTTTCGTCGCGGTCGGCCTGATCCTGACGGGCGCTGCGACAGACGCGACGCGGGAAACGGCTGCCGGTCACCGGGACGTTGCGACACACCTGCTGCACCAGATCCGGATCGGCGGGTGCGGCCCCCTCCGCCGTCTGGGCCTGGCTCGGGCGCGCCTGCTGTGGCGGGGCGGCGGGCGTGAAGACCTGCACCTGAAGGGTCAGGGCGGCGGCGAGAGCGATGACGGACATGGGCAGCCTCCAGGGGAAGCCCTCACGATCTCTCCATCGAACCCCGGTGTCAAATATCGGCCTTGCGCAAGGCCTCGCGCCGTTCGGTCTCGTTCATATCCGGGGCCCCGTCGGCATCCTGGTCGGTGAAATGCGGCAGCCGCGCGTGAGGCGGCCGCAGCGCTACGGCGACGATGGCGAGCAGGGCCAGGATGCCCAGGATGATCAACACGGTATTCATGGCGGCTCTCCGGTCGGGGTCACCCATCCAATGACCGGCGCGACTGTCGGGTTCCCACCCCGATCTGGCGTCCGCCGAGAAAACTGTTAAGGACGCCTCCCCGGTCGGGAACGCGCGCGCCGCCGCCGCGTTGGCGTCGGTCCCGCATTCAAACCCTCGCCATCCGGATCGCCATGAAACTGCGCGTGCGCTCAGAACTCGTCTACCGGTTCGATCCGCCGACCGACGCCATCTATCAGTTCCAGGTGGCGCACTGGCCGGGTCAGGACATCCTGGAGGAGACCCTGATCACCACGCCACAGGTCACCTTCACCGAGGACAAGGACGCGGAGTTCGGCGCCCGCACCCTGCGTGCGCATCTCGAGGGCGAGGTCGCCCTGACCTATACCGCCGTGGTCGAGAACGGCGTGCTTCAGGGTCTGCCGCCCGTCGCCCTTCAGCATGACTGGAACGACCTGCCGGCCGAGGTCCTGGCCTATCGCCTGCCCAGCCGCTACTGCCCGTCGGACCAGTTCGGCCGGTTCGTGGAACGCCAGTTCGGTGACAGCACCGGCGGCGAGAGGGTGCTGGCGATCCTGACCTGGATCAAGGACAACATCGACTATGAGTTCGGCGTCTCGGACTCCGAGACGACGGCCGCCCGCACCTTCATCGACCGGGCCGGGGTGTGCCGCGACTTCACCCACCTGGGCATCACCCTTTGCCGGGCGTCGGGGATCCCGGCGCGGGCGGTCAGCGCCTATGCCCACCTGCTGGATCCGCCGGATTTTCACGCCATCTTCGAGGTCTGGCTGTCGAACGGCTGGTGGCTGGTCGATCCGACCGGTCTGGCCCCCATCGAGGGTCTGGTCCGCATCGCCTGCGGCCGCGACGCCGCCGACATCGCCTTCCTGAGCACCCAGGGCGTCTGCGAGATGGTCAGTCAGTCGGTGACGGTGGAGCCGGCCTGATCTTCAGTGCCGCTCGACCGGCATGGCGACCAGCCGCCATGGCGCGATACAGGTCCAGGACAAGCTGCCAGTGGTGCTCTGTTCGCATTCGCAGGCCGAGACCTCGGCAGTGATGAAGATGCGCGCATCAACCGATCTCTGCGCATTGGTCGCGGCCACGCCGGCGTGAGACGAGGACGCTGCGATGGCCCGGCGACAGGCCTCCAGCCGCGAGGAGCCGGTGCCATCTCCGACTCCGCTGACCTGGGCGAAGGCGGGGCCGGGCATGCCCGCGACGGCGAGGGCGGCAAGGGCGAGTGCGGTCGTGCGTGTTCTGGTCATGGCATCCCTCCAAGCCCCAGAATGTCTGCTCGCTGCCTGGTCTGCCACAGACCAAACCTGACACCATCTACGGGGCAGGCGTCGCCCCGCTCTCGGCCTGCCGCGCCTGATAGGCGTCGACGAAATCCAGCTGGCGCAGCACCCGGTTCTGCGGGTCGATCAGGATGTGCGCACCCGGCCGCGCGTTAAACGCTCCCACCCCGCCGCGCATGGCCACCGTCTGTGACACCCCGTCCACCTCGACATCGACCGGCATCGGGAACTCACCGGCCGTCCCGGTCCAGCGGAGGGTCACCCGGCCGCCGTCGCGCGTCATCTCCAGCTTCGGCAGGGCCGCCTGATAGACATAGGTGGCGAAGAACCAGTCCAGATCGCGCCGCCCCTCCTGTTCCACGATGCGGATGAAGTCGGGCGTGGTGGCATAGCGGGGCTCGAAATTCCCCGGTCGTGGGTCCGGCCGGCCATAGACCAGCCGCGTCAGCGACCGGTTGAACGCCTCTTCCCCGATCAGCGCCCTCAGGGTGTGGGCCACCAGCGCCCCCTTGTAATAGAGATCCAGCCCCGGCCCCGTCGCGTCCTCATAGACGGTGGCCGAATCCTGAACCCGGCCCGACACCAGCGGAAACCGGTTGCGCAGCGTCAGCCGCATGGTGGCCAGCTCCGCCTCCATATAGCGGTCGCCGTTCAGCCAGCGCGCATAGAGCGGCTGCATATAGGTGCCCAATCCCTCGTGCAGCCACATGTCGTCCCAGGACCCATTGGTCATCTGGTTGCCGAACCATTCGTGGGCCAGTTCGTGCTGCAGCAGCCAGTCGTAACCCTTGCCGTCCAGTTCGTATTTGTTGCCGTAGGCGTTGATGGTCTGGTGTTCCATGCCCAGGTGCGGTGTCTCGACCACCCCCATCTTCTCGTCGCCGAACGGATACGGCCCGACCGTCGCCTCATAGAAGTCGAGCATCTTCGGAAACTCGGCGAACAGGGCCGCGGCCCGCTCGGCCCTGTCGGTCCTGAGGTGCCAGAAATACATCGGCACGGTGTTGCCGAACCGGCTCCGGTAGGGCGCGGTCAGCTCGACATAGGGGCCGATGTTCAGGGCGATCGCATAGGTGTTGGGCCGTGTCGTCGTCCAGTTCCAGGTCGTCGTGCCGTCACCGTTCTCGGTCGCGCCCAGGAACCGGCCGTTCGACGGCGCGGACAGGCCCTTCGGCACGGTGATATGCAGATTGACCCTTTCCGGTTCGCCCTGCGGGTGGTCGATACAGGGCCAGAACAGGTCGCACCCCTCGCCCTGCACCGCCGTGGCGATCCACGGCTGGCCGTCCGGCGTCCGCGACCAGACGAAGCCCCCGTCCCAGGGCGCATTGGTCGCCTGATGCGGTGACCCCGAATATTCGATCCGCACCGAGGTGCGGTCGCCCGCCGACTTGGTCTCGTACAGGGGAATGGTCAGACGGCCGTCGGCGTTCTCCCAGCCGTCGTCGGCCTCGACCGGGACCCCGTCAACCGTGATCGCCGCGATGGTGAAGACGGTGTCGAGTTCCAGCACCACCTGGCTGACGGGCGCGGTAAAGGACAGGGTCAGGGTCGCGTCGCCCGCGATCGTCCGCGTCTGCGGCATCACCCGGATCGCCAGATCGGCCTCGTCGATCACCGTGACGACCTGCTCCGGCGTCCGCTCCGTCCCGGTGGTCAGGGTAAAGGGCGTCGACCGGACCTGGGCCTGGACCGGCACCGCGACCAGCAGGGCCATCACCCCTGCGACGAGGACCGGGTCGATTCGCTTTTTCATCCTCTGCGTCATCGCGACGGTCCTTGCTCACAGGGTCGCGATCGCGCGCCGGGTTTCAGTGACATGAGCATGACCCGACTGCGAGGCGCAACCCGACGCCGCGGCCACCCAATCGGTGTATTTGCCGCTCGGCGATCCCTCCCTAGGTGAATGCGGTTGGCGGGTTTCCTTACCGGGCGTCCAGTGTCGGCTTGGCTGAATCCGGGGGGACAAAATGCCGATCGAACTGCTCCAATCCGTTGTCGGACTCGCCCTGGTGGCGACTGTGTGGGGCGCGCAACGCCTGTTCGTTTCCGTGATCCGTCCGCGTGGCCGGATGCGATTCTAGGGATGCCAACTCCCGATATCCGTGCAATCTGAACACGGCTGAGGGGGCGACCTTGGTCAGGCGGTCCGGCAGGTTTCCAGTCACGAAGCCGGACCGCCTCCATACTCTGTTGGGAGCGCTAACGCTCGCGACGCGGTCGCTCGCTGCTTGAGCGCATTCCGACCTTGGATTGCCAACTGCTCGCGGCGGGATCGCTCGGAGCCTACCTCATCAGTCCGGCCGCTCTCAGAGCATTCTCGATCACGGATGTGACTGCGTTTGGCCGTTGCGGAGCGGTGCCGTCGGGGGCGGGTTGCGACGATCGGCGATGATTTCCTGCGGCGGACCCATGCGCGGACGATCCGTCTGAATCCGTGAGCGTCGCAGGCCTCGATCCCACCTCAACCTGCGCAATCCCCCACCCCAGGGCGATCTCCAGACTGGACGATATCCCGACGTCGAGCAGGAAGGGGCCGGCTGTGCCGACGCCGTCGGGGCCCTGGGTCTTCAGGGGCGTTCCGTGTGCCAGACCGGGGATGCGGTGGTTCTCGACCAGGGGCTCGCCGGACGGCGACATCCAGACCTCGAAGACCCGCCCCTGCGGCGTTCGGGCCTTGTGTGGCGCGCCGGTCAGGCCATGGACGTTCGTCCACTGCTGGACCAGGGCGTCCGCCGACGCCGGGCGGACCGTCGTGTCGGCCGTCCCGTGCCAGATGGAGATCCGGGGCCACCTACCGGCATAGTCGGAGGCGGTCCTGACCTTCTCGCCCCATGCTGCACTCTCGCGCGCCTTGGGTTTCGCCATCGCGCCGAACGCTTCCGACATGTTGGCGGCGGCTCCATGCGGCAGGCCCGCCACGACGGCCCCGGCGGCGAAGAGTTCCGGATAGGTCGCCAGCATGGCCGCAGTCATCGCGCCCCCCGCCGACAGGCCGGTGACGAAGACACGCTCGGGATCGATGGCATTGTCGGCGACGGCCTTTCGCGTCATGGCGGCGATCGATGCGGCCTCGCCGGCGTCGCGCGTGGTGTCACCGGTCTGGAACCAGTTGAAGCAGCGGTTCGGGTTGTTGGCCGCCGTCTGCTCGGGGCACAGCACCACGAACCCGAAGCGATCCGCCAGGGTCAGCCACCCCGCCCCTTCGGCATAGGCTTCACCGCCCTGGGTGCAGCCGTGCAGCACCACGACCAGCGGCGCGCCGGGCACCAGACCGGCCGGGACGTGGATCAGCATCTTCAGGGCACCGGGATTGGGCGCGATTTCACAGGCCACCATCCGCGCCGTTCCACGAACCCCCGACTGGGCAGAGTCGAGACTGCGGCGCGCCAGGGTGGCGAGGGTCTGTCCGAGACCGGTCATGATGGAAAACTCTCCAGAAGTTCGAGAGCATCATATAATGTTGCAGCGCAACATTGCTTGTTCGCAGTCGCACAAATTATCGTCATTTGTCCGAGGCCGGAGAGCGATCCGCGCCGGCCTCGTCTGCAACGCCCCCATTCTGAGAGGAATATTTTCCTTACCGCTTCTTGCGGCCGGGTTCCGGGGTCGCCACCTGTGTCGCCGGGTCTCTGACAATTTCAGGCTGCGGAGTGGAGGCTGCATCTCGAACCTGGCGGTGCGTACTGGCCCGGCCACGCAAGTCACTGATTTGATTGAGTACACTTGGCGGTGTGGCGGTTTGGCGGTCTGTTTTTCCAGCGCCACCGCCAGGAACATCCGTATGGGGTGGCGATCCCGGAGGGACTCGAACCCCCGACCTCTGCTTTAGGAAAGCCTTGCTCTATCCGGCTGAGCTACGGGACCACGCCCGCGAGTGACTAGCGGGTCCGGCGGCGAGGCGAAAGACGGCGCGGCGACCTCACGGCCATTTTTCGCACCCTCATCCAACCACCCGCCGACCCACTTGTGGTTAATCGACCTTAAGATACAATATCTTGTAGGGAACAAAGCCTGAATCGGACCGTGTCGGTGATTCGGTCCCGATTCGTTTCGCGCCTGTTCCGCCGATCCGTCACAGCCGTTAATCGGCGTGCTTCACCCCGGCAACACGCTCAAGCAGCGAGCGCCCGCGTCGCGAGCGTCAGCGCCCATGGACGTCCTCAGCCCATCATCCCGGCGAAGCGGTCGAAGAGGTACAGGCTGTCCGTCGGGCCCGGCGAGGCTTCGGGGTGGTGCTGGACGCTGAACACCGGGCGGTCCTTCAACTGGATGCCGCAGTTGGTGCCGTCGAACAGGCTGACGTGGGTCTCGACCACGGCGTCGGGCAGGCTGTCGCGATCGACGGCGAACCCGTGGTTCATCGACACGATCTCGACCTTGCCGGTGGTCAGGTCCTTGACCGGGTGGTTGGCCCCGTGATGCCCCTGATCCATCTTGATCGTCTGGGCACCCAGCGCCAGCGCCAGCATCTGGTGGCCCAGGCAGATGCCGAAGATCGGCTTTCCGCTGTCGACCAGTTTGCGGATCTCCGGCACCGCATATTCGCCTGTCGCCGCCGGATCGCCGGGGCCGTTGGACAGCACCACCCCGTCGGGGCTGCGCGCCAGAATCTCTTCGGCCGTCGTCGTCGCCGGCACCACGGTGATCTTGGCGCCGGTCGACGCCAGGGCCCGCAGGATATTGCGCTTCACGCCGTAGTCGATGACCACGACCGACTTGCGGCCCACAGTCTTCGGATGCCCCTCTGGCCATTCCCACAGGCCTTCGTCCCACTCGAACGACTGCAGCGTCGAGGCGGGCTTTGCCAGGTCCAGGCCGACCAGCCCGGTCCAGGCCTTGGCTTCGGCGACCAGCGCCTCCAGATCGAACCGGCCGTCCGGATCGTGAGCGATCACCGCATGGGGCGCGCCCTTGTCGCGGATGATCTTGGTCAGGGCCCGGGTGTCGACCCCGGCCAGACCGACCACGCCGCGCCGCTTCATCCAGGCGTCGAAGGTCGAATCCGCGCGCCAGTTGGCCGCATCGGTCGGCACGTCACGAAAGATCGCGCCCCGCGCCGAG
This sequence comes from Brevundimonas sp., assembly GCF_016463485.1. Taxonomy (GTDB): domain Bacteria; phylum Pseudomonadota; class Alphaproteobacteria; order Caulobacterales; family Caulobacteraceae; genus Brevundimonas. The sequence goes on from NZ_JAEMRD010000033.1 coordinate 16,134, forward strand.
GTGTCCGACCCACCGCCCATCTGCTCGATGTCGTCGTAGTTGGTCCCGACATTGCCGACGTGCGGAAAGGTGAAGGCCAGGATCTGGCTCATGTACGACGGGTCCGTCAGGATCTCCTGATAGCCGGTCATGGCCGTGTTGAAGACGACCTCGCCCAGCGCCGTGCCGGTCGCGCCGACGCCGATGCCTTGCAGGATGGTGCCGTCGGCCAGGGCCAGCACGCCGGTGCAGCCGGTAAGAAGTTGAGTGGTCATGGCGCGTCCCTTAGCACCGAATCCCGGCGCGCAAACGGCGGCGTGACTACAGACCGTGGCCGGCCGGGTCAACGGCCTGGCTCTGGATGCGTCTTCAGGCTGGAAGCTGGCTGCCGACCGGCGGCTCGCCATGGGTGTTGGCGACGGGATCGCCCTTCTTGCAGTACCAGATCAGCAGGAAGATCCAGCCGATCAGCGGGATGAACCAGAAGAGGTAGAACCAGCCGGATTTATTGATGTCGTGCAGCCGCCGGACGCTGACTGCGATCCCCGGGATCAGGGAGGCGAGACCGAAGATACCGCTAAGGGGCGTGAAGTTCGACGTCATGCTGAAGCCGGAGTCGGTAACCGTCGTCGTGTGGCCGAACAGCATGCTGTCGATCACTGACAGGATCGCGCTGACGATCACATAGAACAGCACGAAGTACCAAAACTCCTTGCGGTCCGAACGGCCCTCGAACTGGGCGTATCGCTTATAGGCAGCCAGAAAATCGTTCACGGTCGCTTCTCCCCCAAAGCGCGCGCGAAGCGCGGCCATGCCCTCAAGCTAACACAGGTTTTCGACGGCACGAGTCCGGAAGAGACACTCCCGTGTCAGGCCGGGACTCGCGCCCCGTCCCAGGCAAAGACGCCGCCGCTGTCAGCGGTGGTCAATCCGTCCAGCACCGCCAGCAGTCGCTCGGCCGAATAGGCCGCATCGAACAGCTTTCCTTCCGCCACCCCCTTCTGGAACGGGGCGCTGAGGTCGGTCGCCACCGTGCCCGGATGCAGGCCCGCCACCACCGCCTGGGGATGCGACCGCGCGATCTCGATCGAGAGGTTCTTCAGGATCATGTTCAGCGCCGCCTTGGACGCGCGGTAGCTGTGCCAGCCACCCAGCCGATTGTCCCCGATCGACCCCACCCGCGCCGACAGGGCCGCGAAGACCGCCCGCTGGTCCCGCGGTAACAGCGGCAGGAAATGTTTGGCCACCAGCGCCGGCCCGACCGTGTTGACCCGATAGTCGCGCAACAGATGTTCGGCCGTCATCGCCCGATACGACCGCTCCGGCGCCTCGCCGTGATGCAGTACCCCCGTCGCGACGAACACCAGCGTCGGCGCAGGCCCCTGGGCCACCTCAGCCGCCGCCACCGCGATCGAGGCCTCGTCTTTCAGGTCGAACCCGGTGCCGGATCGCGACAGGCGGTGGACGACAGCGAACCGCCCGGACGCCTCGGCCGCATCTGCGACCGCCCGGCCGATCCCGCCCGATGCCCCGATGATCACCGCTGTTCCGTCTGTCATGGTCTGCGTTCTCCAACCGGGGCGGAAATGGCTCCGCCTCGGCCTGCACCACAAGCGCCACGATGACGCGGCCTTGCACAGCTTTTGACTTTGTGTTTTAAAGTTCTTCATAAGTGGAGAACCCGATGCTGTTCCGTCGTCCCGCCCCTTGGCTTGTCGCCGCCGTCCTGGCCCTCGCCACCGCGCCCGCCCTGGCCCAGACGCCCACAACGCCGCCGGCCGTTACCCCAACCGCGACGCCGGCCACTGAGGTCATCCGCCGCTCGGACCTGGTCGCCGAGTATTTCGCGGCAGATCCGGCCAAGGCCTCGCCCGGTGCCGTCATCGTGCTGGGCGGATCGGAGGGTGGGCTGACCGGCTCGCGAGGCCTGGCCCGCAAGCTGGCCGCCGAAGGATTCGCCGCCATCGCGGTCTCCTATTTCGGCGAGGTCGGCCAGTCGCCTAAGCTCAACGAAATCGCGATAGAGCCGGTCGACGCCGCCCTGGCCTGGCTGACCGCCCGCCCCGAAATCCATGGTCCCGTCGCCGTCATGGGCGTGTCCAAGGGTGCGGAACTGGCTCTGCTGACCGCCAGCCGAAATCCGGCGATCAAGGCCGTCGTCGTCGGCGTGCCGTCCAGCGTCGTCTGGGCCGGCATCGACCAGACCGGTGGCCCGGTCGGTTCGTCCTGGACCGCGCAGGGCCAGCCCCTGCCCTACGTCCCCTATGATTTCAGCAAGGGCTTCACCTCGATCTTCAACCTCTACGCCGACAGCCTGCCCGCCGCCCCCGCCGAGGCCGAAATCCCGGTCGAGGCCATCGCCGGACCGATCCTGATGATCTCGGGCGACGCCGACACCCTCTGGCCGTCCAGCGCCATGGCGAACCGGATCGAGGTCCGCCTGCGCGAGCGCGGCTTCGCTCACCCGGTGACCAACATCGTCTATCCGGGTGCCGGCCATGCCGTGTTCGGCACCCCTGTCCGCGCCGATGCACCGGGTCATTCGGGCGCGCTGGTTGTCGGCGGCACGATCGAGGGTTTGGTCGCCGCCCGGGCCGACGGCTGGCCCCGCGTCCTCGCCTTCCTGCGCCAGGCCCTCGCCCGCTAGGTCTTGCGCCGAGGCGGCCCCCGCGTCACAGCACCGACCATGACCAAGGCCCCGATCACCACCGTCGGTCTCGATGCCGACGACACCCTGTGGCACAACGAGACGATCTTTCGCCTGACCCACGCCCGGTTCATCGACCTGCTCGGCGACCGTGCGGATGCCGAGGTCATGGAGGCCAGGCTCGCCGAGGTCGAGCGGCGGAACCTGCGGCTCTATGGGTACGGGGTTAAGGGCTTCACCCTGTCGATGATCGAGACGGCCATGGAACTGTGCGACGGCGAGGCGCCGTCCCATGTCATCCGCGAGATCATGGCCGCCGGGCGCGAGATGCTGGCCCATCCGGTCGAGACCCTGCCCGGGGTGGACGAGGCCCTGGCGCGGTTGTCGGAACGCTATCGCCTGGTCCTGATCACCAAGGGCGACCTGCTGGATCAGGAGCGCAAGCTGGCCGCATCGGGCCTCGGCGACCTGTTCGCCGCCGTCGAGATCGTCTCGGAAAAGGATCGCGGCACCTATGACCGCCTCTTCGCCCGCCACGGCACCGGCGCGGCCGAGGCGGTGATGGCCGGCAATTCGATGAAGTCCGACGTCCTGCCGGCGCTGGAGGCGGGGGCCTTTGCGGTCCACATCCCCTATCACGTCACCTGGGCCCACGAACTGGCTGACGCGCCGGAGGACCACCCGCGTTACGGCGCGCTCGACACGATCGCGGACCTGCCCGACTGGATCAACGCACGGGCTGAGCCGCTCGACGCCGCCTGACCGGACGCTCCACGGTCAGGTCCAGGGCCCGCGAGGCCAGCAGCCGCCCCCCGCCCATGTCCATGACCAGCCGCTGGCCGCCAAACGCCTCCATCCCGATCAGCGCTGCCGGATAGCCGGGGGCCGCCACGTCGGAATAGATCGCCGTCTGAACCCGCTCGTAAAGCCGGTCGCCGAAGGTCACGGTGCGCGCCTCCACCAGGGTCGAGGCCACGGCCCCGCCCAGCACGAGGCTGGACCCGCGCGCCTGATCCCGACCATCCAGCAGGCCCGCGCCGTGTGCCGACTCGCGGCTGAGCGCCAGCAGGCCCGAGGCACCCGTGTCGACGATCGCCTCGACCGTCGCCCCCTCGACCGTGATCGTGGTCCCCAGGGCCTTGCCGACCTTGCGCACCTCGATGGCGATGACATCGGCAGGCAGCGGCGTCTCCCGCGCCACGAACCGCATCCGCCGCCTTTCCAGATCGATGTCCAGCAGGCCCTGCGACAGCATATCCTGACCCAGGATGAGCGGCGTCGACAGCCCCTCCGCACGTGCCAGCGGACCCAGATCAAGGATCGCCGCCCGCAGGTTCTCGACCCGCGTGGCCCCCAGCCCGACATCCAGCGTCACCCCCTTGCCGACCTGCGCCCCGCCCCCGACGCCGTAGGCCAGCAGCGGCATGTCGAAGGTCCGCGCCAGACCCAGATCGGCGAACAGGGCCCTATCGATGACCGAGAACTGGGCACCTGAATCGATCAGCGCCCGCACCGTCCGTCCCCCAACGGTGGCCTTCACCGTCGGCAGCAAGGTGCGGGGCGCATCGAACGCCAGCCAGTCGTCCGCCGGGCCGAACACGACATCCGGCCTGCGCCAGATCACATGATCCTTCAGCCACCATCCGCCGCCCACGGCCGCGCCCATCAACCCGAGCCTGACCAGAAGCGTCCTGCGATCCATCCCTTACAGATGGTCGCTAACGGGTCAGCGCGCTACAGGCGAAAGCGTCGCGGGCCAGCGTGGCTGCGAGCGGCAGCAGGCTTTTCTCGCGTGACGGCGCCGCTTCCACTGGGTACGGAACGCACCCATGACGCAGAGCCCCGACACCTATGTCTCCACGCGCGGAGACACGACCCCCACCGACTTCGCCGAGGCCCTGCTGCGCGGCATGGCGCCGGACGGCGGCCTCTATATGCCGACGGCCTGGCCGACGCTGAACCCGTCCGCCTGGGCACCGGGCCAGACCTATGCGACGATCGCCTCGACGGCCATGGCCCCCTATGTCGGCGACGCCCTGCCCGACGGAGCGCTCGACCGGGCGCTGGCCAAACTGGTCGCCGGGTTCGACCATCCCGACGTCACCCCCCTGGTCCAGCTCGAGGATGACCTGTGGCTGCTGGAGCTGTTCCACGGCCCGACCGCCGCCTTCAAGGACCTGGCCATGCAGCTGGCCGCGTCCCTGGCCGATGAGGCCCTGGCGGCCTCGGGCGAGCGGCTGACCCTGGTCACGGCGACCAGCGGCGACACGGGCGCCGCCGCCGTTAACGCCTTTGCCAACAAGGCGCGCATCGACCTGATCGTGCTGCATCCGCTGGACCGGGTCTCGCCCGTCCAGCGCCGCCAGATGACGACGGTCGATGCCGACAACGTCCTGAACCTGGCCGTCCACGGCGATTTCGACGACTGCCAGCGGCTGGTGAAGGGCCTGTTGTCCGAGGAATCCCTGCGCGAACGCGGACGGTTCAGCTCGGTCAACTCGATCAACTGGGCGCGTCTGGCGGGCCAGATCCCCTACTATGTCTCCGCCGTCGCCCAGCTTGCTGCCAGGGGCGAGACCCGTCCGCCGGTCTTCGTCGTCCCCACCGGCAATTTCGGCGACGCCTTCGCCGGCATCGCCGCGCGCAAGATGGGTCTGCCGATCGCCGGCTTCGTCGCCGCCGTGAACCAGAACGACGCCCTCGCCCGCGCCATCAACGACGGTGTCTATGCGCGCAAGGCCGCCGTCGAGACCGCGTCGGTCTCCATGGACGTCCAGGCCCCGTCGAACTTCGAGCGTCTTGTCTATGAGGCGTCCGGCCGCGACGCCGAGGCGACCCGCGCCGTGTTCGAGACCTTTGCCCGCGAGGGTTCGGTCACCCTTTCGCCCGCCCTGCTGGCCGCCCTGCGCGCCGAGGTCTCGGCGATCTCGGTCGACGAGGAGACCACCCGGACGGAGATCGCCCACGCATACTCCGCCTACGGACGGGTCGTCTGCCCGCACACGGCCGTGGCCCTGCACGCGGCCCGCAGCCAGCCTCGCGGCGCCGGCCCCATCATCGCCCTGTCCACCGCCCATGCCGCCAAGTTCGGCAAGGACGTCGCCCCCGTCCTCGGCTTCGACCCCGACCCGCCCCGCGTCATCCGCGACCTCGGCGACCGCCCTGAACGCCTGACCATCATCGAAGGCACACCCGAGGCCGCGCTGGCCGCCGTGCGAGGTTTCCGCGGCTAACGACGGGTCCGTTCGTACCGCCATTTCCGGAAGGCCTGGATCAGGACCAGCAATATCAGGGCGACGGCGGCCAGGATCCACAGCCTGCCCCATCCGTGCAGGATGTCGGTCACTCGTGAGGCGCTCCAGACCATGAAGGGCGCCGCGACCAGTCCCAGCGCCAGTTTCGGATACTCCAGCCGCGCGAAGAACAGCGCCCTGCGGTCTTCGGGCGGCGCAGCGGGGGCGGACGGAACGCGATAGCTCAAGACGCGCGCCGGCGCGTACCAGATCCAGGTGTGGGCCGCCATGAACCCCACGACCACGACGGCGGTCACGCCGATGCGATGCCAGACTGGCCCGTCCTCGATCCCCATCGCCGCCAGAACGCCGAACACGGCGAGGATGCCGACGACGATGCTCCATGACAGGACGCGCACGGCGCGCGCATAGCCGGACACGAAGTCCTCGCGCTCTTCGGCGCTGAGGCGCAGCGCCGGCCCCCTGCGGTCACGCCGATACAGATAGCCGATGCCATCCGGCTCGAACTGCAGGGCGAATGACCGCCTCAGATTTTCCCGACTCTGCTTGCCGAACGCCATCAGACAAATCTAGCCTTAGATGAGACGGCACCAAACTCGCCAAACCTGATGCAGGTCAGGCCGCCTCCGCCACCCGCCACCAATCGACACGGCGGAAGAAGGCCTGCGGATCCTTGGGGGTGACCAGCTTGGTCGGGTCGTGGAAGATGCGGTCGTGCAGCCGGGTCAGGGTGAACCGCACCGCCGCCGCCTCGCCCAGCCCCGGCAGGGCCGCCGCCTCCGCCCGCGTCAAGGGCCGCACGCTCTCATAGCCGCGCCGGAACGCCTCGGCCGCACCCGCGAGCGGCCGCCCCTCGCCGTCAAACGCCCAGGCGCTGAGCGCGATGGCCAGGTCATAGACGAGCGGCCCCGTGCAGCCGAAATAGAAGTCGATCACCCCGGACACCGCGCCGTCCTCGAACAGCACATTGTCCGGGAAATAGTCGGCGTGGATCGCGCCGACGGGCAGATCGTCCGTAAACGGATCGCCGATCCGCGCCAGCGCCGCCTCGACCCCGATCAGGATCGACAGGTCTTCGCCTTTCGACCTGCCCATAAGTCCCTGCGCGCACCGATCCGCAAGGGCGCGCCAGGCGACCCGGCCCACCGGGTTGACCCGCCGACCCTCGAAACTCGCCCCCACCAGATGCAGCCGGGCCAGCATCGCCCCCGCCGCCGCCTGATCCTCTGACGACGGCGTCCGCAACCAGGTACCGGGCAGCCATTCGACGATCGCCGCCGGACGACTGTTCAGCACTCCGATCCATTCGCCGTCACGATCCCTCAGCGGTCGCGCCGCCGGGAATCCCGCCTGCCCCAGATGGTCGGTGAACCCCAGACAGAACGGCAGCGATGCCGCATCCGTCCGCCCCTCGAACAGAGTCAGCACAAACCGCCCGGCCGCCGTTTCGAGTCGGAAATTGGTGTTCTCCACCCCTTCCGCGATGGCGTGCAGCGACCGGAATTCGCCAACCTGCGGATAGGCCGCCACGAACGCCCGCGCCTGATCGTCCGAGACCGGAGTGAAGACCGCCATGGCCTAGTGGTATCCCAGTTCGGCGTGTTTGGCGCGGATGATGTCGGCGACGTCGGCCAGCACGCTCTCCGTCGTCGGCCAGCGCCCGGCACCGCGTCCCTTGCACAGCCAGACCCGACCGTCCTCGCCATGGACCCGCAGCGCGTTTCGTTCGCCGCGCAGGTCCTCGAACATCGGGTCGGGCAGGTCGTTCAGCAGCTTGACCGAGGCCTCCAGCTTGCCGTCCGCCAGCCGACAGGCACCGATCTGGCGCACCGGCCCGCCCTCGGCGCGCGGCTTGAACGCGGCCGACAGCACGTCGCAGGTGATCGCCCCGTCCGCCGGCGTCTCGCCGAACGCCTCGAACGCCAGCAGCCGCACCTTGGCCGCCGCATCGCGTCCTTCCAGGTCCGAGGACGGATCCTCCTCGGCGAACCCCGCCACCCGGGCGTCGGCCAGGGCGTCGGCGAAGTCGGCGCCGGCCCCGATGCGATCCAGCATGAAGTTGACCGTGCCGTTCAGCACCGCCTCGAAGCCCGCCACCGGCCCGGCCGCCCGCGCCGCCCTCAGCGTCTCGATCATCGGTACCCCGCCGCCGACCGCCGCCGAATAGGCCAGGCGCGCGCCGTGTTTCTCGGCCAAAGCCTGCAACCCCGCCGGGTCGCGGCTGATCGCCTGTTTGTTGGCGCTGGCCACGTCGATGCCGCGTTCCAGAGCAGCGCGGATCAGGGCATGCCCCGCCTCGCCCTCGGACAGGGCCTCGACCAGCAGGTCGGGCTTGAGGTCCAGCAGCCCTTGCGCATCCGCCGTGAACAGATCGGCCGGTGCCGCCACGTCCCGCAGCTTCTTCGGATCCCGCACCAGCACGCCGACGACCTGATACCGCGTGTCGGGCAGCAGCCGTGCCAGGAGGCCGCCCCCGACCACGCCACAGCCGGCGATGGCGACCCGCACCGGGGCATCGGGGATCGACCGTCCTGGAGGGGCCGAATGCTCGCCCACCACCGTCGAATCGGCCCGGCCCAGCGCAGCGACCTCAATCTCCACGCCGCGTTCCTGTCCCAGATCGATCGCGTCATGCTGGACCAGAGCCCCGCCGTGACGACGCGCATCGTCCCACGACGCCCGGCGATAGCGCAGCGGCTTGCCCGAGGCGCTCGCCGGGTCACGGTCGTAGAGGCCATCGACATCCTTGACCAATCGCACCCGATCCAGACCCAGTTCGGCCGCCAGGAATACCGCCGTCAGGTCCGATCCGCCCCGCCCCAGCAGCGCCACCCGCCCGTCGGGCCGCAGGGCACCGAAGCCCGGCACGACGACGACCTGATGCTCGGCCAGCGCCTTGTGCAGGGCCTCGCCGCGCAGACCGCAGGGATGGGCATGCTCCAACTCGCCCTCGGCCACGATGCCCAGTTCCTTGACCGACAGCGACACCGCATCCAGCCCGATCCGGTCGCAGGCGATGGCCGTCAGGGCCGCCGCCTTCTCCTCGCCCAGGGCCACATAGCCGGGCAGCAGGTCGTTCTCGTGATCCAGCCCCAGTTCGCGCGCGTCGGCCAGAAGCCGATCGGTATGGCCGCCGAAGGCCGAGACCACCGCCACGACCTTCCGGCCCGCCCGGACGTGGCCATAGACCTCGGATGCTACAGCTGGCGCATCCGCCTGGGTCCGCAGGATCGAGGATCCGAACTTCAGCACCACAACTTCGGCGGCGTCGGACTTCGGTTTGTCCACAAGGGCGAACACCGATTTGAGGGCGGGGGCGAGGACGGAAGAGGCGCTGGACATCGGATTCTCTGGAATTCTGGGAAAGGGTGCGAAATGTGAAATCGGGCAAGAAAAAACCCGCTCCGGGGGTCCGGGCGGGTTCGGGTTGGGCTGGTCGGGGTCCGACGCGCGCTAACCTGTTCCCGCCCGCGAGGGGCCGGTGATGGTCATACCGCCGGTGGTGGTGAGCGCAGTCATGCCCGTCCGCACGCCCGTTCCGGCGGCGGTGCTAATCGAGATGGCGAAGCGGCCAAGTCGCGACAACGGGGCGTATCCTTGCGAAAATCCTGAGCCTCAGGGTGTCGAGATCGGACGACCCCGTCAAGCCCGGATTGGAAGTTTTTTGCGCAAACTGGCAATTCGGCGAGTATAGGGCCGCAAGTCCACCCACCCGTTTGGGCGTGTCGCGATCTTTTTCTCCTTGACGGAATGCGGCTTTTTCATCATCTGTGGTCGCACTCATCAAGACCGACCGAGGGATAGGCCCTTTGACGTCGGGGCAACCATCGGGTTCCACCCGAACGGTGCCAACTCCTGCGAGGGTCCGGGAAACCGGGCTCGCGAGAGATGGGTGGAGCGTCGAAGAGGCGACACTCCACGATCTGTCATCGCATCCGGAGCCTTGCTGGGCGGGACGATGCGGAACGACGATGCCTTTCGACACTCAGACGACGATCGAAAACCTGCGCAGGCCCGTCGGCCGCGACGGTGCCGTCCTGCCGGTGCCGTCCATGCCCGTGTTCGCCCGCCGTTCGCGCCAGGGCAACGCCGCTGATGTGACCATCGAGATCCCCGCCGATTTCCGCCTCCAGTCCGGCGAGAAGCTCGGCCAGACCTCCTTGACCGGCCGCCTGCATGGCCGTGAAGGCGCGCCTGTCGTCGTGGTTGCGGGCGGCATTTCCTCGGGTCGTTTCGTTCACAGGACAGAGACCAACGGCCTGGGCTGGTGGTCCGATGCCGTGTCCATGGGCGGGCCGATCGACCTGCGTCGATGTCAGGTCCTGGCCTTCGACTATGCGCCGACCGGCAGGACGAGCGAAGAGGCCCTGACCATCACAACCCACGACCAGGCGCGTCTGCTGGCCCTGCTGCTGGATCGGCTGGGCATCGAGCGGGTCGCCGCCTTTGTCGGCTGTTCCTACGGCGGCATGATCGGCCTCAGCTTCGCCGAGCTGTTCCCGCGCTGGATCGAACAGCTGATCGTCGTCTCGGCCGCCCACCGCGCCCACCCCCAGGCC
>NZ_JAEMRD010000172.1 GCF_016463485.1 Brevundimonas sp.
ATCCGTGAAGGCGGCCGCACCGTCGGCGCCGGCGTCGTCGCCAAGATCATCGCCTAAAAGCGAAGACAAACAGTCGCGTAACGAAACGGCCGTCGGGGCAACCCGGCGGCCGTTTTGCTTTGGACGCCACCGTCTTCCTCCGGCAGGATCAGCGCTCGGTGGTCAGGTAGTCCGCGAACCTCGCCTCATCCTCGAACCGCGCGACGACGGGCCAGCTGACGACGCGGTCGCGCCACGCCGGCGGGAGCCGGACCCAGTCCTTCTCGGTCGTTACCATGCCGGCTCCGAGCATCCCGGCGCGGTCGACGAGGAAGCGGAGGTCTTCCTCGCGGTAAGTGGCGTGGTCGGGGAAGGGGGCGAACTCGACGAGGTCGCAGCCGGCGGCGATCAGGGAGCGTTCGACCTTCCACGGTTTGGCGATGCCCGCGAAGCCGAGCTGCGGGCCAGCGGGTGGTGGCGTTGCGGGCGTCAAGCGGGCGATGAAGGTCGGCAGGTCGCCGAACACAGCGGTCAGCTCGGGATCGACATCGGCCAAGTCGGTGGGCAGCAGGATGATCACGGCGTCGGCGCGGGCGAGGCCTGTCTTCAGCGGTTCGCGCATCGGTCCCGAGGGGAAGACGCCGCCGTCGCCGAAGGGCCATTCTTCGCCGCGCGTCTCGCCGTCGACGACGACGAGGCTGAGGGTCTTGTTCAGGGTCGGGTTCTGATGGGCGTCGTCGAGGACGAGGGTCTGGGCACCGTCCGCGACGGCCGCATGGGCCCCGGCGATGCGGTCGCGGGCGATCCAGGCGGGGCTGTCCAAGGCCAGCATCAGGGGTTCGTCGCCGACGTCCTCGGCGGAATGACGGGTGAGATCGACGCGCAAAGGACCGGTTTCCCGACCGCCGTAGCCGCGCGACAGGGCGTGGGCCTCAACGCCGGCGGCGCGGAGCAGGCGGAGCACCTCGCGGGCCACGGGGGTCTTGCCGGAGCCGCCGACGGTCAGATTGCCGATCGAGATGACGGCGGCACCCGGATCGACGGGCGTGGCGCGGGCGATCCGGCGGGCGGTCACGGCGGCCCACAGCCAGGACGCGGGCTTCAGAAGGGTGCGGGTGACGATGGCGTGGCGGCTGCCCCGGACATACCACCAGCGCGGAGTGTTGAGCTTCACGACCGGCCTCGGGCGACGGGTGAGGCGGGGGGCAGGAGCGGCTGCAGGCTGTCCCACAGGCGATCGAGGCCCGCTCCGGCGTCGGCGGCGGCGCGGCGGGCGCGCTCGCCCATGGCCCGGGCGGCTGTGGGGTCGTTCAGAAGCGGACCGATGACGTGGGGCAGGTCGGCGGGCGTGGAAACGACGGTCAGGCCGCCGGCCTCGTTCAGGGCCGTCGTCACGCGGGCCCAGTTGGAGGCGTCGGGGCCGGCGACGGCGGGCTTGCCGATGCGGGCCGGCTCCAGCGGGTTGTGACCGCCGACGGGAGGCAGGCCCAGCGCGGGCGCGAAACTGCCGCCCATGATGACCACATCGGCCAGACGCAGGAACAGGCCCAGTTCGCCCAGGGTGTCGGCGACATACAGATCGGTGTCGGGCCCGAGTACGCCGCCGCGTGAACGCAGCGCGAACCGATAGTCGTCGCGCGTCAGGGCGGTGGCGATCTCCGTACCCCGCTCCGGATGGCGGGGCACCAGGATCAGGCAGATGCGCTGGTCCAGGGCGTCGAGCGCGCGGACGATGGCGATTTCCTCGGCTTCATGGGTGCTGGCTGCGACCACTACGGGGCGGTCGCCGATGGCGGCGCTGAGGGCGATGAAGGCCTTTGCGTCATGGGGCAGGGGGCCGCCTGACAGCTTCAGATTGACCAGGCCGTCGATGCGGGCACCCAGGGTCTGGAGGGTCGCGGCCGAGGTCTCGTCCTGAGGCAGGACGCGGTCAAAGGCGGTCAGGAGGGCGTGGGCCATGCCGGGGAAACGCTTCCAGCCTTGCGCGGTCCTGTCCGTCACCCGGGCGCTGACGAGGGCGAGTCTGACGCCCCGTCGATGGGCCGTCAGGATCAGGTTGGGCCAGAGTTCGCTCTCGACGAAGACGCCCAGCGACGGCCGCCAGTGGTCGAGGAAGGCGGCAACGGCGACGGGGCCGTCGACGGGCGCGAACTGATGGATGACGCCGGCCGGTAGGCGCTGGGCCATCAGCGCTGCCGAGGTCACGGTGCCGGAGGTGAGCAGGATCGTCAGGTCGGGCCGTACCTTCTGCAAGCGTTCGACCAGGGGCAACAGGGACAGGGTCTCGCCGACGCTGACCCCGTGCAACCAGACCAGGTCGCCGGGGGGGCGGGTCACGGTCGTCACGCCGAGGCGTTCATCGACGCGGGCGGCGTCCTCCTTGCCCTGTTTGACCCGGGCGTCGAGCAGACGGGGTGCCAAGGGCTCCAGCAGTCGGGTTAAAAGGCGATAGGCGATGAGGGCCGGGCTCATCTCAGACCCGCTTCAGGCCGGTGACGGCGTCGGCGCGGGCCTCCACGGCGGTCAGGCGGTCCGACCAGGCTGCGGCGACTTCGGACAGGTCGGCACCGGCCGGAAACCGGTCGACGTCCCACACGATCGAACCCTTGCCGAACGGCAGGGGCAGGACGGCCCGGTCCCAGCTGTTCAGCCGGATCGCGGGATTGCAGCTCAGGCCGATGAACAGCACGGGCGCGCCGGACAATTTGGCCATCAGGGGCAGGCCCTCGGCCATCTGGCGGGCCGGGCCGCGCGGGCCGTCGGGGGTGACGGCAAGAGCGGCAACCTTGAGCTGCTTCAGGCCGTCGCGGAGCGCCTGCGTCCCGCCCTTGGCGCGGTCGGCCTTGTCCTTGTTGGCCGAGGATCCGCGCACGGCGGGAATGCCTTGCAGCGCCATGGCCGTGGCGATGAACTGGCCATCCGGGCTGAGCGAAACCAGACCCTTGACGGGCTGGGCCCGGCCCAGCGGCCAGCAGGCCGGGCTGAGCGCGATCCGGGAGTGCCAGTAGGCGCAAATCACCCCACCGCCGTCGGCCCACACCGCTTCGGCGAGGGCGTCGTTCTCGTGCGTCCAGCGGATGGTGGCGAAGCAGAACTGCATCCAGCCGGCGAGGATGTGGGCCAGAACCGACTGGATGATAGGGTTACGGAGAGGTCTCACGGCACTAGACCACGGTTGCCAGTGGCGGCGTTCCGTCCAGCGACTGTTGCTTCGCCAGACGGCCGTAGAGTCCGCCCTCGGCGATCAGGCTCGTGTGGGTTCCGGTCTCGACGATCCGGCCGGCCTCGATGACGTGAATGCGGTCGGCGTTCATCACGGTGGACAGGCGGTGGGCGATCATCAGGGTGGCCCGACCCTGCATCAGCCGCTCCAGGGCTGCCTGAACGAGGGCCTCGCTCTCTGTGTCGAGCGCCGAGGTCGCCTCGTCGAGCAGCAGGACGGGGGCGTCCTTCAGGAAGGCCCGGGCGATGGCGACGCGTTGGCGCTGGCCGCCGGACAGGCGCATTCCGGCCTCTCCGACGCGGGTCTGGTACCCCTCGGGCAGGGCGAGAATGAAGTCGTGGGCGGCGGCGGCGCGGGCGGCGGCCTCGATGGCGTCCTGGGTCGCGCCGGGTCGGCCATAGGCGATGTTGGCGGCGATCGTGTCGTCGAACAGGAAGGGCTCCTGGGTCACCAGGGCGATATGGGCGCGCAGGTCGTGCAGGCGGATGTCGCGGATGTCGCGCCCGTTCAGGGTCACGGCACCCGCCGTCACATCGTAAAAGCGCGGGAGCAGTGACAGGATGGTCGACTTGCCGCCGCCGGACGGACCCACCAGGGCGACGGTCTCTCCGGGGCGGACAGTCAGGGACACGTCCGACAGGGTCGGCACCGACCCTTGGGCCGACGCGCCATAGGCAAAGCTGACGCGGTCCAGGGCGATGGCGACCGGCCCCTCGGCCAGGGGCGCGGCGTCGGGGGCCTCGCGGATCTCGGGCTTGATGTCGAGCGCGGCGAACAGGCGGCGGGCGGCGGTCAGGCCCTCGGTCATCACGGTCTGGAGATTGGTGACCTGACGCAGCGACTGACCGGCTGCCATCAGCAGGCCGATGAAGGCGGCGAAGGCTCCCACGCTCATCTCGCCGTCCCGGGCGCGCCATCCGGCATAGGCCATGACGGCGGCGACGATGATCATGGCCACCAGATTGCTGAACGGGCCGGCGAAGGCGCGACTGTCGGCGGACTTGATGATGTGGCGCTGACGGCGGGCCACGACCTCGCCGACGGCGGCCTCTTCGTGGACCTCCTGGTTCTCCAGCTTGATCAAGCGGACGCCGTCCAGGTTCTCCATCAGGGCGGTGGACAGGGCTTCTGTCTCCTTCATCGCGCCGGTGGTGGCCTTCTTTGTGCGTTTGGAGAAACGGCGGAGCACCAGGGTGATCAGCGGCACGCCCAGCAGCACGATCCCGGTCAACTGCCAGTCGATGAACAGCATCGACGCGATGACCGCCACCAGGGTCAGACTGTGCTGGGTGTAGTTCACGACGCCGTTGGTGAAGGCCTCTCGCACCAGGTTTGCGTCGAACAGCACGCTGGAGACGAAGGAGCCCGAGTGCTGGCTGCGTAGCCGGGCCAGGTCGGCGCGGATCATGGCTCCGAACAGGCGGACCTGGATGTCGCCGACGATGCCGTGGCCCAACCGGTTGACCAGCGCCGCCTGACCCAGGCTGGCCAGGGTCCAGACGAGAGCGACCACCACGATCGCCGTCGGGATCACGATCAGGGCCTGGCCCGGCGCGATGTCGATAAGGCCCCACAGCTTCATCGGCTGCTGCTGTTGCAGGAACAGGCCGTTGATCGCCGGCTCCAGCAGCTTCAGCGTCAGGGCCGACAAGCCGCCGGCCGCCGCCGCGCACAACATCGAGGTGAACAGCGCGCCCCTGTGATGCGAGAGATAGTCGCGCCAGATCCGCGCCAGCAGCGGGCGCAGGCCTTCGTCCTGTTCGGCGGGCGTGGGGGTCGTCATGGGAGGGAGGTCGGACGGCTGGGCCTTCAAGTCAACCCGCAGGTCTGATGACGCCGGGAGCATGGGCCTGTATGTGGCGGCAATGCCGAAGTTCGACCTCTCCACGCCCGGCGGCCGGTTTCACGCAGGCTGGGACTATTTCTGGAGCGACCATGCCTTTCTGAGGCTGGCGTTTTCGAATGCTCACTGGCTCGGGCCGGATCTGGTGCGGACCAATCAGCCGTCGCCCCGGCAACTGGCAGGCTGGGCTCGGCGGGGGATCAGGACGGTCATCAATCTGAGGGGCGTACGGGACGAGAGTTATTATGCGCTGGAGAAGGCGGCGTGCGAGCGGCTGGGGCTGACGCTGATCGACGCGCCGCTGGATTCGCGCGACGTGCCGACGCCGGATCGGGTCCATCGGGCCAAGCGGCTGTTCGAGACGATCGAATATCCGGTGCTGATCCACTGCAAGTCCGGGGCGGATCGGGCGGGGCTGATGGCGGTCTTCTATCGCCATTTCCACCTGGGAGAGCCGATCTCGGTGGCGATGGGGCAGCTGTCGAAGCGCTATCTGCACAGCCGCGAGGGGCTGACCGGGGTGCTGGACTTCTTTTTGGAGAAATATGTCCGGGAGATCGAGCCGACGGGGGTCGGCTTCCTCGAATGGATCGACAGTCCGACCTACGATCCTAAGGCGATCCGTGCCGAGTTCAAGGCGGGGTGGTGGGGCACGTTGTTGACCGACCGCTTGCTGCGGCGGGAATGATCGGCCACCGGTCCGTCAGCCCCAGGGACCGCGTGGTGGCCCATCGGCGGGCGGCGGGGCTTCGCCGCGCTCCCTGGCCAGTTCGGCGTCGCGGCGGGCCTTTCGATCGGCCTCCCACTGTTTGAACCAGCGTGCGTAGCCGAGTTCGCCCTTCAGCGACATGGTCCAGAGCACCAGGGCCAGGAGCATCCCGACCAGGGCTGCGATGGCCGGACCGTCGAGCGTTGTGCCGAAAAGGGTCATGGGCGGGCGTCTCCGTCGAATGAGGGCGCGTGGGCGAAAGGATCGGCGGGCTCTGCCGACCGCACCGGATTTGGATCCAGAGTAGGGGCGTACTGTGTCGGCGCAAAGACCTGTTCGGCCGAGGGCACGACAGCGTCCGGGACCGGCGGCGCAGGCTTCCGGGCCGGGCGGCGCTGCGCGGCCGGGGGGTGCTGATAGCCGATCGTGTGCCAGGCCACGATGCCGGCCCCCAGCGCAAGCAGCAGCAATATCACCAGAAATGGGGCCATCGACCGCTCCTATGCGCGCCCCGCACCTTCAGGAAGTGTGCCAGCTCCGAAAGGGTTCGCCGACCGGCTCCCCGCGCCGCCTCAGTGGGCGTGGTCGTCGCCGCGCGGGTCGATCATCTTGTGGGCATGCAGGATGAAGTAGCGCATCAGGGCGTTGTCGACGGTCGCCTGGGCCCGGGCCTTCCAGGCCTGGCGAGCCTCGGCGTAGGAGCCGTAGGCGCCGACGAACTCGACCTTGGTCAGGTCGCGGAAGACGGGCGCGTCGAGGTGGCGAAGCTCGCCGCCGATGACGAGGTGGAGCAGTTGCGGGGTTTCGACTTCGGGGGTGTGGGGCATTGAG
>NZ_JAEMRD010000173.1 GCF_016463485.1 Brevundimonas sp.
TCGGGTCGCTGTGCGCGCTGGGCGGCTTCACGCCGTACCCGGTGCTAAGCGCGCTTGACTATTTCCCTGAAGATTTCGGCGGCGCTTCGGTGCCGGCCATGGCGGCGGAGTAGACCGATGGCCTATGCGCGAGAGATTGACCTCGGGACTAAGCCGGCTCCTTCATCGGCACCGCTTGTGGACATCACCATTGACGGCCAGGTCGTCAGCGTGCCGGAAGGCACGTCGCTGATGCGGGCGGCGGCCTTGATGGGCGCGACGATTCCGAAGCTGTGCGCCACCGACAGCTTGGAAGCGTTCGGGTCTTGTCGCCTGTGCCTGGTGGAGGTCGAGGGTCGAGCGGGCTATCCCGCCTCCTGCACCACCCCTGCCACCGCCGGTATGGTCGTGCGGACGCAGACGGAGAAGCTGAAAAAGCTGCGCCGCGGGGTAATGGAGCTTTATATCTCCGACCACCCCCTGGACTGCCTGACCTGCGCGGCCAACGGCGACTGCGAGCTTCAGGATCAGGCAGGAGCGGTTGGCCTGCGCGAGGTGCGTTACGATCCGACGTCCGCCAACCACTTGGGTCAGGCCAAGGACACCTCGAACCCCTATTTCGACTTCGATCCGTCCAAATGCATCGTCTGCTCGCGCTGCGTGCGCGCCTGCGACGAGGTTCAGGGCACCTTCGCCCTGACCATTCAGGGGCTGGGCTTCGGCAGCAAGGTCGCCGCCAGCCAGGGCGAGGACTTCTTCGGCAGCGAATGCGTCTCGTGCGGCGCCTGCGTCCAGGCCTGTCCGACCGCCACCCTCATCGAGAAGAAGGTGGTCGAGGTCGGCACGCCCGACACCTCGGTGGTCACCACTTGTGCCTATTGCGGTGTCGGCTGCACCTTCCGCGCCGAGATGCGCGGCGAGGAATTGGTGCGGATGGTCCCCTGGAAGGAAGGCAAGGCCAACCGCGGCCATTCCTGCGTCAAGGGCCGGTTCGCCTGGGGTTATGCCAACCATCAGGAGCGCATCCTGAACCCCATGATACGCGCCTCGATCGACGAGCCGTGGCGCGAAGTCAGTTGGTCCGAAGCCTTCGGCCATACGGCGTCGGAGTTCCGGCGCATTCAGGCGACCTATGGCAAGTCGTCGGTCGGCGGCATCACCTCCTCGCGCTGCACCAACGAAGAGACCTTCCTGGTCCAGAAGCTGGTCCGGGCCGGCTTCGGCAACAACAATGTCGATACCTGCGCGCGGGTCTGTCACTCGCCGACGGGCTATGGGCTGAAGACGACCTTCGGGACCTCGGCAGGGACGCAGGATTTCGACAGCGTCATGGCGTCGGACGTCGTCGTCATCATCGGGGCCAATCCAACCGACGGCCATCCGGTCTTCGCATCCCGGCTGAAACGCAGACTGCGCGAGGGCGCGCGGCTGATCGTGATCGATCCGCGGCGGACCGATATCGTCCGGTCGCCGCATGTGGAGGCCGACCACCATTTGCCACTGCGGCCGGGTACCAATGTCGCGGTTCTAACCGCCATGGCCCACGTCATCGTCACCGAGGGGCTGAGCGACGAGGTCTTTATCCGAGAACGCTGCGACCTGTCAGAATACGCCGACTGGGCCGAGTTCGTGTCCGATCCGCGCCATTCGCCCGAGTCCACCGAGCCCCTGACGGGTGTCGCGGCGGCTGAGGTCCGTGCGGCGGCCCGGCTGTTCGCCACGGGTGGCAACGGTGCGATCTACTACGGTCTGGGCGTCACCGAACACAGCCAGGGCTCGACCACGGTCATGGCCATCGCCAACCTGGCCATGGTCACCGGCAACATCGGTCGCGAAGGCGTGGGGGTGAACCCCCTGCGCGGCCAGAACAACGTCCAGGGTGCCTGCGACATGGGCAGTTTCCCGCATGAACTGTCGGGCTATCGCCACGTCTCCGACGACGCGGCGCGGGCGATGTTCAAGGACCTGTGGGGTGCCGAGCTGGATCATGCGCCAGGCCTGCGTATCCCCAACATGCTGGACGCCGCCGTCGATGGCACATTCAAGGGCCTCTACATCCAAGGCGAGGACATCCTGCAGTCCGACCCGGATACCCGCCATGTCTCGGCCGGTCTGGCGGCGATGGAATGCGTGGTGGTGCAGGACCTGTTCCTGAACGAGACCGCCAACTACGCCCATGTCTTCCTGCCCGGCTCGACCTTCCTGGAGAAGGACGGCACCTTCACCAACGCCGAGCGTCGCATCCAGCGGGTTCGTAAGGTGATGACCCCCAAGAACGGCCTGGCCGACTGGGAAGTGACGCAAGGTCTGGCCCAGGCGCTGGGCTACGACATGGCCTACGATCATCCGTCGCAGATCATGGACGAGATCGCGGCCCTGACGCCGTCGTTCGCCGGCGTGTCCTACGACAGGCTGGACGAACTCGGCTCCGTGCAATGGCCGTGCAACGAGGCCGCGCCCGAGGGCACGCCGATCATGCATATGGACGGCTTCGTGCGCGGGCGAGGCAAGTTCGTGCGCACGGAGTACGTGCCGACAGAAGAACGGACCGGGCCGCGTTTCCCCCTGCTGCTGACCACGGGACGGATTCTCAGCCAGTACAATGTCGGGGCCCAGACGCGCCGCACCGAGAACAGCCGCTGGCATACCGAGGACCGGCTGGAGATCCATCCCCACGACGCCGAACAGCGGGGTATCGTCGACGGCGACTGGGTCCGCGTCGCGAGCCGGGCGGGAGAGACCTCCGTGCGGGCCGAACTGACCGACCGTGTCGCGCCGGGCGTCGTCTATACGACCTTCCACCACCCCGGCACCCAAGCGAATGTGGTGACCACCGACAATTCGGACTGGGCCACCAACTGCCCCGAATACAAGGTCACGGCGGTCCAGGTCGGCAAGTCGAACGGCCCCTCGGACTGGCAGGCCAGCTATACGGTCCTGTCCCATCGGTCGCGGCGCATCCAGCCGACGATTGCCGCCGAATGAGTTCGACGCTCGACAAGCTGATCCGCAGCGCCAACCAGATCGCCGCTGAGTTCGAGCATCAGCAGCCGGGCAATGCGTGCGATGCGACCTGGGACCATCTCTGGCATTTCTGGGATCCCCGGATGGTCGCGGAGATCGTGGCCTATGAACAAGCCGACGGTGCCGGACTGTCCGTGCCGGCCCGATCCGCCGTGATGAAACTGGCCGGTGGCCGCACGCCCGCGTCTCAGACCCAGGCGACTGAGTTCGGGCCGACGCCAGACGGAGAGGCACCGGCCGATGCCGGGTGAAATCCCTTCACCCCCCAAGGAAATGCCTCTGATCGATCCCCTGGGTCGGGTGATCGATTATCTTCGGGTGTCGGTGACGGATCGCTGCGACCTGCGCTGCACCTATTGCATGGCGGAACGGCAAACCTTCCTGCCTCGCGCGGAACTGTTGACGATCGAGGAGCTGGACCGGCTCTGTTCGACGTTCATCGACCTGGGTACGACACGGCTGCGATTGACGGGCGGAGAGCCGCTGATCCGCAAAGGCTTCATGGATCTGGTCGCGGGCCTTTCGCGGCATCTCAAGTCGGGTCGGCTGAACGAGCTGACCCTGACGACCAACGGCACCCAGCTGGCGCGTCACGCCGAGGCCCTGGCCCGTTATGGGGTCAAACGGATCAATGTGTCGATCGATACCCTCAACGCCGACGACTATCGTCGGATCACACGGGGCGGAGATCTTGCCGGTGTTCTGGCAGGGCTGGAGGCGGCGCGCAAAGCCGGCCTCGAGGTCAAGATCAACGTCGTGGCGCTCAAGGGCGATAATGCCGACGCACTCCCTGCCATGATCGCCTGGGCCCACGGTCTCGGAATGGAGATCACCCTGATCGAGACGATGCCTCTGGGCGAGATCGACGGCGACCGGATGGATCAGTATCTCCCTCTGTCCAGCGTTCGAGGCGCGCTCGCGCGTCGATGGAGCCTGATCCCGATGACCCGGCGCACGGGTGGACCGGCGCGCTATGTCAGGGTGGAGGAGACGGGGGGCGTACTCGGCTTCATCACACCCATGACCCATACCTTTTGCGAGACCTGCAACCGGGTGCGGGTCACTTGCACCGGAACCCTGTTTCTCTGCCTGGGCCAGGACGACCACGCCGATCTTCGCCAGGTGATGCGAAACTTCCGCGACGACGATGCGCCACTGCGGGCGGTGATACGGGAGGCGATCGCCCGTAAGCCCAAGGGCCACGACTTCTCGATCGCCCGCAGGGGCGCCTCGCCCGCCGTGGCCCGCCCGATGTCGATGACGGGGGGCTGATGACCCCGGTGTGCGCGACGGCGGCGTCCGCTCCGCTTCGAACGACCCACTCAGCACTTCGGACCGCCTGGAAGCGGGGCGGTGGCTTCATCTCGGGTCTTCGCTGCCTGCCTGAGGAGAGCGCGATCGCCATCGTGCACGACGCCTCGACCACGGCGGTGATGATGGCGACGCCGTCCGATCTGGAGGATTTCGCGATCGGCTTCAGCCTGAGCGAGGGCGTGATCGACGCCATCGAGGACATTCGTTCGATCGAGGTGGTCCAGGGCGACCTGGGCGTCGAGGTCCGGGTGTGGCTCGTCGCCGGAAAAGGGCAACGACTGGCGAAGCGCCGTCGTCGCCTGGCGGGTCCGACCGGATGCGGTCTGTGCGGCGTAGACAGTCTGGTCGAGGCGGTGCGGCCGCCGCGTCCCTTGCCGCCCGACGAAATGAAGGTGGAGGCCGAAGCTCTGATCGCCGCCATGGACGCCTTGGCGGAAGCGCAGACCCTGGGCCGGGAAACCCGCGCGGTTCATGCCGCCGGGGTCTGGACCTCTGCAGAGGGTTTGCTGGCAGTGCGCGAGGATGTCGGTCGGCACAATGCCCTGGATAAGCTGATTGGTGCCCGCGCCCGCGCCGGTGCCATGGGCGGCGTCGTGCTGCTTACCAGCCGCGTGTCGGTGGAGATGGTCCAGAAAGCAGCGGTCATGGGTGCGACCATCCTGTGCGCCGTGTCCGCACCAACGGCTCTGGCGCTGCGCACGGCGGAGGCCGCAGGCATGACCCTCGTCGCCGTCGCCCGGTCAGACGGGTTCGAGGTCTTCAGCCATCCGGACCGCGTGGTGTTCTCATGATGGTCGGCCTGGTGCTTTGCGGTGGCCGTTCGAGCCGTTTTGGCTCGGAAAAGGCCGTGGCACCTGTCGGCGACGGCGTGATGATGGACCGTCCGCTGGCGGCGCTGCGGCCTATCTGCCTGAGCCTGGCCGTTTCCGCGCGACCTGCTTCTGGTGCTGAAGCCCACGCTAACGATCTCGGGATCGCCTGCCTTCAGGACAACCCCAAGAGCGCCGAAGGCCCGTTGGCAGGAATTTGGAAAGGTCTGGAGTGGGCGGCGGAATGCGGCGCGACGTGGCTGGCGGTCGCGCCCTGCGATGCGATCACGGTGACCAGCCGTCATTATGACGGCCTCCAGCGCGCGCTTGTCGGCGACGCGGTCGCCGTCGTCGCGACGTCACGTTCAGGTTTGGAACCGCTGGTGTCGATCTGGCCGGTTTCTTCTGGGCTTGCCGCAGTCGTGGGGGCCTTGGCCGACGGCGGCCATCCATCGATCCGGAGCGTCCTGGACTGTCTCGGAGCCGTTCGGGTCCCACTCGACGATTATGACGGAGCGAACGTCAACTTCAGGCGCGATCTTCGGCAGGCCTCGCCCGTCACCCGTGACGATCCGTCGATTTGCCATGAGGCTCAATGGCGCGGGTGCTGATGTTCGGTGCCCTGGCCGAGGCTGCCGGCTGGCGAGCCCGCGATATCGAGGTCGGGTCGCTGGACGGCTTGCGGACGCTGCTGGCGGCCGAGGACGGGCGGCTGGGAGAGCGGTTGTCGGGGCCGGGGGTCTGTGCCGTCCTCAACACTGAGATGGTGCGTGGCGACCGGCCGCTGAAGGCCGACGACGAGGTCGCCTTCATCCCGCCGGTCAGCGGGGGCTGAGCCATGGTGCGGGTCCAGACGGATGCGATCGACCCCAGCGCCCTGTTGGCCGGCTTCTGTCGCGGTCGGACCGATGTCGGGGCCTTGGCCAGCTTCACCGGCCTGACGCGCGGGGCCACCGACGGGGCCGGACGGTGACCGCTGAATCGAGGCGCGGGCCGACGATCATGCCGACGCCGCCCGGTGGACCGCTGGAGAAACGCCATGACCGACGACATCCTCCCCGCGCCCGGCGGCAAGCTGGTCGAGGGGCCGATCGCGCCGATCCGGATCGCGGTCCTGACCGTGTCGGACACGAGAGACGAGGACAGCGCTGGTTCTCCGTTCCCTTCAGACGGCGAGCTCCGAGACATGGCGGTCCAATTTCGTGAAGGGCACGGGCCGGCCGTTGAAGGCCAGTGAGAGCGCGAATTTGCGCTGACGCATAGCCTGATTGCAGGACATCGGACGCGGGAAAGCCCGCACGGCGCGGGCCGAGCGGGATGGTCTCAAGTTATTGATAATATAAAGAAAAACGATGGCGGAGAGGGTGGGATTCGAACCCACGGTACCCTTCCAGGCACGCCGCATTT
>NZ_JAEMRD010000174.1 GCF_016463485.1 Brevundimonas sp.
GCGGAGACCGGGTGGGAAGGGCAAGGCAATCAGCGCCGTATCGCCCTGACGTCCCCACCCGGTCGCTCCGCGACCTGCCCTCCCCCGTGGGGGAGGGAGAATCCTGTGTCACCCCCCTCACCGTCCCGCCTCCAGCCGCCGCTCGATCCGCTCGACGGCCGCCCGCGTGGCGACCCCCTGCTCCTCCAGCCGCGCCAGCCGTTCGGCGACCAGCCTCTGTTCGCTGACCCGCACCTCCAGCGTGGCGATCCGCGCCGCCGCGCCCCCGGCCCAGACCAGGCCGCCGATGGTCTGCACCACCAGGGCCACAACGAGTGCGATGGGAATACGCTTGATGTCGTTCATGTAATTCTCCTCCCTCTCCCGCAAGAAGAGGGGTCGCTATTCCCCCACCCCTGCCATCCGCCGCCGCTCTTCATCGGTCAGGAAGGCCGCCGCGTTCAGCCGCGCCCAGAGCGCATCCCGCTCGCCCTGCAAGGCCGGCACACTCTCCAGGTCCGCCTCGATCCGCAGATCGGCGGTCCCGAACCTCGGCCCCAACCAACCCGTCAACGCTCCCGCCGTCTTGCGCACCAGCGGCACCACCGTCCCGCGCCAGAAGGCCGAATTGGCCTCGCGATAGTTGGCGTAGGTCGCGTCGCCGGGAATCCCCAGCAGTTGCGGCGGCACCCCGAACGCCAGGGCGATCTCGCGCGCCGCCGCGTGTTTCCCGGCGATGAAGTCCATCTCGGCCGGCGACAAACTCATCGGCTTCCAGTCCAGCCCGCCTTCCAGCACCAGCGGCCGCCCCGCGTTCATCGCTCCGGAATGACCCTCCAGCTCTGCCTTCAGCAAGGCGAACTGTTCGGCGGTCAGCCGCTCCCCGTCCCGTCCGCCATAGACCAGCGCCCCGCTCGGCCGCGCCGCATTGTCCAGCAGCGCCTTGTTCCAGGCCCCCGACGCATTGTGCACGTCGATCGCGAAGGCCGCCGCCTCCAGCGGCGACAAGCCGTAGTGGTCGTCGGTCGGGTGAAACAGCTTCAGCTGCATCGCCGGCATCCAGCCGTCGGCCCCGCGCGCGATCCGCACCGACCGCCCGTCGACCGTGTATTCATAGGCGGCGGGCCACCCCTGCCGCCCCGGCACGATCGTCACCCGATCGGGCCTCAGCGACCAAAGCTCTTCCGGCCCCTCATCGCCGACTGCCTCGACATAGGCGTTCCCCGCCGTCTGCAGGGCCGCATACAACCCTTCCAGAAACTCTGCCCCGGCCTGCTCCGGATTGGGCTTGGCCAGCAGCCGCGCCAGCGGATGCGCATCGGTTCGCACCCCGTCCTCGAACACCGTCAGCGACACCGACGCGGCGGCCTCTGCGATCATCCGCACGCAGCGATAGACCACCGGGTTCTTGGTGAACCCCTCCGACGCCAGGGTCGCATAATCCCTCGGCGTCCACCGCGCCCGGCCCGCGCTGGTCAGGGCGATCAGAGGCCCCGCGCGACTGTTCTTGATTTCGGGCGCGACGACGCGCGCCCTTCGGCCCGTAAGCCAGGGAGGAAAGGCCATTCTCGGTTCCTGTTGTCAGCTGATCGCGCGCCGCACGGCCTCGGCCATCCGGGCATATCCGGCGGCGTTGGGATGCAGGTCGTCGCGCATGTATCCGGCCGCATGGGCCACCGTGTGGGTCGAGCCCAGCACCGACCTGAAATCGATCGGCACCTTCAGTCCGTTCGCCGTGGCCACATCGGTGATGTAGCCCGCGAAGGTCGCATGATTACTCGCATAGGCACCGCCGATCGGGTTCGGAACGGCCAGCAGCACGTCCGCCCCCGCCGCGACCGAAGACGTCACCAGGGCCTGCACATTGGCCTTGAACGTCGCTTCCGAAGGCGGCGAGGCAGAGTTGAAATCGTTGATCCCGACGCAGATCAGGACCAGATCGGGCGCATGCTGGGCCAGGGCATTGACCGTGTTCCAGGCCACCACCGTGTTGGCCAGATCGGCCGACGTCGCCCCCGACCACCCCGCGTTCAGCACGCTGATCTCGCGCTGGGTGCTGTCATGGGCACTCAGGCCACAGATCCAGGCGATGTTGGCGAACTCGGCAGGCTTGGCCAGGTCCAGCACGTGAGTTCCGCGCGGCACGCTCAGCGTCGCCTTGCCGATCCGGTTCAGGCCCGCGCCACGATCTGTGGAGGCAGTCATCAGAGCCGCCCCGCCATCGATCGCCAGGCTCAGCGCCGAGACCGACAGGGTCAGGGCATAGTAGACCTCGAAGGTGTCCACGATCCCGCCCGGATCGAAGCGAAAACGACCCGTCCCCGTCGTCCCGATGAAGAAGCCGCCCACGGTGGCGTTGTTCACGCCCGACGACACCGTCCACCCCGTCGTTCCATCCGGAAAGCTCACACGCGGGTCGAAGGCGGTGATGTCGGCCGCGTTCTGGTTGCCCCTTGTGCTACGTCGCGATGCCCTCAGGCCCCGCGCCGTCAGCTGGCTCGCCAGTTGACTGGGCCAGGACCCGGCCTTGTTGTTGTCGCCCATACCGATCGCATAGGCGCCATGCCCCGCCGTCGTGCTGTCGCCGAGGCAAACCAGTCGCGCGTTCCTCTGCCCCGCCTGCATCGCCCGCACCGCCGCCGACCACCGGGGCAATCCCGGCACGGCAAACGGCGGCGGCCCCGGCGGCGTCGTGCCCGCCGCCGCCACCCTGGGAAGATCGAACGCCAGCATCAGTCGAACAGCGCCAGGATGGCCTCGGCCGTCGTGCCGGTCGCCAGCACGCGCCGCGTCTGCACGGCCAGATATCCGACCGGATGGTTCCTCAGCGTCACCGCCGTGTCGTCGCTCGTCCCGGCAGGGATCAGCCGCACGTCGCCGGCGATCCCGACATACAGCGCCTTGGCGACCGCGCTCAGGTCGGTTGCGTCACTGGGTGTCACGGTCTCGACCCGGCGCGCCGGCGACCCGGCCGAGGGCGCGCGCGTGGAATAGGCGTCCGGAATGGACGGCATGGTCGTCTCCTGATTTTGGTGTGAAGCGATCCCGCATCGGCGGGCTCGCGGGTCGTCTAGAGGCAGCGGATCCGGGGACCCGGCCGCGCGTCGATCAACAGGTCGGTGATGGCCCAGACCAGGGCGTCGGCGCGGTCGGGGCTCGCGCCGCCGACCTCAGACCCCAGGGCCATCATTTCTTCTTCGAGCTGGGGAAAGGCTGCGCAATGCACGACCCGTCCCTGTTCATACAGCGCCGCCACAGGCTCCGCCCGCGACCGTTTGCCGGTCGAGGCGTGGACCAGCCGGATATGCGTCTCGCACCCGGCTTGTGACAGGATGGTGCGCACCATCTCCCCGCCCTGGTTGGACTCGGCGACGATGGAATGCGCGCCGTACATCCCGGCCGCCTCGACCACTGCCCGGGCCCAGCCGTTCGGCGACAATCCTCGCCGCGACCTGTCGGCCAGCACATAGGCCGTGCGTCCCGCCCGCCCCACGACCACGATACCGCAGCCGTCGCCGTGGGTGGTGATCGGCGGGTCCACCCCCACCACGATCCGCTCCATCTGGGCCGGCCGGTTCCCCCGCGCAGTCGCCAGATCGGCTGCGGTGAACAGCGCCCCGTCCGCCTCGACCACTAGCCCCTCAAGTTCCTGCGCCGCCAGGCTGGTCCCGCCGTAAAGATCGTTCAGATGTGCCAGAAACCCCGGCGACAGGTTCTCTGAATTCTCGGACGTCGGCCCCCGCTCCACATAGGCGTCGGCGCTCGTCATCAGCCGTCGCAGTGCCGGTAGAGGCCGGGGCGTCGTCGTCACCAGAAGTTGCGGATGGTCTCCCAGTCTGAGCCCAAACCTCAGGTTCGAAAGCACCCGTTCCGGCTGCCTCCAGGCGCAAAACTCGTCGGCCCAGGCCGCGTGGAACTGCGGCCCTCTCAGACTGTCCGCGTCCTCGGCCGAAAAGGCATAGGCCACGGTGCCGTTGGACCAGACCAGCCGCTTGCGGCTGCCCTCCCAATGAGGCCGACTGTCGGCGTCGGCCAGCGTCATCACGCCGGACGGCCCTTCGATCATGACCTCGCGTACGTCATGCAGGGCCGGCCCCACCAGGGCCAGGGTCAGGTTCGGGCGTTTCGCCAGGTCCGCGATCCAGGCCGCCCCGGCGCAGGTCTTGCCCGAGCCGCGCCCGCCCAGCAGGACCCATGTCCTCCAGTCGAAGTCAGGGCTGATCTGATGCTTGTGCAACGCCCAGGTCGCCGCCAGATGTTCTCGCATCTCTCTGAGCGAGGTAATCGCGGCAATCCGCGCGCTTTGCTTCGACATTGGTCCTGAGACGAGCGAGACGGCGTTCCAGTTCCTGTCGCATTCGCTCAAACTCTGGGGTGCCTCGGTCGTCTGCATCGTTGGCCGCGCCCTCGCTCATCTCGTCCTCGTGGTGTTTGTCGTTGGTGCGGAATTTTGACGGCTTGGGCCGGAGCCCTTCGACCAGCTTTACGGTGCGCGCCATGGTGCCGATCGCGCGAAACTTGCGCTCGATGGCCAGCACGTCGCCGCGCTTCCATTCGGTGTCCTTCAGCGCTTCGACGCCTTCATCGACCATCGACTGAAACGTCGCCATATGGTCTTCGGCCCAGCAGCGTCCCTGCATTGCCCGCCCCGCTTCGTCCTTCATTCCGGCCATGGACGAACTATAGCGGACCAGCGCCCCTGGGCGCGTAGAAGGCCTCGAGAATCGTCCAATCCCTTATCCTGCAAGGGATTGGACGCTCGAAGTTCGCAACCTGGGGCCCGCGGACAAGCCGTCAGCCGCGCTCGACGTCCCATTCGGGGGCTTCATAGCCCACAGCGTCCTCGGGATTTTCCAGATCCAGTTCGGAAATCGTCTGCCCGCGCACTGACACCCCGGCCTCATGAACGCTCTCGGGGTCGCCCGACACCAGCGGATGCCAGTTCGCCAGCCCTCGACCCTCGTCGATCCGACGATAGGCGCAGGACTTCGGCATCCACTTCAGCTCTTCGATGTTCCACGGCGTCAGCTTGATGCAGTCCGGCACATGGTCCTTGCGGTTGGCATAGTCGGTGCAGGTGCAAGCGGCGCTGTCGAACAGCCGGCAATGCACCTTGGTGGCGAACACCGTGCCCGTATCCTCGTCCTCGAACCGGATCAGGCAGCACAGCCCGCACCCGTCGCACAGGCTCTCCCACTCCTCGCGGGTCATCTGTTCCAGACGCTTGGTCTGCCAGAAGGGCTTGGAGCCCGGGGTCGTACGCTCTACATCCACGCGTCCTCTTAGCCTCCCCGGCTCCCGAAAGCACCTATGGCTCCCAGACCCCCCCTCGTCGCCCTCAAAGACGTGCGCCTTCAGGACGGCCAGCGCCCCCTGTTCGACGGCGTCGATCTGGCGATCGAACCCCGCACCCGCTCCTGCCTCGTCGGCCGCAACGGGGCCGGCAAGTCCACCCTGATGAAGGTCGTGATGGGCCTGATCGAGCCAGACAGCGGGACCCGCTCCATCCAGGGCGCGGTCAAATTCGCCTATGTCCCGCAGGAGCCGCTGATCGCCGGCGAGACCCTGCTGGACTACGCCACCTCCAACGACGCTGAACACTGGACCGCCGAGGCCTGGCTCGAGACCTTCGGCATGGACCCGCACAAGTCCACCAAGGGCCTGTCCGGCGGCGAGATCCGCCGCGCGGCCCTCGCCAAGGCCTTCGCCGAGGAGCCCGACCTGCTGCTGCTGGACGAGCCGACCAACCACATGGACATCCTGGCGATCGAGTTGCTGGAAAAAGAGATCATCGCCGCTCGCTGCGCCGCCTTGATCGTCTCCCACGACCGCGCTTTCCTGAACCGCGTCACCCAGTCCTGCCACTGGCTGGAGGGCCGCCGGGTCCGCACCCTGAACAAGGGCTTCGACGCCTTCGACGAATGGTCCGCCAAGACCATGGAAGAAGAGGCCATCGCGTTCCAGAAGCTGACCAAGACCATCGAGCGCGAGACGGCGACCTTCTACTCCTCCATCACCGCCCGCCGCAGCCGCAACGAAGGCCGCGCCCGCAGCCTTGACGCCCTGCGCGCCGAACGCGCCGAACAGGCCAAGGATCGTCCGCGCGAGATGCTGCTCGGTGTCGATTCCGGCGGCACCTCGGGCAAGCTGGTGGCCGACCTGAAGAGCGTCACCAAATCCTTCGGCGACCGCGTCGTGATCAAACCCTTCACCAGCCGGATCATCCGCGGCGATCGCCTCGCCATCGTCGGCCCCAACGGCGCGGGAAAGACCACGTTGGTCAAGATCATGCTGGGCGAACTCGCTCCCACCGACGGCACGGTCAAACTCGGCGCGAGCCTCGAGACGGTCTATCTCGACCAGTCCCGCGACGGGCTTCGCTCCGACATGACCCTGTGGGACGCGCTGACGCCGGGCGGCGGCGACTCGATCATCGTGCGCGGCATCTCCAAGCACGTCGCCGCCTACGCCAAGGACTTCCTGTTCACCGAGGCCCAGCTGCGCCAGCCGATCTCGACCCTGTCGGGCGGCGAGCGCAACCGCCTGCTG
>NZ_JAEMRD010000175.1 GCF_016463485.1 Brevundimonas sp.
CCTTCCACGAGACGGTCTACAAGGACAACCCCCAGCATTTCGACTACGAGGCCGTGGCTACGGCGGTGTTCAGCCAGCCGCCGGTGGGCGTCGTTGGCCTCAGCGAAAGCGAGGCACGGCACTCTTGCTCGGGCGAGGTCGACGTCTATGTGACCCGTTTCCGGCCGATGAAGTACGCCTTCACTGGCTCCGACGAGCGCGTCCTGATGAAGCTGGTTGTCGATGGCACGACGCAGAAGGTCGTCGGCGTTCACATCGTCGGCCCCGAGGCTCCCGAGATGATCCAGCTGGCCGCCATCGCCGTAAAGGCCGGCCTGACCAAGGCCCAGTGGGACGCCACCTGCGCCGTCCACCCCACCATGGCCGAGGAACTGGTCACCCTGAAGGAGAAACAGTCCCCGACGATGAGCGCGGGGTGACGAGGTTGAAGTTCCGCTACCAGCGGCAACGCGCGGAGTTTTATTGTCGTAACAGGTCTACAGGACTATATCGCGCGGCATGACCAACCGCTGGACCCCTGAATCCTGGAGATCGAAGCCCGTCGTGCATATGCCGATGGACTATCCGGACCCGCGCGCCCTGACCGCCGTCGAGGACGAACTGCGTGCCATGCCGCCGCTGGTCTTCGCGGGCGAGGCGCGGACCCTGACCGCCAAACTGGCCCAGGTCGAGGCGGGCGACGCTTTCCTGTTGCAGGGCGGCGACTGCGCCGAGAGCTTCAAGGAGTTCTCGACCGACAACATCCGCGACACCTTCCGCCTGATACTCCAGATGGCCGTCGTCCTGACGTTTGCGGGCCGCAAGCCGGTGGTCAAGGTCGGCCGTATTGCCGGTCAATTCGCCAAGCCGCGTTCGTCTCCGGTCGAGGAAATCGACGGCGTGACCCTGCCGTCCTATCGCGGCGACAACATCAACGGCTCGGCCTTCACGGCGGAAGATCGCATTCCCGATCCGCAGCGCCTGCTGAAGGCCTACAACCAGTCGGCCTCGACGCTGAACCTGCTGCGCGCCTTCGCCAGCGGCGGCTATGCCGACCTGTACAATATCCACCGCTGGACCCTGGGTTTCGCCGACAATGGCGCGGGCGCCCAGTACCGCGAACTGGCCGACAAGATCACCGAGGCCCTGGCCTTCATGGAGGCCGTCGGCGTCACCCCCGAGACCCATCCCGACCTCAGCCGCGTCGAGGTCTTCACCTCGCACGAGGCCCTGCTGCTGAATGTCGAGAGCGCCCTGACGCGGCTGGACGGCGGCACCGGCGAATGGTTCGACACCTCGGCCCATATGCTGTGGATCGGCGAACGCACGCGCCAGCTGGACGGCGCCCACGTCGAGTTCATGCGTGGCATCAAGAACCCGATCGGCGTCAAGTGCGGTCCGACCATGGAGGCCGACGACATCCTGCGCCTCGCCGACGTCCTGAACCCGGACAACACGCCCGGTCGCCTGACCCTGATCGGCCGCTTCGGCGCCGACAAGGTCGGCAAGCGGCTGCCGGGCCTGATGAAGGCGGTCAAGGCGGCGGGCCGCAAGGTGGTGTGGTCGATCGACCCGATGCACGGCAACATCCTGAAGGCCGAAAACGGCTACAAGACCCGGCCCTTCGACCGGATCATGAGCGAGGTCCGCACCTTCATCGACGTGGCCGAGGCCGAAGGGGTCCACCCCGGCGGCGTGCATCTGGAGATGACCGGTCAAAACGTGACCGAATGCCTGGGCGGGGCGACCGAAGTCACCGAGGACGACCTGTCCAGCCGCTACCACACCCACTGCGACCCGCGCCTCAACGCCGACCAGGCGCTCGAACTGTCCTTCCTGGTGGCTGAGCGGCTCAAGCTCGGGCGTCTGAACCAGTCACGGGCGGCCTAGAGCCTGATCGGGCGAGGGCTACCGAGGTCGTGAATCAGGCTCTTGCCGGACGGTCGAACAGGGTCGCCGCCCGGGCGATGGCGGCCTCGGCGTCGGCGCGGTCCGGCGTCTCGTCGTCGTCGCCGTAGCCGAGCATGTCGCCGCCCCGCAGGCCCTGGACCCCCACGCCGTCGGGCCGCGGGATCACTGACACGCCGTTATAGTACAGGCTGTAGCGGACCTCCGGCTGGGGCGGCAGCCAGGCGATCTGGCCCCTCACCGGCACCACGCTGTCGTCACCGAACAGGGCGCGCGCGCCATAGCCGGTGCAGTTGACGATCACGGGCTGGGGCAGGGTCGAGAGCTCTGTCGGTGAATGGAAGGTCCGTGTCTCGATCCGCCCGCCTTCCCTCAGGAACTCGGTGGTCAACCGTTCGGCCAGGTCGGCGACGTTGAACTGCATCTGCGTCAACCGCCGTGCCGAGGCGACGGGGAAGGGATGCTCCGCGGCCGTCAGCTGGCGTGAGCGCGGCACGATGTCGTTCAGGGCGTCTGGATAGATCGCGAACCGGATTTCCTTGCGCTCCCGCTCAGGCGCGGACGGGGGCTTGGGCGGGCCGGCGGCGTCGGCGAGGATGTATCGGTCCAGAAACGACACCGGCTCGCCCGGCAGACCGACATAGGTCTGATGCCGCGCCCAGGACAGCCGCGCCATCCGCTCCCAGACCGCCGGAAAGGCCGCATCGACCTTGTCCGCATCGGCGATCCGTGAATCCGGCGTCCACATGCCCGACGCTCGCGCCGACCGGCTTTCGGGTAGCCGCTCCGAAGCATAGATCGTCACCTTCGCCCCGGCCCGCTGGAGGGTGATGGCCGTCGTGATTCCTATGGCCCCGCAGCCGATCACGGCCGCCTCGCGCGTCCCACCCTGCATCGCATAGGCCGCCGCGATCGCCGCCGACCCCCACGACAGGGACCAGCCCGAGCCGCCGTGGCCATAGTTGTGGACCACCCGCTTGTCGCCGACGGGCTCGACCTCGATCCGGGGCCCGGCCGCGCGGAACGGCCTCAGGCATACGGTCGTGCGGGTGATCAGCCGCGCATCCAGCCGCAATGGCGCGAGAGGAGCCGGGGCGAGAAACAGGGGCCGTGACGGGGCGATCGTGACCGGCGCTGTCGAGGCGCAGGCCGACAGCGCGCCGCTGATCCCCAGGCCGCCTAGCCCCGACAACAGGACGCGTCGGCTGGTCTCGGCTGAAGGGGTCATGACGCCTCACGGATACGGACCGCGAACCTAGCGTGGCCCCATCCGCCTCGCCAGTGCCTCATCGAAGCCGCAGGGCTTGTCGTGTGGCGACCGGCGCCGCAAATGCTCCGGCAAGCTTCAGGAACCCGCCATGCCCGACCAGATCGGCCGACCCGAGAATGACGATACGCCCGGCCGGGTTGCCTATCAGGGCGCACCCGGTGCCTTCAGCCATGAGGCCTGTATGGCCCTGCGGCCCTGGGACATCGCCGTGCCGTTCGAGAGCTTCGATCTGGCGCTGGGTGCCCTGGCGTCCGGCGATTGCGACCTGGCCCTGATCCCGATCGAGAATTCCACCATCGGTGCCGTCGAGCCCGCCGCGACCCTGGTGCGCGAGGGAGGGTACAGGGTGCTGGCCGACGTTTGGCGACCGATCCGCCACGCCCTGATGGCGCTGCCGGGCACCATGCTGTCGGACATCCGCACGATCGAGAGTCACCCCATCGCCCTCGACCAGTGCCGCAAGACGCTGGAGCATTTCCACTGTCGGATCGTCGTCGCCTTCGACACCGCCGGCGCTGCCCGCGACGTCGCCGAGGCCGGCGACCACACCCGCGCTGCGCTTGCGCCCATGGCCGCGGCTGAGGCCTATGGACTGGAGATTTTGCGCAACGACCTTCAGGATTCGGCCGACAATCGCACGCGTTTTGTGCTGCTGGCACGGACTGAGGGTTGACGGCGCACGATCGTTGCGTGTCTTAAGGGCCGTTACCTGACCGGCAGATCGTCATGATCTGCATCTGGATTCGACCATGTCCCCGCTGCGCGCAAACGTTCTGACCCTTTCGACCCGTTCGCGCGCGGTTGCCTCCTTTTATTTCGGCGGCACCTATTACGGCTTTCGATACGCCGGCTGAGGCCTCGAGCGGCACCCGCTCCTGACAGCCTCGCCGGCGACCGCCCTGACCGGGGCGGCGGCGCACCCATTCGCCCATCATCGAAATTTCCGTATCGAAAGCCCCTCTTAAATGTCCGTCTCCATTCTAGAATCCGACAAAGCCCTCAAACAGGCCACCACCCATGAGCTCTGGCCTGACATGAATCCTGCCGAAATGACCCCCGAGCAGATGGCTCTGGCCGCCCTGCGCGACGAGATCAATCTGATCGACGACCAGTTGCTGGAACTGTTCGAGCGCCGCCTCGCCGTCGCCGCCATGGTCGGCAAGGCCAAGGACGCCCCCCACGGCCCCCACACCAAACTGCGTCCCGATCGCGAACAGACGGTCCAGGCGCGCATGTTGTCGCGTTGCGACCCGCAGAATGCCGAGGCGGTGTCCAGCCTGTGGCGCGAGATCGTCGGCTGGGGCCTGGCGCGCCAGGGCCAGCTTCAGGTCCAGGTCTGGGCTCCGACCGAGCCCACCCGCGCCTTCGACGGTGCCCGCCAGCGCTTCGGCATGGCCGCCGACATCCGCATGGTCCGCGACCCCCAGAAGGCGCTCGCCTTCGCCGCCGAGGGTCACGGCGTCGCCGTCCTGGCCATCAACAACGACGACGCCTGGTGGGTCGGCCTGCGCCGCGAATGGTCAGGCTTGTCGGTGTTCGACGGCTTCGGCCTGGGCGGTGGCGAGCCCACGGCGCTCGCCGTCGGCAAGATCGACCCGCCGGCCCTGCCGACCGGCCGTCGCGTCATCGTCACCGCCGGCGGCGACGCCGGTGACGGTGGTGGTGCCCGCCGCTGGGGCCTGTCGACCCACCACGGCTGGTCTTTGGCCCTCACGGACGCCGATCTGGCACCAGGCGAGGCCGAAGGCTGCGTCGGCGCCATCGGCTGAGCCTGTCGCCGAGTTCATCATGACGCCTTGATCTGGCCTGATTTCACTACAAGTGTAGCGCCACACTTGTAGCGAGGTCGGCCATGATCGAAACCCTGCCCCGGCGCGAACGCGAGGTCTTCGAGACCCTGTGCCGTCTGGAGACGGCGACGGCGGCCGACGTCCGCGCCGCCCTGTCCGACCCTCTCAGCGACTCGGCCGTCCGCACCATGCTGACCCGGCTGGAGGCCAAGGGGCTGGTCAGCCGGGCTGCCGGTGCCGCAGGGGTCGCGTTCAAGCCCGTCTCCCGCCCCGACGACGTGGCCGAGGGCGTGCTGCGCCGAATGGTCGACACCTTCTTCGCAGGCTCGGCGGCCAGCGCCGCGACGGCCCTGCTGGGTCTCGGCGACCGGCTGACGGCCGAGGACGCCGCCGCGCTCAAAGCCCTGATCGACACTGCGGAGCGGCAGGGGGCTGAAGCCAAGAGCGGCGGGGAGGGGCGGTCGTGACCCTGTCGCTTCTGATCGGCCTGCTGCTCAAGTCCAGCCTGATCGCCGCAGGGGGTCTGGCCGTGGCTCACGGCGTGGCCATGCGACCCACTGACCGTGTGCTGGTGCTGCGGGCGACCCTGATCCTGTTGTTGGTCCTGCCGGTGGCGATGACCATCCTGCCGGCGCTGGTGCTGCACGTCCTTCCGGCTTCACAGGCCGCATCTGGCCCGGTCGAACCTCTCTGGTCCGGCACGACGGTGGCGGTCGCAGGCGTCGCCCTGTCGGGAGACCTGCGCTGGCCATCGGCGATCGTCGTCGTCGGATGGGTCTGGGCCGTCGGTGCCCTCATCATCACCGCGCGGGTCGCCGCGGGCATCTGGACCCTGGCGGGCTGGACGCGACAGGCGCAGGTCGTGCGCTGTCCCGACTGGACTGCGGCCCTGACCCGACTGGGCGGTCGTCATCCGCCGCGCCTGTCGGCCAGCCCCCGCGTCGCCGGGCCGTTGAGCTGGGGACTGTCGCCAGGCGCCATCCTGATCGACCGCACCAGCCTGTCCGCGCCCGACACGGCCGCCGCCATCCTGTCCCATGAACTGGCGCATCTGAGGCGGCGTGACTGGCTGTTCCTGATGCTGTCGCGGCTGGCGCTCGCCCTGTTCTGGTTCAATCCCCTGGTCTGGAAGGTCGCGGCCGACCTGGCCTCAGCGTCCGAGGACGCTGCCGACGCCGAGGCCGTGCGCCACGTCGATCGCCACACCTATGCCCGGACCCTGATCGGCCTGGCCGCCGTCCCCAACTCCCCCGTCGCGCTCGCCATGGCGGCCGACCCCCGCTCGCTCAAAAGAAGGATCAAACGCCTCATGACCGCCTCTCGCACCCCGCGCCGTCCCCTGGCCATCGGCCTGTCCATCGCCGCCCTGGTCGTCGTCGCGACGCCGCTCGCCGCACTGGAACTGCACGACCGCGCCCCGACCGCGCCGCTTCCCCCGGTCCCGCCGGTGGCTGTGTCAGCGCCGCCGGCCGCCCCGATCGCAGGGCTTCCGGCCATGCTCCAGATGGCAGCGCCTCCGGCTCCGCCCGCTCCGCCGGAACCGCAGGACGGTATCGCCCCGCCTGCGGTTCCGGCGG
>NZ_JAEMRD010000034.1 GCF_016463485.1 Brevundimonas sp.
CGCAAGAACACCGCCGCCTGCGTTTCTCTTTCCAAATCAACGATTTCAAAGACCAATCCCGGAAACCCGGAGACACTGTTTAACGCCGGTGTCCGGCGGAGGCGGGGATTTAGGCTTGAGGGCTTAAGGCGTCAATAGGAGATTCACAGTGGAGTGAAAAAAACGCCGGTTTGCGGAAAGTTCGGCACTGGCGGCGATCATGAGTTCTTGCGGAACGGCCTTGCAGCCCATTGAGCGCTAGTCAGGCCGCGGGGCTTTTTGGCAAAGTCCCACGAACGGACTGAGTGAGAAACCGCACAAACATCGCACGCTCCTCCGGCAACAGATGGCTGAAGGCCTCAGTGTCGTGTCGTCAGCGCTATCCGCCAGCAGGGGAACCGGCCCTAGCAACTTAGTCTCTGCGAACCGCGAAGCGCCCTACCCGTCTCGCTTCAGGCAATGGCAGCAGTCCAGGCGTTCGCCGCCTCGGTGCGGAACCGATCTGCGGCATCGATAGATGTGCCAAAGAGCACCCATTCCCTCAGTATTTGTCCTTGATCGATCTCTGCCCCACGGGTGATCGCCCGCCTGCGACCATCATCTCGGTGTAGTCCTCGAACGACATGCCGGTCATCGTCGCAACGCCTTGGGCGAAGCTGATCCCGTCAGCGAAGATCAACTTGGCCAGGAAGTAGATATTGCCGCCGAGTTCGATGGCACGGTTATAATCCCTTTTCAGAACTGCCTGGCGTTGATCTGCCGTCATCGGCCATTGGTCGAGGTAGGCTCGCTCGTCCGCCTTGAAGGCCTCCCGGTTGACCGGTTTCATCAGACTCATGGCGAACTGGTTGAGGTGATAGCCCTGCCTCGCGCGCGCAGCGGTGAATATCCGGGTACCCGGAATGTCTTCCAGTTCTGCCAGTTCGGCTTTCAGGTTTCGGGCGGTGATCACGTGAGGGGATTTTTCATCTGAGGTCTCTGTCTGATTGCCAAGCAGGAGCGAGCGATTGGAACCATCAAGTTCCGGCACAATTGGATCCAATAGTTGACCATTAGCCGACATAGAGCTCATATTGGATACAATATGCCCCGCTCCTGGCCCTGTCGAGACCTCCCCATGGAAAGCCTGCCCGCCACTTGGCCCCGAAATGCCTGGTATGTGGCCTGCACACCCGACGAGATTGCTGACAAGCCACTGGGCCGACAGGTCTGCGGCGAGCGGATGGTGTTGTTCCGAGGCGAAGAGGGTGCCGTTCGTGCCCTTGAGGACTTCTGCCCCCATCGCGGAGCACCCTTGTCCCTGGGCTTCGTCCGCGATGGCCGGCTGGTCTGCGGCTATCACGGTCTGACGATGGGCTGCGACGGCCGGACAGCCAGTATGCCCGGTCAGAGGGTCAGTGCGTTTCCTGCGATCCGAACCTATCCGGTCATCGAACGGCACGGCTTCATCTGGGTCTGGCCGGGAGACGCTGACAAGGCCGACGCCAGCGCGCTTCATCCCCTCCCCTGGGCCGAAAGTCCCGACTGGACCTACGGAGGCGGCCTGTTTCACATCAAATGTGATTATCGTCTGATGATCGACAACCTGATGGACCTGACCCACGAAACCTATGTCCACGCATCGAGCATCGGGCAGAAGGAGATCGATGAGGCCCCCGTGAATACCGAGGTGTCGCACGATGAGATCATCACCAGCCGATACATGGAAGACATCACGGCACCCCCGTTCTGGGCCATGGCGATGCGGGAGGCTGGCCTGGCCGAGGATAGTCTGGTGGATCGCTGGCAAGTCTGCCGGTTTTCCCTGCCCAGCCATGTGATGATCGAGGTCGGGGTCGCCCTGGCCGGCCAGGGTGGCAAGAACGCACCGGCAGCGGTCAAGGCCTCAAGTGTCGTGGTCGATTTCATCACACCCGAGACAGAGACTTCGCACTGGTATTTCTGGGGCATGGCCCGGAACTTCAAGATCCAGGACGAAGCCCTGACCGAGAAGATCCGGCAAGGCCAGGGAGC
Source organism: Brevundimonas sp. (assembly GCF_016463485.1). Taxonomy (GTDB): domain Bacteria; phylum Pseudomonadota; class Alphaproteobacteria; order Caulobacterales; family Caulobacteraceae; genus Brevundimonas. The sequence goes on from NZ_JAEMRD010000034.1 coordinate 1,993, forward strand.
CATATTCTCGGAGGATCTGCAGATGCTGGAACAACAGCAAGCCAATCTGGACCGTCACAAGGACCGCAGATTGCTCAAGCTCAATATCGATGCGGGCGGAGTGCGATCGAGAATGATGATCCACCGCGCTGTCGCGGCCGAGGCGGCTGCTGAAGTGACTGAGGCGGTGGCTTGACGATGATTTTGGCGCGTGTCGCCTGCGCGGGTCGGCTCGCGCCCTCCGGATACCACCATGATTGACTCACTGGCCGCTGAAGCGGCTTGCACCCGATTGATATTTCAGTTTGCGGCTGCGAACGATGCCCGGCGTTGGGAGGACGCTGCAGCACTGTTCGTTGAGGACGGTCTGTTCGCACGGCCCACCGCGCCCGACCAGCCAGTCGTGGGTCGGACGGCGATCCTTGCCGCGTTTCAGGCGAGGCCGCCTCGGTTGACACGCCACGTGGTGTCCAACGTCATCGTGACGACCGAGTCCGAGACCGAGGCACATGCCCACAGCCTGATCCAGCTGTATTTGGAGGATGAGAATGGCCAGGCGAAGCCCCCTCTGATCGGGGAGTTCCACGACAGGCTCGTTCTTGTCATGGCCGGCTGGCGATTTCGCGAGCGCAGAGGCGCGCTCATTTTCCGATCATGAGCCAGCGGCCCAGCATTGACAGTCGCCCGGCCTTTGCGCGTGTCTGATCGAATGTCAGACAAGCCGATAGCGACCCGAATCCGGCAGATGATCCTTCAGGGTCAGCTCAAACCTGGAGAGCGACTGACCGAGACTGGCCTCGCCGAGCGATTGGGTGTTTCTCGCACACCGATCAGGGGCGTGCTGCCGTCTCTCGCAGCCGAGGGGTTTCTGACGACCGTGGGCCGCCGTGGTTTCGCGGTCGCCGCGTTCAACGACCGCGAAAGTTTCGAGGCCCTCGAACTGCGTGCCCTGCTGGAGGGCCAGGCCGCCCGCATGGTCGCCCGCAACGGCCCGTCAGCAAAACTGCTGGCACAGCTCGAACTCTGCCTGAAGCAGGGAGATGCACTGTTTGACCACAGCCGGCCCGACCACGTGGACCGGGACGCCTATGGTGAGATGAACGAGCGGTTTCACACCTTGATCGTGGAGGCGGCTGGATCACCGCTGCTGGAGGCTATGATCGAGCGGCTGAATCACACCCCCTTCGTGGCACCGTCGGTCCCGGTCTTCAATGACACCGAGGGCGAAGCGACGTTCACCCTGCTGTTCCGGGCGCACGGGCAACATCACGCATTGGTCGAGGCCATTCGCGAACGGGATGGTACCCGCGCCGAGACCCTGTTTCGCGAACATGCCTTCGCCCAGCGCCAGAGCCTGTCGGCGCGAGACGCAGGCAAGACCTCGGAACCGTCGCCCGTCCGCCCGGTGTCGCCACGACGGCGCGCGCCGATCGCCCAGGGTCGCCGCCCGCTGACTGCACTTGCCTGACTACTTCGCAGGAAAATCATGCCCATCTCTTTAGCGGCTCCTCCGCTCTTTCTACCGGGACTGCTCTGCAACGAGCGAATCTGGGCCCGGCAGCTCGAAACTTTTGCCGCCTTCAATCCGGTCGTGGCGTGCTACGGACTGAGCCGCTCGCTGACGGAAATGGCCGAGATCACTCTGGCCGGCGCGCCGCCCCGCTTCTCTCTGATCGGGCATTCCATGGGCGCCCGCGTTGCCCTTGAAATCCATCGCCAGGCCCCCGAACGGATCGAGCGGCTGGCGCTGCTCGACACGGGAGTTCACCCGCCTCAGCCCGGAGAAGCCGAGAAGCGTTACGACCTCCTCGATCTCGGGAAACGCGAAGGCGTGGACCGGATGGTCGATGTCTGGCTTCCGCCGATGGTGCATCCCGATCGCCAGACCGACCCGACCTTGATCGGCCCCCTGCACGCCATGGCGACGTCGATGGGTCTGTCGGTGTTCGAGGCCCAGATCGAAGCCCTGCTGGGGCGACCGGACGCAGCGCCTCTGCTGTCCTCGATCGAGGTGCCGACGCTTGTCGGAGTTGGGCGTCAGGACGTCTGGAGCCCGCTGGCCCAGCACCAGGCCATCGCCGCCGGTATCCCCGGTGCCACCCTGTGTGTGTTCGAGGATAGCGGCCACATGTCCCCGGTCGAGGCGGCCGATCAGGTCAATGCTGCCCTCAAGGTCTGGTTGACCGCAGACTGAAACATCAAAGGCCGGAGCACTGCGATGCGCTCCGGCCTCCGATCCTGTCTCACGCCAGAACTTCGTTGTCTGGCCTTGCGATGCAGCCGCCTACATCTTGAACGATACGCGAAGGCCGAACGTCCGGGGCGGCCGAAGCTGATTGTAGATGGTGCCGGCCTTGGCCGGGCTCTGGAACGAGTTTGCAAACACCAGCTCGTCTTCGATGTTGTTGACGAAGCCGGTGACCGCCACACCACCTGACGGTGCCTCCCAGGTCACACGGGCATTCGACATCATGTAGGCGTCCTGCCGTCCGAGTTCGAGATAATCGATCGAAAGGTACCGCGAGGATTCGAGCCGCGTATCGGCCGACAGGATCAACCGGCCGCTGTCCCCGAGTTCGAGCGTCTTTTCATATCCGAGTTGCAGCGACCATTTCGGCGCGTTCACCAGCGGACGCCCGGAACAATCGACGTTGTAGATCCTGGCCGCAGCACTGGCCCCGGTCTGGGTGGTCGGGGTAACCGCACAACCGATGGACGGCGCAGCCCCGGTCGTGGAATAGGCCTGGTACTTCAACTCGTCATACTGAGCGTCCAGATACTGAAGATTGGCCGAGAACAGGTCCGTTCCGGTGGGCTGGAAGACCATTTCCAGTTCAGCGCCCGCGATCGTCGCGGCCCCGGCGTTCTCGGTCAGGAAGATCGGCCCAAAGACCGGACCACCAGGGGTTGAGGCGACCTGGACAGGCCCGAGGTGCGACACCTGCTGGTCCTTATAATCCCAATAGAAGGCCTCGGCATTGAGCTGCAGCGTATTGTCCAGAAAGCGGTTCTTTGATCCCAATGTGAACGCCGTCATGTTCTCGGGCGCGGAGAACCCGTTGACCTGTGCGGGGAACAAAACCCCGGATTTGAAGCCCGTCGCAACCGACGCGTAAAGAAGCGACGATGGGCCTGCATCGAACTCGATCCCCGCCTTGTAGGTGACCTTCTCAAACTCGATTTCCGCGTCCGTGTCGCTGCGAATGTCGAGAATGATCGGACGCAACGGGAATACGCCGGCGACAAAACCTACAAATGGCAGGGTGTGAGCTTCGGTGACCTGGCCCTTGGTATCCTTGGTGTAGCGCAGCCCACCGGTGACCCGGAACCGATCAGTGACACTGTATGTGCCCTGGCCGAACAGGGCGACGCTGTCGGTTTTCAGATCCGAAAAGATACGCGTACCGTTGCTGCCCTGATCGAAGTTCTGGTTGGCATCGACCGATTCAGAAAAGCCGTAGGCACCCACAACCCAGGTGAGATTGCCGACGTCGCCCGCGAGCCGGGCCTCCAGCGAGGACTGCTCGGAGTTTTCCTCGACGTCGATCAGGAAGCTGGAGGCGAAACTGCGGAAGTCGAGGTCCGTCTTGCGATAGGCGGGGATGACCGTCAGCCGGGCAAACCCGAGGTCCGCGTTGATTGTCGTGGCGATCCCCAGGAAGGTGTTGTCCTGATAGCCATTGGCGTCGGCAATGACCTGAGGCACGGGCGTGGTCGGGGTACGGGCGACGTAGGCCGCGACGACGCGGGGATCGCTCGGTCCCAAGCGATTGTCGCCGTCGAGCAGGGGCATGATCGTGCCCCCCGAACCCATGCCGCCGACGTTGGCGTAATCGATCGAGAGGGTGGCGTTGACCGCATCGTTGAAATCACCGCGTAGCTGGCCGCGAACGGCCCAGGTGTCTTCATCGTCGTAGCCGTCGCTGAAATATCCGTCGTGCTGGGCCACCTGCCCGGCCAGGCGGAACGCAAAGCGATCGCCGAGTGGCAGGTTGATCGCGCCCGAGGACTTGATCGCGTCGAAGTTTCCGTACTCCGCCGTCAGGTTACCGCTGGTCTCGCCGAGACGGGGCTTGGCGGTGATCACGTTGACCGCGCCGCCCGTGGCGTTGCGTCCGTACAGCGTGCCTTGCGGCCCTTTCAGAACCTCCAGGCGCTCCAGGTCGTAGAAGAGGCCGGCCGGCGCTGCGGGGCGAGACAGGTAGACGCCGTCAAGGTTGAACGCGACACCCTGCTCGGCAAAAGCGTTGGCACCGAACGTACCCACGCCGCGCAGGTAGATCTGGGTGAACGACGCCGCAGGGGCGACCTGTAGCGCGGGAACGAGGCGGGTCAGATCCGTGGCCTGAGTGATGCTTTGTTCGGTCAGGGTTTCGCCGGCGACGGCACTTACCGCGATGGCCGCGCGCTGGAGGTTTTCCTCACGCCGCTGGGCCGTCACGACGATATCTTCCAGTCCGGTATACTGATCGTCGGACTGTGACGGGTTGGTTTGGGCATGAGCCGCAAACGGCATGATCGCACAGGCCATCGCTGCGCCTGTCAGCAGGAACTTCTTCACGGCATCCTCCCCGGATGATTAGAGCCTCTGCTCTGCGGCAGATCGAACTTGACCGTGGACACCCGACATCCATTTGTGAAATCATTTGTTTTGATTGGAATGGGCCAATCCCATGGATACATGAGATGCGCTTCAAAGGTCTTGATCTCAATCTGCTGGCCGCCCTCGACGTGCTTCTGGAGTGCCGCAGCGTCTCGCGTGCGGCTGATGTACTCAACCTGAGCCAACCGGCCGTCAGTGCCGCCCTGGGTCGATTGCGGACCTTCTTTGGAGACGAGTTGCTCACAACCCACGGCAAGCGGATGTATCCGACGGCCTACGCCGAAGCCTTGATGCCCCAGGTGCGGGATTGTCTGAAGGGGGTCGAGCTCATGATCTCGTCTTCAACAGTGTTCGACCCGTCGACGAGCCAGAGGACGTTCCGGATCATCGCTTCGGACTATGTCATCGTTGCCGCCATGGTTCCGCTCATTGCGAGACTGGTTGATATCGCCCCGGCTGTTCGGCTGGAGATGGTTTTGCCGAATGAGGTGAGCATCGAGCATGTCGCCCAGGGCAAGGCCGACTTGCTGGTGACGCCGCAGGATTTCACATCCCCGGATCTCGCGAGCGAACTTCTGTACGAGGAGCGTCACGTGGTCGCTGGATGGTCCGAAAACCCGGTGTTCAAGAGGGCTCTGACCGAAGAAGACGTCATGTCGGCCGGTCACGTCGGGGTCGCCATGGGCAACGCTCGCCTCGGCGTTTTCAGCGACAAGCATTTCATGATGCTGGGCAGGGATCGACGGGTGGAGGTGACGACTGCCTCCTTCACCACGGTGCCCTGGTTACTGAAGGACACGATGCGGCTCGCGGTCATGCATGAGCGGCTCGCCCAGACCATGAGTGCCTGGTTTCCAATTGCCTATGCACCCCTACCGTTCGAGATTCCGCTCATGCGCCAGATGATGCAGTTTCATACGACCCGACGAAGCGATGCGGGTCTGGCCTGGTTGAGAGAGGAGCTTCGCAACATTGCGACATGATGCATCGGCGTAGCTGATACATTTTGATCCAAACAATAACATTTACAGATGTCGAAGCAGGCTGTCTTTTGGTCAGACCAGGCTCTCAGGAAGAGGAGCGAGGGAGGATCAAGCGGTGCAGTCACTCAGTATTCTGGTTATCGGCGGCGGCATCGGCGGACTGACGTCCGCGATCGCGCTGTGTCGCGAAGGCTATGCCGTCGACGTCATCGAGAAGGACCCGACATGGTCGGTCTATGGCGTCGGGATCATCCAGCAGGGCAACGTCATCCGCGCGATGAAGGACCTTGGCATCCTCGACGACTACATCGGGGCGGGCTTTGGATTCGACCACGTCGATGTGTTCATTCCAACAGGGCAGCAGGTCGCCCACATCCCGACCCCCAAGCTGGTCGAGGGCTATCCATCCAACGTCGGCATCGGCCGTAAGGCCCTGCACAAGGTGCTGGGGGATCGGGCCAAGGCCGCCGGTGCCGACATCCGCCTTGGGCTCACGGCAGTACGCCTGGACGACAACGGCGAAGGTGTCGACGTCACTTTCAGCGACGGGACCACGGGCCGCTATGACCTGGTGATCGGTGCCGACGGACTGTATTCCACCACACGCGCTGAAATCTTCCCTGACGCACCATCTCCCGCCTTCACGGGCCAGTCGGTCTGGCGCTACAACCTGCCGCGGTCGCCGGATGTCACGGGCCTGTGCGCCTACGAGGGGCCGATCGGAATCGGCCTGGTGCCGCTATCCGACGCCATCATGTACATCTATGTGACGACGCCCGAGCCGGGGAATCCCTGGTACCCGCGAGACACCCTCGCCACGGCGATGCGCGCCAAGCTGGACCGCGCGATCTCGCCTGCGATTGTCTCGCTCAAGGACCAGATCACCGTTGATGACGCGGTCGTCTACAAGCCACTGGAATGGGTCTTTCTTGAGGGCGACTGGCACAAGGGTCGGGTGGTGCTGCTGGGCGATGCCGTCCACGCCACGACCCCTCATCTGGGACAGGGAGCGGGGATGGCCATCGAGGACTCCATCGTCCTGGCCGAAGAACTTGCCCGCGCCGACACCATCGAGAGCGCCTTCAGCGCCTATCGCGACCGCCGCTATGAACGGTGCCGTTACATCGTCGAGGCCTCGCGCGCGATCTGCGAGGGCCAGATCGGGACCGGGCCGCTCGTCGAAAACGCCAAGGCGACCCAGGACATGTTCCGCGTCGTCGCCCAACCCATCTGAGTTCAAGGAAGCATACCGTGGCGAGAGTCAGCGATATTCGATACGTCGGTTACGGCGTCAGCGATCTGGAGGCAGAGCGCAAATTCTACACCGACACCTGGGGTCTGACCGAGGTGAGCGAAAGCGATGGCATGGTCCACCTCGCAGCCCAGGGCGACGACGAGTTGTTTGTCGTTCGGTTGCGCGCTTCGGATCGCAAGCAGATAGATGTCATCGCATTTGCTGCCGACAGCCGTGCCGATGTGGACGCCTTGCACCAGCAGGTCACCGATGCCGGGTGCAAGATCGTCTTCGCCCCTCGTGATCTCGACACCCTGGGGGGCGGCTACGGCTTTCGCTTCTTCAGCCCCGACGGCTTGCCGTACGAGATTTCCAGCGATGTCGCGCGCGGACCCTCGCGTGAACTGGTCCGCTGGGAGGGTATCCCCCAGAAGATCAGCCACATCGTCCTGCATTCGCCCAATCACAAGGCCGCAGCGGCCTTCTTCGTCGATGTGCTGGGCTTCAAGGTCAGCGACTGGCTGGGCGATTTCATGGGCTTCCTGCGCTGCAACGAGTGGCATCACCGCATCGCCGTTCTGCCGGGGCCGCCCTGCCTCAACCACGTCGCCTACGACATGTTGAGCGTCGACGACATGATGCGCGGCATAAGCCGCCTGAAGACCCAGGGCACCGACATCCAGTGGGGACCGGGCCGACACACGGCCGGCAACAACACCTTCAGCTATTTCGTAACCCCCGGCGGCTTCACCGTGGAATATACGTCCGAGCTCGAAAAGGTCGATGACGAGACTTGGGTCGCACAGGTCCATACCCCGAGTGCGACGACCATGGATCAATGGGGCATCGGCGTCGGTGGGCCCCAGACCATGCCCCACCCCGAGCCGGATGCCGGCCTGTTCCAGCCGGTCGGAGTCTGACGCATGGCCCTGTTCGAATACTTCCCCAACTACGTCTGGAACCTGTCGGTCGCCATCGCCCTCGAGAGCGGCGGCCAGATCGGCGAAGTCGTCGACATGTGCCAGCCCCTGCTGGATGCGGCGGCCAAGGGCGAGGACGCGGGCACGCTTCAGTTCGCGGAACAATGGGCGAAGAAGGCCGACACGTTGATCGAGCTCGCCGACGAGGATGTGGCGCGTGGGCGGTCCTTTTCGGCCGGGACCAAGCTGGAGCGGGCGTCGCTGTATCTGCTCTGCGCGGAGCGGATGCAGGGCCATGGCCATCCCGGCCGTGAAGCCACCTTCGCCAAGGCGCAGGATGCCTTCAAGCGCGCCATGATCCTGGGTGACACGGGCGTCGAACGCGTCGAGATTGCCTACGAAGGCTCGACCTTCCCGGCCCTCTTCTGTCGTGCGCCTGGCGAAGGGCCCAAGCCTGTGGTCGTCTATTGCAACGGTCTGGATAGCTCCAAGGAGCTGCTCTACTGGAGCAAGCTGCATCAGGCGCTGGCCCGGCGCGGCATCTCCACTCTGCTGGTCGATCAGCCCGGTACCGGCGAGGCGCTCCGGCTCAAGAATCTCCCCGCCACGCCCCATTCCGAGCGCTGGGCCACGCCTGCGCTGGAATGGCTGCTCACTCAGCCGGATATCGATCCCGATCGCATCGGCATGACCGGCATCTCGCTGGGTGGCCACTATGCGCCGCGGGCCGTGGCCTTCGAACCCCGCTTTGCCGCCGGGGCCGTCTGGGGCGCGAACCACAACTGGGCCGAGGTCCAGCAGAAGCGACTGCGTCGCGAGGGCGAGAACCCCGTTCCCCATTACTGGGGTCACGTGATGTGGGTGTTCGGGGCCTCCGACATGGACGATTTCCACGCCAGGACCCAGGACATGACCCTGAACGGCGTGATGGAAAAGATCACAGTCCCCTTCCTGGTCACCCACGGTGAAAAGGACCGCCAGATCGGCCTTGAATACGCCCATCAAAGCTATGACCAGCTGACAAACAGCCCCAGCCGCGAGTTGAAGATCTTCACTGCCCGCGAAGGGGGCGTCGAACACGTCGGGGCAGACAACATGTCCTTCGGCCGCGACTTCATTGCCGACTGGTTCGCCGAGACGCTCGGCGGGCGGACTGGAGCGTGAGGTCATGAGCTCGTTGAACGCCTACATCGCCCGCGAATCCGCCATCGGTTCGGTCATCAATCTGGTGATCGGCTCGGCCTTCTTCCTGGTGGTCTTTCGGGGTCAGAGCGATCCTGCGGTCTGGGGGCCTGGTGGCCTGATCCTGGACTGCCTGCCACAAGGCTTCATGATCGGGCTGATGAGCATCATCCCGGCCATGCTGATTACGCGCACCCGAGTGGCCAAGGGATTGTCGCTTCCGGTCCCCTCGCCGACGCGAACCGTCCTTCCGTCCAACCCCTTCCTGCGCGGAATCCTGGTGGCCCTTGCCAGCATGCTCTGCCTGGTCGGGGTCGCTGCCGCTCTCGCCTCGACAACGGGCGCTCAGAGCCTGCCTTTCTGGCCCGCATTCGTCCTGAAGGCCCTGCCCGGTATCGCGGTCCCCTGGATCGTCTGTCCTTCGGCGATCAAGGTTGCCCTGATCCCGCGCGCCGCATCCGTGCCGATTTCAAGCTGAGGAGAGGCCCATGTCTCGTCGCTTCGTCGATCTGTCGATCTATCTGGAAAACGACGTCATCACCGATCCGCCCTTCCTGCGGCCCAAGATCACCTATGAGACCCACGACGAGACCGTCGAGGGCATGAAGTTCTTCTTCAAGGATCTCGAGGCCAAGGATCTTCCCGGCGGGCAGGGGTTCGCCGCGGCCGAATGGGTCACCCTGACCACGCACAACGGCACCCATCTGGATGCGCCTTGGCATTTTCACCCCACGATGGACGGGGGCCAACGCGCCATCACCATCGACGAGGTGCCGCTGGAATGGTGCTTTCAGGCCGGCGTCAAGCTGGACTTCCGCCATTTCGAAAACGGCTACGTCGTGACGGCAGCCGACGTCGAGGCCGAACTGGCCCGTATCGGCCACACGTTACAGCCGCTGGATATCGTCCTGGTCAACACGGCCGCCGGTGGCGCGATCGGCAATCCGGACTTCGTCAATATCGGCTGCGGCATGGGCTATGAGGCCACCATGTATCTGCTGGAGCGCGGCGTTCGAGTGACAGGCACCGACGCCTGGTCGTGGGACGCGCCGTTTGTCTACACGGCCCAGCGGGTGGCCGAGACGGGCGACACGTCCCTGATCTGGGAAGGGCACAAGGCGGGCCGCGACATCGGCTATTGCCACCTGGAGAAGATGCACAATCTCGAGGCCCTGCCGCCTTTCGGGTTCACCGTCTCCTGCTTTCCGCACAAGATCAAAGGCGCCTCGGCAGGCTGGACTCGCGCCGTAGCCATCTTCGAGGATGACGCCGCATGAGGCTGGCGACGGTATCCAACGGGTCTCCGGACGGCACCCTGATCGTCGTTTCCGAAGACGACACCCGCTTCCTGACCGCGCCCGATTGGCCGACGCTTCAGGCCGTGCTTGACGACTGGGCACGCGCCGAGCCTGAACTGAGAGCCCTCGGGCACCTGCTGGATGCCGGCGACGGCGACACCGTGAGCCGTGACCGTTTGCTGGCCCCCCTGCCCCGCGCCTGGCAATGGCTGGATGGCTCGGCGTATCGAAGCCACGGCGAGTTGATGGAGCGGCTGTTCGGCTCTCCGCCCCCGCCCCCGGAACGGCCCCTGATGTACCAAGGGATGTCGCACCGGTTCCTGTCGGCGACGGAAGACGTGATCTTGCCCCGGACCGAAGACGGTATCGACTTCGAGGGCGAGTTCGGCGTGATCACCGATTTCGTCCCCATGGGCGTCACGCCGGATCAGGCGATGTCCCACATCAAGCTGATTGTTCAGATCAACGACTGGTCCCTGCGCGTCCTGGCCCAACCCGAGATGAAGACCGGGTTCGGCTGGGTCCAGGCAAAGCCCGCTTGCTCGGTTGCCCCATTCGCCGTCACGCCGGATTCATTGGGCGAGCACTGGCGCGATGGGCGAGTTCACCTGCCGCTACGGGTAGACTGGAACGGCGAATGGTTCGGCGCGCCCCAGGGTGGCCTGATGGGGTTCGGCTTTCACGAACTGGTCGCGCACGCGGCCGGAACCCGCGACCTTTGCGCCGGAACAATCATCGGATCAGGCACGGTTTCCAATCCCGATTTCCGGGAGGTGGGCTCCAGTTGTATCGCCGAGCGGCGCGGCATCGAGATGCTGGACGAGGGACAGGCGAGAACCGCCTATATGCAGTTTGGCGACCGCGTGCGGATGGAGGCGACGCTTCCAGACGGGAAGACACTCTTCGGCCAAATCGATCAGGTGGTCCGCGAACCCAACACATGATCCGTCGCGGTGGCAGAATTGGCATGACCAATATTCTATTGCATGCTATCTGGAATGGGTTCGGAGGTGGTCAGAGTGCATGGCTCCTGCCCGCGGTCACCAAGTTCTAAGCGCCGACCGCTGATCTTCATTTTCGTTTGGGAAGCCAATGACAGCCGTTCTGCTCAGCCGCCGGACCCTCCTTTCCGCAGCCGGTCTTTCCACGGCTGCACTCGGCACTGTGGCAATGGCTCAGGCGAATCTGCCACAAGGACGCAGCTGGCCGACATCCTGGCCCGCCGCCGGCCCAGACCTTGCGGGAACCCCCGCCGCCCCGGTCGTCATACCATCGGCACCGGAACCCCAGGGCATCATATCCGACGCCAGCTTCCCCCTCTGGCCCGAAGGCCAGATGCCCGACACGGCCCACACCGATGCCGCACGCCTGGTTCTTGAGCGGGGTGCACCCGGCGGCCATGACCGGGCTATTCTGCACGTCAACCAACCCTTTCTCGAAGTCTTCCGTCCGGCGGTGCCGAACGGCGCTGCGGTGATCATCGCGCCCGGCGGCGGTTATTTCCGGTTGGCGATCGACAAGGAGGGTGCGGCCCCGGCGCGGCGACTGAACCAGTCGGGCGTCACGGCCTTCGTGTTGAACTATCGACTTCCCGCTGATGGCTGGGCCTCGGGCTACGACGCGCCGGTACAGGACATCCAGCGCGCGATCCGACTGGTTCGGGCGCGCGCCGCGACCTGGAACCTCGACGTGGCCCGCATCGGTGTGATGGGATTTTCAGCCGGCGGAAACCTGGCCGCCGCCGCCGTGACGCGTTTCGACGATCCTGTCTATGCGACCATCGACGCCGCGGACCGCCTTTCGGCGCGGCCGGACTTCGCCTGTCTCTGCTATGCCGCCATGAGCATGGGCAATCGTCCCCAGGGCGACGCCAGCCCCGGCGACCTGCGCCCGCTGGACCAGCGCGTCCGATCAGGTCTGCCGCCCGTCTTTCTCGTGCACGCGGCCGACGACGACACCGTGCCGGTCTCCCACAGCCTGGCCATGTTCACAGCCTGCAAGGCCGCTGGCGTCCCAGTCGAGATGCACGTCTATCAGGAGGGTGGGCACGGGTTCGGGCTGTCCCTCCCCGATGACCGGCCTGCATCGCATTGGCCGGACGCCTTCGACACCTGGGCCCGCAGAACCGGAATCTTCGGCTGACGATCCAGGCCGCCTTACCTAAAGCGCGAGCGACCGGGCGTAGCGGGCGCGGGTCGAGGCGATCGCAAGGCGAGCGGTAGCCAACGCCTCCTCTTCGGTGGCGAACAGCAGATGTTCGATAACCTGGCCCAGATGCGCGCGCATGGCGGACCTGGCCCGGACGGAATCATGAGCCCTCAGGGCTTCGACAATCGCCTGATGTTCCTCAACGACGGGCCGCACGTTGGCGGTTCGCGCCTTGGCGTGAAGCAAGGCGCACTCCGGGGCTTCCGACCTCAGCCTCCACAACTCTGCGACCATGTGGACGACGGCGGCGTTTCGGCTGGCCGAAGCGATGGCCATGTGGAAGGCCCTGTCGGCCGTCTCGCTGACGCCGGGCCTGCGGTTCTCATCCTCGATCTGGCGAACGAGTTCGTCCAGTTCCGCCAGCTCCTCATCCGTGATGAAGGTCGCAGCCAGACCGGCCGCCTCGCCCTCCACCAGCAGACGCGCCTCGGTCAGTTCGAAGGCCGAGACGCCGAAGCCGGGCTGATCCCGGTCGCCGGGCAGTCGCATCACATAGGCGCCCGATCCGATCCGGACCTCGATCAGCCCCTGAACTTCAAGCGAGATGATCGCCTCGCGCACTGCCGGACGGCTGACGCCATACTCGGCGGCGAGCTCGCGCTCGGCCGGAAGGCGATCGCCGACCTTGAACTTGCCGGAGGCCAGTTCGTCGAACAGCTTGCGCGCCAGTTTCTGATACAGCCGGTCCGGCTGCACGGACTGCTCGTCGGGCTCACCATCGACGGCCGGACGGGTCGCGATCGGGCGTGCAGACATCAGAATTCCAATAAAAGGCCTTACCAGTTCAGGGTGACAGGCCACCCTGTCGTCGTCAATCGGCCGCCTCGCCTTCAGTTTCGCGCGATTTCGATCCCCGAAACGATCGCGTCCCCCGTTCTGGGCTGGAAACGAAGCGTCAGGATACCGTTGCGTACCGTGACCCGGACTTCCCGCTTGAGTTCGGTCAGCAAGCCGCCGGACAGGGCACGGATATCGATGCCGTCCAGAACGGTCTCACCATCGGCCAGGACATCGAACACCCTTTCTCCGACATCGGCCTGGGGTTCGACGAAAGTCAGGGTGACCGTATAATCGCCGTCGGCCAGCGGTACGGCGTATGTGAATGTGCCGCTTCGGAAGGTGCGGGCCACGTCCGTATCGGACCCGACGATCGGTCGCGGCGTGGCCGGTCGCCCATAACCGGCAGGCGGGATGTCGGTTGTGCCCGCCATACCCCCCTCGAAGAAGGTGTCCGAGCCAAACCGACCATTCGACGACCGGGCCGCCATCAAGGCCCCGCTGTCAATCCGGACGACCCGGGCCGCTTCGTCAGCCAAGATCCATTCGACCTCATCCTGCACCGGTCCGTCGGCGAAACTGGCTCGCGCAACGACCCGGTTCTGGCCGGGAGCCAGCTTGATCCGCCAGCTACAGGTGGACTGGGGGCAGGCGGTCCTGACACCAACGCTCTCGCCGTTGACGAGCAGATCCGTAGACGCAGCGTTGCTGTAGACGCTCATGTCGACGAACTGGTAGGCCCGGTCGGCATAGCGGCGCCCGTTGATATGGACCGTGGGCGAACCGCTCCAGTTGGCCTTGTAGAAATAGAAGGCGTCCTTGCGGACTGCCCGGTCATAGGTGACCAGGCCCTTTGTGTTGATGTCGTCGGCGTCCCCTTCGCGGCGGATGGTCGTGGCAAAATCGAAGCCGACCCAAAGCCAGGTCGCCCACAGATAGGATCGATCCTTGATCTGGCGCCAGTTCTCTTCATGAACCCAGGATTGGTACTCCTCTGGTTGGCTGCGACCACGCATATCGACGGGGCCACCCAGAGGGTTGTCTGTGTGCATGGTGACGGCACCGCCGGCACCGTATTCACTCAACGAAATCGGCTGTTCGGGCCTCAGATTTCGGAACCGGTCCAGATGCGCGCCCAGTTCATCGGGTCGCCCATAGTACCAGCCGAAATACCGATTGGCACCGTTCAGGTCTGCGGCGACCGCCGTGGTCGGCACAGCGGCGTCTGCGGCAAAAATCCGACCCTCGCAGCAGTTGGCCAGTGCCGTCGGGCGCGAGGGATCGAGCCTCTTTGCCAGGTCGTCAAGCCTGTTCAGCAGCGGTATGGGGTCGGGCGGGACGACCGACACGCCACCGGTCAGAAATCCGGGCAGTGAGTTGCCGAAATCGACCTCGTTGGCGATGCCCCAGGTCATGACCGAAGCGTGGTTCTGGTTCTGGCGGATCAGCTCGGCCAGCTGCTGGTCGGCGTCGGCCAGCAGAGCCTCTGAGGGCTCGGCCGCGCCGCCGTTGGTCCAGGCGGACACCAACGGGATTTCGTCCCACAGGATCAGGCCGTAGCGATCGGCCAGTTCGTGGATGACCGGACCATGCTGATAATGGGTCAGACGGATCGTGTTGGCTCCCATCTCCAGCAGGGTCCTGACGTCCTCCTCGATCTGTTCCGGACTGACTGCCCAGCCCTCCCCTTCGCGATCCTGGTGATAGCCCACGCCGCGCAAAGATGTTTGACGGCCATTGAGGAACACCCCCTTCTCGGGGTCGATACGGATCTGGCGAACGCCGAACGCCTGATCATGGCCATCGACCGGCGTGCCCTTGCTGTCCTGGATCTCGACCTCCAGCTGATACAGGTACGGATCCTCGACACCCTGCCACAGCCTTACGTCGCCAAGCACGAGCGACTGTGTCGAGGTTCCACCCTGCCCCGCCTCGATGCGGACGACCTGGGAATCCTGCGCGGCGACACGACCGGCCACGTCGACCAGTCGAGCCATGACCGTCAAGGCTTCAGATTGGGGACCGTCATTCCGCAGCCGCGTCTGGACCTCGACCTCGGCCCGGTCTCCCTCGATCTTCGTGGTGGTCGCATAGACGCCAGGACCGCCAAAATCTTCCATGTCGATGTGGATCGGGCTGGTCCCGATCAGGGTGACCGGCCGGTACAGACCACCGTGAACGAAGAAGTCGCCCTTCAGAGGCAGGACATCCCGCGTCGAGGGGCTGGTGTTCGGGTCGCTGTTGTCCGTCTTCACGACCAGGACGTTTGCCTCGCCGGGCTTGATCGCGGCTGTGGCGTCAAGACGAAAGCGGGAGAACCCGCCCCGGTGATCTCCCAGCCGGATGCCGTTCAGCCAGACTTCGGCGGTGCGGCTGGCCGCGTCGAACTGGAGCCAGGCCCTCTTTCCCTCCAATGTCGACGGCGGCGTGAAAGTCAGCCGGTACCAGCCGACCCCTTGCGTCTTGTTGATCGTGTCGGCGGTGTTCGGATGCGGTCTGGACGTATCGAGGTAGTTCCCGACGCGGTTCCAGGTATGCGGCACCTGAACCTGTTCCCAGGCCTGGTCGGCAAAGTCGGGCTGTTCCGCACCCTGAAGACCATCGTCCTGGCGGAACCGCCATCCCGTCGTCAGTGGCAGCGCGATCCGCAAAGTCGAAGCCTCAGCCGGGCGGCTCGCCGAAACCGGGGCGACGGACCCGCCGAGCGCGATCGGAGCCGCGCAGGCGGAAAGCACGCCCGCTGCCGCAGTGACCAGAAGAAGGGCTTTCATCATCAGCTCCGAAAAGACTTACTCAGGACAGGTCAGGCGGCTGGAGATTGGATGCCGTCGCCAAGACGCGCCGGCGCGTATTTCGGCGAGATCACGTGGATCAGCAGCAAGGCCAGCAGATAGACCGTGCCGGCCACCACGAAGATGGGCGTATAGGTCCCGATCTTCTCCAGCACCTGGCCGACGTATTTGGAGAAGACCATGCCACCGATGCCGCCCAGCATCCCGCCGATGCCGACGACCGACCCCACCGCCGAGCGCGGGAAGACGTCGCCGGGCATGGCGTAGAGGTTGGCCGAGAAGCCCTGGTGGGCCGCCGTGGCCACGCCGATGATCAGGACCGCGATCCAGACATTGGAGGCGAAGGAGGCGAACATGACCGGCACGGCCAGCAGGGCGCAGATCAGCATGGTAGTCTTGCGCGCCCGGTTCAGGCTGATCCCCCTGTGCATCATCCGCGACGACAGCCAGCCGCCCCCGACCGAACCGACGTCCGACAACAGATAGATCGCCACCAGCGGCGGGCCGAAGGTCTTCAGGTCCAGGCCGTAGCGCTTGCCCAGGAAGTCGGGCAGCCAGAACAGGAACATCCACCAGACCGGGTCGATCAGGAATTTGCCGCCGGCATAGGCCCAGGTTTCCTTGACGGTCAGCAGCTTGAGCCAGCCCACCTTCTCGGCCGGATCGGCCGGGTCCTGTTCGATATAGGCTAGCTCGGTGGCTGACAGACGCTTTTGGTCGCGTGGCTTGCGATAGACCAGCAGCCAGATCGGCAGCCAGATCAGGCCCAGCAGGCCGGTGATGACGAAGGTCATCTGCCAGCCGAAGGACAGCACCAGGGCGGGCACCAGCAGGGGCGTGACGATCGCGCCGATATTGGTGCCGGCGTTGAACAGGCCGGTGGCCAGGGCGCGTTCCTTCTTCGGGAACCACTCGGTAACGGCCTTGATCCCGCCTGGGAATCCGCCGGCCTCGCCGACGCCCAGCAGCATCCGCGCCATGATGAAGTGGGTCAGATCCCGCGCACCGCCGTGCAGGATGTGGCCGACCTGCCAGATGGCGAAGGCGATGCCGAGACCGAACCGGGCCCCGATCTTGTCCATCAACCGGCCCCAGATCGCATAGAACAGGGCGTAGGAGGCCTGGAACCAGAAGACGATGTCGGCATAGTCGGTCTCGGACCAGCCGAACTCGGTCGACAGGGTGGGCTTCAGCACCCCGATCATCTGACGATCAACGTAGTTGATCACCATGGCCGCGAACAGCAGCCACATGATCAGCCAGCGGTACTTGCCCGGCGACGGCGCCTTGATCGAGATCGGGCCCGATTGACCTGACGTGGAATCTGCAGTCATGGCGGGTACTGACGTCCTTCGCAGCGAGACGCGGCCGATTGGCCGTCATGTCCCCAGTTTCCGCGTCGTGCGAGAGGCGGACCGGAACACGCAGTTCCGATCCGCCGCATACGCCGCCGCGTTCTAGAAGCTGACCCGGATGCCAGCCTTGAAGGAGCGGCCAAGCAGGTCGTAGTAGGCCGTACCAAACGCCGGTTGAGGCGGCTGTTTGTCAAAGACATTATCGACGTTGAAGAAGATTTCGCGCTTGTTCTCGTCGCCCAGATCGTAGCGAACGCCCAGATCGAAGTAGGAGACGGCCGCGATCATGTTGTCGTTGATGCTATTGACCAGGGCAGGACTGTAGGCGTCCGAATCCGGTCCGATCAGCCCCTTGTTCTGACGGCTTTCGGCAATGAAGCGCGCGGCCGCATTCACGGACAGGCGTTCCAGTTCATAGGATACGGATGTGTTGACCAGCCATTTCGGCAGACCCGCCGTGCCTCCGAACTGAGCTCCGGTCTGGCCCGCACGGTTGATGCCGTTCGGGAACAGGGCCGAAACATCCGTCGAGGTCCGGAACTCGAAGGTCCGGGTCGCCTGAAGGTTCAAGCCCACACGGCCCACCAGTCGGTCGCTGAAGTCGCCGAGATCGCGACGATAGTTGGCCTGGATGTCGACGCCAGTGGTCTTGAACGCCGCGACGTTCGCGGTTGTCCCGACAACGGCCGTGATCTGACCGGTCGCGAAGTTGTTGCCTGCAAAGGTGATCAGCGAGCAGTAGGGCCCGTTGTTGTAGACCCCACCCGGCAGGCAGTTGTTGATGACGGTCTGGGGAGAGGTCGAGGTGATCGCATCTGAAATCTCGATGTCGTAATAGTCGGCCGACAGTTTCAGACCCTGGATGAACTGCGGCTGATAAACCACGCCAAACGTTTGGGTCGTCGATTCTTCAGGAATCAGGTTCGGGTTGCCCCCGACCGTCACGCCTGCTCCGTTTGTTATCGGTGCGACGCCTGGCCTTGGGTCGGCGGGTAGAGGAAGCGAAGGCGTAACGGGCGTGAACAGTTCCAGCAGGTTGGGGGCCCGGATGTCGCGCGACCGGGTCGTGCGCACGGTGATCTCCGACGTCGGTTCCCAGGTGAGTCCCGCCTTCCAGGTCGTGACCTGGCCGGAGGTGCTGTAGTCCGTCACGCGAACTGCACCGTTGAAGTCCAGCGACTGGGCAAGCGGCACGTCCCTGAGCAAGGGCACGATCGTTTCCACATAGGCTTCCGAGACGGTCTGCTCGACCCTCGGCAGGGCGCTACCGCCGGCCGTCAGAAAGCCGCCAGCCAACGAGATCGGGTCTGCCGTGACCTTGAGCGACTCGATCCGGTGCTCCACGCCCACACCGATCGACACCGGACCCGCCCAGGTCGAGAACGGTTCGCCTTGAAGATTGGCGACGACCTCACGCAAACCGGATTCGCTGGTCCCCGAGGCGGTGCCCAGCACATAGGCCGCCGCTTGTGCCGACGGGTTGGCGCGCCCCAGAATGTTTAAAGGCACGCAGCCAGCCGCACGCGCCGCCACATTACGGCAGACCGTCACCCCGCCTACCGAGATCGCGTCGATGGCATTGCGGAAATTGGTGCTGAGGAAGTTGTTGGTGATCGTCCGGTCGCTGACGTTCGAGGCATATGTGAACGCTGCGTCCCATTTCCACGTCTCGCCGAAATGGCCGCGAAGACCGGTCTGGAGCCGCACCGTATCCTTGACAATATGGCTGACGTTCGGGCCGAAATCGCTGCCGATATAGCCGATCGAGATGCCATTGGCGGGGACCAGCGCGTACTGGGCCGGGGTCAGGGCCTGTTGCAGGAAGATGTTGTCGCGAGCGATGGACAATGCCGGCCCCGCCCCTGCGCCATCACGGCGCACCAGGATCACGCCGTCGGCTGTCGCACGGGAGACGAGCGGCTCGATGTAGGCCGAGATGTTGTCATTCAGGTCATAGGTCAGCTTGGCCAGAAAGTTGACGCGGCCGATCTCGGGCCTCAGTTGCTGGAGGTTGCGATGATTGATTCCCGCAGCGGCGTTGGCGGCCAGGGCGGCGTCCGTGAAGACATCCAGCGACGTGCCCAGATTGCCGTAGAGCCCGGGCGTGAAGGCGGCCGTGGTCACCGTCCCATTGGGCCCCGGCACGAAGGCCAGGCCTCGCAGCCCCCCCGCCGTGACGATCAGACCGCCTGAGGTCGCATTCCCGAACAGGAGGCTGGAGTTCGGTGCCACGACGTTGGCAGCGATCCCGGAGGGGCGGACCGGGAAGGGGTTGTTGCCCACCGCCTCGCGACCCCAGTCCCGGTCATTGTAAGGGGAGGTGCCGTCGTCCTGATTGTACTCGAGACCGGCAATGATGTGTCCGCGCCCCTCGGCGAAAGACCGCCCCCCAGCAACGCTGGCGAAATAGTTCTGGGCGTCACCGTACTCGGTCTGACCATACTGGACCGTCGCGCGAACGCCTTCCATGCGGTCATCGAGGATGATGTTCACGACACCTGCCACGGCATCCGACCCATAGGCGGCGGATGCGCCGCCGGTCACGACATCGATGTTGCGGATCAGGGCCGTCGGAATGACGCTCAGATCGGTGGCACCGGGCGTATTGCCCTGGCCGGGAATGTTGGTCTGGGCCAATCGCCCGCCTTCCAGCAGCACCAGGGTTCGCGCCGGCCCAAGACCCCGCAGATCAACAAGGAAGGCCCCCGTGTTGCCGATGCCCCCGGCGGCCGGAGTGACACCTGCACGGAACGAGGGAATGCGGTTCAGCGCGTCGCCCAGGTTAACCGTCGCCCGCTCCAGCAGAACCTCGGCACTGACGACCGTGGTTGGTGTCGGGGCAGAAAAGCCGTCACGTGCGATCCGTGAGCCAGTCACCACGACATCGTCCACCGATGCCTCCTGCGGCACAGCCTCTGCTGAAGGCGCGGTCTGGGCCATCGCTGCGGGTGCCAGCGCAAGCGCGCTCACGGCGGTCAGGCCAAATCTGTAGAGTGCTGAACGCATATCGGTCTCCCCTGATGTCACCTGGGTCTGGCCCGGGTTTTGTCGTTGGGGTCAGAACTGACCTAGCCAATATCGACTGTCAACTCATTATTGGCTGTACCAAAATCGAGACAATCGCTTTCGATGCCCTTAGCCTCACAAATTCCACAAGTTAGGCTCAGAACATATCCCATGCCAAAGCAAGGGCTACCGCCTTCGCTGAAATATTTGGCATGACCAATCTGGATTTGTCTGATGAAACTGCTAGACCGCGATCAAAGATTGAGGAAACGCGATGAAGATCGAGTCGGCAAAAGTCATTGTCACCTGCCCGGGGCGCAACTTCGTGACGCTCAAGATCACGACGGATCAAGGGGTCTATGGCATCGGGGACGCCACCCTGAACGGACGCGAGTTGTCCGTCGTGTCCTATCTTGAGGACCACGTCATCCCCTGCCTGATCGGCAAGGATCCACGGCGAATCGAGGACATCTGGCAATATCTCTATCGGGGTGGTTACTGGCGTCGCGGCCCTGTGACCATGTCAGCAATCTCGGCCGTGGACACGGCCCTGTGGGACATCAAGGCCAAGATGGCCGGAATGCCCCTCTACGATTTGCTGGGTGGCAAGAGCCGTGAGGCCGTCATGGTCTATGGCCACGCCAATGGCATTGACCTGTCCGAGACCGTCGACGAAGTCGGCCGCTACATCGACATGGGCTACCGCGCAATTCGCGCCCAGTCCGGTGTTCCCGGCATCAAGGACGCCTACGGGGTGGGTCGGGGCAAGATGTATTACGAACCGGCGGATGCAGCCCTGCCGTCCGAGACAGTCTGGGACACCCGCAAATACCTGAACTTCGTGCCCAAGCTGTTCGACAAGCTGCGCGACACCTACGGCTTCGACCACCATTTGCTGCACGACGCCCACCACAGGCTGACCCCGATCGAGGCAGGCTCCCTCGGCCACCGGCTCGAGCCCTATCAGCTGTTCTGGCTGGAAGATGCGACTCCGGCCGAAAACCAGGAGGCGTTCAAGCTGATCCGCCAACACACGACGACCCCGCTGGCCGTCGGCGAGATCTTCAACACGATCTGGGATGCCAAGGATCTGATTCAGAACCAGTTGATCGACTATATCCGGACGACCGTCGTCAGGGCCGGCGGCATTACCCACCTGCGCCGGATCGCCGACTTCGCCGCGATCTGGCAGGTCCGGACCGGAAGCCATGGTGCCACTGACCTGTCCCCCGTCACCATGGGCGCGGCGCTTCATTTCGATGTCTGGGTCCCGAACTTCGGCATCCAGGAATATATGCGCCACACACCAGAGACCGATGCGGTCTTTCCGCACGACTACACCTTCGACAAAGGCTTCCTCTATCCCGGCGAAACCCCTGGCCACGGCGTCGATATCGACGAGGTCGAGGCCGCCAAATATCCCTACAAACCCGCCTACCTGCCCGTCGCCCGGCTCGAAGATGGCAGTATGTGGAACTGGTAGTGACCCATCCCCTTCGCCTGCATCCCGACCGTCTGTTCCCTGTCGATCCCGACACGCGCGGCATGGCACGGCGGCTGTATGCGCAGATCAGGGATCTGCCGATCATCAGCCCCCACGGGCACACGGACCCGTCGTGGTTTGCGCTGAACGAGACCTTCGCCAATCCGGCCGAGCTGCTGATCACGCCCGACCACTATGTCTTCCGGATGCTGCATTCGCAGGGGATGGCGATGGAGGATCTGGGGGTGCCGCGTGCCGATGGCGGGCCGGTCGAGACCGATCCGAGGGCGATCTGGCGGCGGTTCGCGTCGAACTACCACCTGTTCCGGGGCACGCCGTCGCGGATGTGGCACGACTGGGTCTATGCCGAGGCGTTCGGCATCGATGTGCGGCTGTCGGCCGGGACGGCGGACCACTATTACGACGTCATCGACGCGGCGCTGAAGACCGAGGCGTTCCGGCCACGCGCTCTGTTCGAGCGGTTCAACATCGAGGTGATCACCACGACGGAGTCGCCGATCGACACGCTCGAACATCACAAGGCCATCGCGGCCTCGGGCTGGAAGGGTCGGGTCCTGACCGCCTATCGCCCCGATCCGGTGGTCGATCCTGATTACGAGGGCTTCCGCGACAATCTGAAGGTCCTGGCCGACCAGACCGGCTTCGACACGATGACCTGGGACGGATACCTGGACTCGCTGCGGGCGCGGCGGGCCTTCTTCGCCTCGATGGGGGCGACCTCGACGGACCACGGCCACCCGACCGCCTTCACCGCCGACCTGTCGAAGGCCGATGCGCAGGCCCTGTTCGCGCGGGTCTCGACGGCACCCGCGACGCCGGCCGACGCCGAGCTGTTCCGGGGCCAGATGCTGACCGAGATGGCGGCCATGTCGGTCGAGGACGGCTTGGTCATGCAGCTTCACCCCGGATCTTTCCGCAACCACTCGGCGACGGTGTTCGACCGCTTCGGCCGCGACAAGGGCTGCGATATCCCGACCCAGACGGATTACGTCCGGGCGCTCAAGCCCCTGCTGGACAGGTTCGGGTCGGATACGCGGCTGACCCTGATCCTGTTCACCCTGGACGAGACGTCCTACAGCCGCGAACTGGCCCCGCTGGCCGGTCACTATCCGGCGCTGAAGCTGGGGCCGAGCTGGTGGTTCCACGACAGTCCCGAGGGGATGCGCCGGTTCCGGGAACAGGTCACCGAGACGGCGGGCTTCTACAACACCGTCGGCTTCAACGACGACACCCGCGCCTTTCTGTCGATCCCGGCCCGGCACGACGTGGCCCGGCGCATGGACTGCGGCTTCCTGGCCAGACTGGTGGTCGAGCACAGGATGGAAGAGGACGAGGCGCATGAACTGGCCCACGCCCTGACCTATGGTCTGGTCAAGGCGGCCTACAGGCTGTGAGCCGGCTCAATGATGCGGCCCTGTCGCGCCTGCCCGCCGACGTCGCCCGGCCCGGATACGACCGGGCGGCGGTCAGGACCGGGGTGGTCCACCTGGGTATCGGGGCCTTCCACCGGGCGCATCAGGCGGTGGTGTTCGACGACGCCCTGGCCAGCGGCGACCTGCGCTGGGGCGTTCTGGGGGCGTCGCTGAGGTCGCCCTCGGTGGCGGAGCAGCTGAACCCGCAGGACGGCCTCTATACCCTTGTGGTGCGCGACGGGGCCGAGGAGCGGCTGAGGATCATCGGTGCCGGCAAGGGGGTCATGGTCGGGCCGCAGGACCCGGCAGCGCTGGTCGCCGCCATGGCCGATGCGGACGTCCACATCGTCACCCTGACGGTGACGGAGAAGGGCTATCGGCTCGATCCGGCGACGGGCGCACTGAAGCTGGACGACCCCGAGGTGGCCGCAGACCTGACCGACATCTCCCGGCCGATCACGGCGCCCGGCTTCATCGTCGCGGCGCTGAAGGCGAGGAAAGCTGCGGGCCTCAAACCCTTCACCGTCATCAGTTGCGACAACCTTCCGCACAACGGCAAGCGGATCCGCGCCGGGGTGCTGGAGATGGCGCGGCGCATTGATCCGGAACTGGCCGACTGGATCGCCGCCGAGGGGGCCTTCCCCCAGACCATGATCGATCGGATCGTGCCGGCGACGACGCCTGACGACATCGACCGGCTGGAGGCCCGCCTCGGCGTCCGCGACGAGGGCATGGTCAAGGCAGAGCCCTTTACCCAGTGGGTGGTCCAGGATTGGTTCGCCGGCGAGCGGCCGGACTTCATCGCGTTCGGGGTCCAGCTGACCGAGGCCGTCGAGCCTTGGGAGGACGCCAAGCT